>NZ_RBZN01000022.1 GCF_003628435.1 Ureibacillus endophyticus | reverse complement strand
GTTGTCTCTACGTTTAATTGAATATACATTTCCAATCACCTCTAGATCAGTATGTATACCCCGAGCATTTTTGTACATTGTTATTCAAGCGGGAATGTACATATTTAAATTAGCATTTGTACATTGTATAGGATAGGGAAGTAATCCAACCTTCCAAAAATGCTAAATCAGCTGAATTGTCGAAACCTAAATTAGCCCATTTTGCAAAGGTATCTGCAATGCCGACTTTCTTAAATAATCCGAGGATAAAAATAAAAATCCCCGTTGCAATATTTTGTATATTAATACGCTGATTTTCGTTATTCACAAACTGAGGAAGCATTTCTTTATGGTAAACAATTGGCCCAGCAATGAGCTGAGGAAAAAATGAAATAAACAACGAATAATCGAGTATGGAATAATCCTTACTTTCTTTGCGGTGCGAATCCACTAAATAAGCAATTTGTTGGAAAGTAAAAAAACTAATTCCTAAAGGTAGTAGAAGATAAAGAAGTCCGTAATTAGTTGAAAATAGGAAATTTACATTGGAAATGAAAAAATCCATATATTTAAAGTACCCAAGAACTAACACATTCACGATAATTCCAAGTGTCAGCAAAAATTTTGATTGCTTAAAACTCAATAATTTGCCATAAAAATAATTAAAAACAATCGATCCTAATAGCAACGGAAGATATGCAATATTCCACCAGCTATAAAAAAAGAAAGAGCTTAAAACTAAAAAAAGTTTTGCTAAAGAGAAATTGACCTTCGTTAATATGAAATAACCAATAAAAACTACCGGTAAAAAGAGAAATATAAATTCAAATGATGTAAAAAGCATAGTATAATCCTTCCCTAAGACTTTAGTTGTAAAGATAGGTACAAAGTTGAAATTTATACGAACTTTCTCTATAAAAATTTTAATAATGTTCGTAATTAGTATTGAAAATATAAAAATCAGATGGTATATTACAGAAGTGAATTAAATAAATCGTCGTATAATGTCGAGAATATGGCTCGAAAGTTTCTACCAAGCTACCTTAAATGGCTTGACTACGATTAGATATAGAACAATATTCCTAATGGGGTTTACTGTTCTAAAATCGTGGACATGCTCTTTTTATAGTAGTGTGTCTTTTTTGTTATTTTTAGACAGATGACGATATACATACGGAGGAAAAAAATGAAAAAGTATTTCCAGTTTGATGAACTTGGAACAAATTATGGCCGTGAAATACTAGGAGGTTTTACAACATTCTTAGCAATGGCCTACATATTAGTAGTTAACCCCTTAACATTAACGTTAGCAGACGTTCCGGATTTACCTAACCGAATGGATTATGGTGCTGTTTTCGTTGCAACTGCTGTTTCAGCAGCTATTGGTAGTTTTATTATGGGGATATTTGCGAAGTATCCATTAGCGCTTGCCCCAGGTCTTGGATTAAACGCCTTCTTTGCTTATACAGTAGTATTAGTTAACGGAAGTCCTTGGCAACATGCATTAGCAGCAGTATTTATTTCAGGTGTATTCTTCTTACTATTAACGATTACAGGTTTACGTGAAAAATTAATTAATGCCATTCCAATGGAGTTAAAATTAGCAGTTGGTGCTGGTATTGGTCTATTCATTGCATTCATCGGTATGCAAAATGCAGGAATCATTGTGAATAATGATGCAACATTAGTTGGTATCGGTAATTTAAGTGACCCTCAAGTATTACTTGCGATTTTTGGTATTATCGTTACGGTAATTTTCTTAGTGAAAGGTTTCAAAGGTGGAGTATTCTACGGTATGGTGATTACTGCTATCGTAGGGATGATTTTTGGTTTAGTAGATGCACCAACAAAAGTATTTGATGTACCACCAAGCATTGCACCAACTTTTGGTTCAGTATTTGATGCGTTCTCAGATCCAGACTTCTATACTTTATCAATGCTTTCTGTAATTTTAACTTTCTTATTTGTAGATTTCTTTGATAATGCAGGAACTTTAATGGCGGTTGCTAACCAAGCAGGATTCGTAAAAAATAACCGTTTACCTAGAGCTGGTAAAGCATTAATCTCTGACTCAATCGCTACAATTATTGGTTCAATCTTTGGTACTTCAACAATTACGTCTTATGTAGAATCTTCATCAGGTGTAGCAGCAGGTGCACGTACTGGTTTTGCATCGATTGTTACTGGATGTTTATTCTTATTAGCTTTATTCTTCTCACCAGTGTTATCAGTAATTACATCTGCAGTTACTGCACCAGCATTAATCGTTGTAGGTGTATTAATGGTTGCTTCTCTTGGTGAAATTGCATGGAATCGTTTTGAAGTAGCAGTACCAGCATTCTTAACAATGGTTATGATGCCATTAACATATTCAATCGCAACTGGTATTGCAGTAGGTTTCGTTTTCTACCCATTAACAATGATTGTTAAAGGTAAAGGAAAAGAAGTAAGCCCAATTATGTATGTATTTGCAGTAATTTTCATACTGTACTTAGCAACTCAATCACATTAATAAAAAATGTAATCCCCTATGGAGTGTTCCATGGGGGATTTTTTTTCTGTTTAGGCCATTGTAATGATAATGTTGTAGAAAATGTTCTTTAATAGTGATATAAGTAACTTTTGACCTTATAATAATACCGATAATTAAATTTAGGAGAATCATAGATGATTGACTATCTGAAATGGCTTTTTCCGAAAATGAAGGAGCCTAATTTAACGGACATTCTTATTTTTTATTGATTATATTGTTAGGCTGGATATTACAACATTATGTTTTAAAATATGTCATTACAAAAGTGGCAAAGTTTTTTGAAAAGCGATCTAAAGTTGTAACTGCTCGAATACTTGAACACTTTAGTAGAGAAACGAGACATGCAATTTTTACAGGGATCATCTTTTTTGCATTGTCGTGGTTAATTGGAGTGTCCCTATTTACTAATTCTTCTGTACGAAATTTCTTTTATTCTTTAATGGTGTTTTACGCGTTTAAGGGAGCGTATGATGTCTTAACTTATTATGCAAATCACCCTGATCCTTTGTTTTTAAAAGAAAAGAAGATCCCCTTTCTAACACCGTTCTCATTACGCATTATGAAAGCTTTTTTAGCCCTTATTGCAGTTGCAATTATTGCGGGGCTATGGAGATTCAATTTAAATGGGTTTTTAACGGGAATTGGGTTAACGGGTGTTGCTTTAGCGTTTGGGATAAGAGATACCTCTTCCCACATTTTTGGCGGGTTGTCGATGGGATTTGATAAGCCGTTTCAAGTGGGGGATTTTATTTCAACGGAGGATGGAAAAATAGAAGGTACAATTACGGATATCAATTTGCGCTCTACATTAATTTCAACGGCAGATAAAGGAATCGTATACGTGCCAAATGCTTATTTAATGAATAAACCAATATATAATTTATCGAAACGAGAAAAACGAAAAATAGAAACCTTCTTATATATTTCAACTAATCAAGATGAGGAGTCCATTCGAAATATTTGTAGCGAAATTAATAAACAAATTCTTTTACATCCGAAAGTGTCAAAGGAAGAGTTTGTGCTCGTGTATATTGATGAATTTCATGCAGACTATTATCGTATGCTGATAAGCTTTTACATCCCGACAAATAATATTCATGAAAAATATGCAGTGCAGCAAGACATTATATTTGGAACGAAACAAATATTAGATGAGGGCGCCATTCAGTTAATTGACCCGAATGCTTTGAAGATTAATAATTCATAAACAAAAAAGGGGCCGTTCGAAGTAGCCCCTTTTAATTTTGATTAGTCGTCATAACGGTCATCGTCATCATCATCATCATACCAATCGTCATCATCGTTAGTTTCTTTATGTTTTTTTAGAAGTTCTCCAGTTTGTGCGTCGAATAGTAAATCATATTCTGCATCACTTGTAGTGACTTCTACTTCATAGTAACTTTTTAAACCTTCTTTTTCATATTCCAAATCAGTAATCTTTCCATCAACTTCTTTTAATGCTTTCTTTTCGATTTCAGATTTTGATAGGATACCTGAACTATTTGCGGAATCGGTGATGTTTCCGTCGCCTGATTTAACTTTGTTTCTAAAAGTTTTTTTCTGTTTTTTTAGAAGTTCTCCAGTTTGTGCATCGAATAGTAAATCATATTCTGCATCACTTGTAGTGACTTCTACTTTATAGTAACTTTTTAAACCTTCTATTTCATATTCCAACTCAGTAATTTTTCCATCAACTTCTTTTAATGCTTTCTTTTCGATTTCAGATTTTGATAAGATGTCTGAACTATTTGTAGAGACGCTGTTTCCGTCGCCTGATTTTACTTTGTTTCTAAAAGTTTTTTTCTGTTTTTTTAGAAGTTCTCCAGTTTGTGCATCGAATAGTAAATCATATTCTGCATCACTTGTAGTGACTTCTACTTCATAATAACTTTTTAAACCTTCTTTTTCATATTCCAACTCAGTAATCTTTCCATCAACTTCTTTTAATGCTTTCTTTTCGATTTCAGATTTTGTTAAGATATCTGAACTATTTGCAGAACCAATGATGTTTCCGTCGCCTAATGCAACTAAACCTCCAATACCCATTACTCCTAATAAAGCTGGAACTAAAATAATCTTTTTCATGATGTTCTCTCCTTCATTTATTTGATACTTGTATCTTACAAGTTGAAAATGATAGGAGATGGAGAGTTTGATTAGAATTTGATGAGAAAAATATTAGAATTTATTAATCATCTTCGTCATCATCTTCGTCATCCTCATCATCGTCTTTTTCATGTGTTACTGAAAGGATTTTTCCTGAAATAGCGTGAATTTGGAATGTTGAAGATTTCTCCTCAGTTTCGATTTCAATTAAATAATATCCCCCATTAGAACTTTCCTCGAAAATAATATATTCTACTTTGCCTTTTAATTGAGATAGTGCAATATTTTTGGCTTGATTCTTAGAAATAATGGTTTCATTTTTCGTATTGTTTTGCTGTTTTACCTGCTCTGAGAGTACTTCACCGGTTTTTGCATTTACTGTAACGATTTTCAATGTTTCATTTTCTGTAATTTCAATTTTATAGGTAGGGACTTCACTTTGTTGTAGTGTTATTGATTGGATCGTGCCTTTATTTTGAAATAAAGCTTGGATTTCCTTTTTTGTTTTTAATTGAGTTGCGGGTTCATCAGTATTTTCTACAATAGCCAGATTCATTTTTGTGATATTCCCAGTATTCATATCTATTTGTAAATCATAAGCTTTTTCTTGTCGTTGGAGTGTGAGATAAAATATATTTCCCTTTTGTTCAAAGGATTCAATAGTACCACCGTATAATTTTTCAACTTTAGCGGATGCTTCTTGAATCGTTAATTGTTCCGGTTTGAAAAATCGTTCCTGTATATTCCAAATAACTATTGCTGTAATGGCTACCATCATAATTACAAGGCTAATCATTAATTTAAAATAGTTTGTCATCTGTTATCCTCCCCGTTTAAGAAGGTGAGAGGGATTTGTAGCGTAAAACAAGTACCTACGTTTAATTCACTTTCTACTTCTATTTGAATTTGTAATATTTCAGCTAAGTCCTTAGCAATTGCTAATCCAAGTCCTGTTCCACCTGTTTTACGGCTACGGTCTTGGTGCACTCTAAAGAAACGATCGAATAGGTGAGGTAGTTGGTCTTGAGGAATCCCTACACCATAATCTTGAATATCGACTTTTACGCTGTCATTCTCCTTGACTACTTGAACATCGATATTTTCATCACTATATTTACGAGCATTATCTAAAATAATAAATAACAATTGTTTTAATTTTTGTTCATCTGACTGGATAAATAAACCTTCATCACATTGCAAAGAAAAAGTACGGTTATAAGCTTGACGCATTTCCTCTAACGTATTTTCAAGCAACTTCGTTAGATTAATATTTTCGACTGTTAATGATAAATGTTCTTTATTTTTGGCTAACTCAAGCATTTGAACAATCATATCGTTCATACGCGATGATTCACTGACAATGGCATCAAGTGCTTCTTGTGCTACTTTTTCATTGGAAAAACCTCGACGAAGTAAGAGTTTCGCATAGCTCTCAATAACGGTTAATGGTGTTTTTAGTTCATGAGAGGCGTTTGAGACAAATTGTTCTTGCTTTTTATAATTGGTTTCTAAAGCTTCCATCATCGTATTAAAAGTACGTCCGATTTCAGCCAGCTCATCTCTTCCCTCAACAATTTCTAGCTTTTCATATGTTCCAGAAGTTCCACTTTTCTTCATAGCAATACTTAACCGTTCTAATGGTTTTAAGATTATTCTTGTTAAAGCCATATTGGATAAAAGAATCGGAATCGCAATTAGAACTGTTACAGCAACTAATACAAGTTTTAATAATTGTTGATTTTGAACAACATCATCTAGTTTTTGAATTAATTGTAAATTGACAACTTCTCCATTTATCCATATTGCCTTTAGTTGAATCAGGATAGTTGAGCTGTCTATCAAACTTGATATCTCATTTAGATTCAAATTAAGCCCATCTAATGCGTCTGGAGCTTCCACAGCTGTAATTTCTACACCATTACTACTTAATACTCGAATGGCACCATTTGTCGGCATATATGCTCTTAAAACAGTAGCTGGATCAATGGTCTGTTCCATTTGGGATAAGGTTGCGAGTAATTCTTCACCCCGAGATTGCAATTGCTTTAATTCCGTATTAATTGTGATTTTCTCATACAGAGAATAGATCCCTATATTCATAATGACTAATAAAAGGAGCATCAATAAAGTTGTAAATAAATGAATTTTTGTTCTAAGCTTCATTAGAAGACTCCCTTAAAACATATCCAACTCCACGCACTGTTTGAATTAAAGAAGTTGGATTTGCTTTCTCGAGCTTTTGACGAACATAACGAATGTACACATCCACAACATTTGTATCCCCATAATAATCAAAGCCCCAAACTGCATCTAAAATTTGTTCACGGGTAAGGACCTGTTTTGGATGTTTCAACAAGTAGAGAAGTAAATCGTATTCTCTAGGGGTAAGTTCTACGTGCTGATTAAAATATTGAACTTCTCGAGATTGTTCATCAATGGATAAATTACTGTAAGTTAGAAGATGGTCGTTTTCTTCAACCTTTGTTACTTGTTTCGTAAAACGAATCGCATTGCGAATTCTTGCTAATAATTCCTCAATTTCAAAGGGCTTCGTAACATAATCATTTGCCCCTAAATCCAACCCTTTCACTTTATCTTCCACTTCGCTTTTTGCAGTCAATAAAATGACAGGTGTAGAAATTTCAGTTGCACGGATTCTTTTTAAAACATCAAGTCCGTGCATTTCGGGTAACATTAAATCAAGGAGTACTAGATCGTACTTGTTTTCACGATATTTAATTAATCCTTCTGTACCTGTATGGGCAGTATCTGCAATATATCCTTCAAATTGTAACTCTAACTGCAACACTCGAGCGATATTTTCTTCGTCTTCAATAATTAAAATACGGTTTTCCATTTTTCAATCAACTCGCTTTAAAATAATATTCAGTTAAAATAATACAGAACTTACATTAAAAAATGATGAGAAGAAGTCTTTAATGTTAGTATTATTACCGTAATAAAAAATTCCTAAGTAATTTTTTCTAATATAGTAACAAATAAGAAAGGATAACAAGATGAGTAAAAAACAAATTTGGTTTGAAGTAGAAGAAAATGAGACAATTGAGCAATGTTTAGAGCGAATGAAGAAAGAAGGGTACATGCCATGTGGGCGGAAAGAGGAACCTGTCTTTCATTTAGTGGATGGAGAACCAACGTATTTACGGCAAAAAATCAAATTTAAAGGGATGTTAATGGAAAATTGAAAACGTTTTCGCTCAAAATCCGAACATTACCGTTTTCTGAAAATTTATTGTTCGCATTTTTTCGTTGATTTTCTTAACAAGCCTTGTTAAAATGTGAATGAGAAAACAAAGCAATGATTAAGTCATCTAGAAAAACTTTATATAAACATCCCACATATATGCTAGAGGATATGGCTCTAGTGTCTCTACCCGACGCCGTAAATGTCGGACTATGCGGGAAAGCTTGCTACGGCAAATCAGAAAATGTGGGTAACTAACATACTTGCATGATACTTTCTGTAAGAATAATTGTCCTCAATTATTCTGCTTTCTTCGCATTTACGAGAAAGTGGAAATAGTTGAGGACATTTTTATTAATAATAACATTGTGATGGTAGATTTCTAAATCGAAGGAGAGAAAATAATGGATCCAAAAATCGGTATCATTATGGGAAGTTCAAGTGATTGGGAAACAATGAAACATGCTTGTGACATTCTTGATGAATTACAAGTTTCGTACGAGCGACAAGTTGTTTCGGCACACCGCACACCTGACTTGATGTTTGAGTATGCAGAAAATGCACGTTCACGAGGAATTGAAGTGATTATTGCAGGTGCAGGTGGGGCTGCTCATTTACCAGGTATGGTAGCAGCTAAAACGACATTACCAGTGATAGGGGTTCCAGTGCAATCGAAAGCATTGAATGGCTTGGATTCATTATTATCCATCGTACAAATGCCAGGGGGTATTCCTGTAGCAACTGTTGCAATTGGTAAAGCAGGTGCGACAAACGCGGGCTTACTTGCAGCAAGAATTTTATCAACTACGGACAAAGAACTTGCAGCTAGACTTGAAGAACATAGAGAAATGATGAAGCAAAAGGCTCTAGAAAGTACAGGTGACCTAGTGTGACAAGAATGATTTATCCTGGCCAAACAATTGGAATTATTGGTGGGGGCCAATTAGGACGCATGATGGCCCTAGCGGCAAAGGAAGCAGGTTTTAAAATTGCTGTACTTGAACCATCAATGGATTCTCCATGTGGACAAGTAGCTGATATACGAATTGTTGCACAATATGATGATGAATCAGCTTTAGAAGAATTAGCAGAAGTTAGTGATGTTATTACTTATGAATTTGAAAATATAGATTATGAAGGTTTAAAAAGATTAACAGAAATTGCATACGTTCCACAAGGTGCTGAATTGGTGCGTATTACACAAAACAGAATTACTGAAAAAGAAGCAATTTCAAATGCTGGTTGTCCTGTTGCTCCATACATAGTTGCAAAAAATTATGATGAATTAGTTAGTCAAATTGAGTTAATCGGGTATCCTTGTATTGTGAAAACTGCTCGTGGTGGATATGATGGAAAAGGTCAACAACAATTAAATTCAAAAGAAGACTTACCATTAGCAAAAGATTTATTTGAACATTCTCATTGTGTTGCTGAAGGTTTTGTTCCTTTTGAAAAAGAAATTTCCGTTATTGTTCAACGAAATGGCCATGGCGAAACATATTGCTTGCCTGTTGGAGAAAATATTCATGTGCATCACATTTTACACGAAACAATTGTACCAGCGCGTATTTCAGGTGAGACATACCAAAAAGCAATTGAGGCAGCCGAAAAAATTGCAGATTACTTACAATTAGTTGGAACGTTAGCTGTTGAAATGTTTGTCTTAGAAAATGGAGAAATTGTTATCAATGAATTAGCACCAAGACCACATAACTCCGGTCACTATTCCATTGAAGCTTGTAATATTTCTCAGTTTGGTCAACATATTCGAGCGGTTTGTGGTTGGCCACTACGTAAACCGAAAATGTTAAAACCATCCATCATGGTTAACTTATTAGGCCAGCATGTTGTTCCTTTAACAAATTCCATTTCAAAATATCCTGGTTGGTCAGTTCACCTTTATGGAAAAGCTGAGGCAAAAGTGAATCGTAAAATGGGTCATGTGACAATATTAACGGAAGATATTGACGACACATTAAAACAAATCGATAGTTCTGGCATCTGGTCAGAATAGAAGGAGATTAAAAAATGATTGAACGTTACACACGTCCTGAAATGGGAGCAATTTGGACAGAAGAAAACAAATTTAAAGCTTGGTTAGAAGTTGAGATTTTAGCATGTGAAGCTTGGTCTGAACTTGGTGTAATTCCAAAAGAAGACGTTGCTTTACTTCGCCAAAATGCATCATTTGATATTAATCGTATTTATGAAATCGAAAAAGATACTCGTCATGACGTAGTAGCTTTCACTCGTGCAGTTTCAGAAACTTGCGGTGAAGAACGTAAATGGGTTCACTACGGTTTAACTTCAACAGACGTTGTTGATACAGCACTTTCTTATCTAATCAAACAAGCAAATACAATTTTACGTAAAGATATTGTGAACTTTATCGACATCTTAACGGAAAAAGCAAAAGAACATAAATATACAGTTATGATGGGTCGTACGCATGGTGTTCACGCTGAACCAACTACTTTCGGTTTAAAACTTGCTTTATGGCTTGAAGAAATGAAACGTAACTTAGAACGTTTTGATACAGCTGCAAAAGTAATTGAAACAGGTAAAATTTCAGGGGCAGTTGGAACTTACGCAAATATTGATCCGTTTGTTGAGCAATATGTTTGTGAAAAATTAGGATTACAAGCAGCACCAATTTCTACTCAAACATTACAACGTGACCGTCATGCTCAATACATGGCTACGATAGCGTTAATTGCAGCTTCAATCGAAAAGTTTGCAACAGAAGTTCGCGGTCTTCAAAAATCTGAAACTCGTGAAGTAGAAGAAGCATTTGCAAAAGGTCAAAAAGGTTCTTCGGCAATGCCACATAAACGTAACCCAATCGGTTCTGAAAATATGGTTGGTATGGCACGACTTATTCGTGGACATATGGTTACAGCATACGAAAACGTGTCACTTTGGCATGAACGTGATATTTCACATTCATCTGCTGAACGCGTTATCTTACCGGATGCAACAATCGCATTAAACTACATGTTGAACCGTTTTGGTAACATTGTGAAAAACTTAACAGTGTTCCCAGAAAACATGAAACGCAACATGGATCGTACATTCGGATTAATTTACTCTCAACGCATTTTACTTGCGTTAGTTGAAAAAGGACTTTCTCGTGAAGAGGCTTATGATACAGTACAGCCACTTACTGCTCGCGCTTGGGATGAGCAAACACAATTCCGTCCATTAGTAGAAGCAAATGAAAAAATTACTTCATATTTATCAAAAGAAGAAATTGATGATTGCTTCGACTACAACTACCACATTAAAAATGTAGATTTAATTTTCGATCGTCTAGGTTTAAATGATTAATCAGCTCTACTAAACAAATGAATATTGATACCATTCATCCCCAAAACTACGGGGATGAATCCCTAAAATCAGGAGGCGCCACGACATGAATAAAGGTCAGCTTTTATACGAAGGTAAAGCAAAACGTTTATATCAAACAGAACAGGAAGATATTTTGTTTGTTGAATATAAAAACAGTGCAACTGCATTCAACGGTCAGAAAAAAGCAGAAATCGAAGGCAAAGGTACATTAAACAATCGTATTACAACGTTAATTTTTGAAAAATTAAAAGAACTTGGAATAAACTCACATTTCGTTGAGAGAGTTTCAGACCATGAACAACTAGTTCGTAAAGTAGATATTATTCCAATTGAAGTGGTTGTACGTAACATCGCTGCGGGAACATTAGCAAATCGTCTTGGTTTAGAAGAAGGAACTCCTTTAAAACGTACTATCGTAGAGTTCTATTATAAAGATGATGATTTAGGTGATCCGCTGATTAACAACGATCATATTGACATTTTAGGCATTGCTACTAAAGAAGAAGTAGAAACGTTATATGAACAAGGTTTAAAGATTAATAGTATTTTACAACCTATTTTTCAAGATGTAGGGGTTATTTTAGTCGACTTCAAACTCGAATTTGGCCGTGACAAAGATGGCAATGTATTACTTGCAGATGAGATTTCACCGGATACTTGCCGCTTATGGGATGCAGAAACAAAACAAAAGCTTGATAAAGATGTATTCCGTCGTGATTTAGGTAGCCTTACAGAGGTATATGAAATTATTCTTGCTAGACTTGGAGGAAAATAAAATGGCAAAAGTTAAAATCTTCGTAACATTACGTGAAAGTGTATTAGACCCACAAGGATCAGCTGTACAAGGCTCATTAGCTAAGATGGGATACAACGAAGTAACTGATGTACGTATCGGTAAATATTTAGAAGTTCAAATTGGTGACACAGAACGTAATATTGATGAACTAGTGAAAGAAATGTGTGAAAAGCTTCTTACAAATACAGTAATTGAAGACTACCGCTATGAAGTCGAGGAGGCTAACTAATTATGAAATTCGCAGTACTCGTTTTCCCTGGGTCAAACTGTGATATCGACATGTACCACGCTATTAAGGATGAGCTTGGTGAAGAAGTAGAATACGTTTGGCATGATGCAACAGACTTAAGTGAATTTGACGGAATTTTAGTTCCTGGTGGTTTTTCATATGGTGACTATTTACGATGTGGTGCCATGGCAAATCAATCGAACGTAATGGTTGAAGTTAAAAAAGCTGCAGAAGCGGGAAAACCAGTTTTAGGTGTGTGTAACGGATTCCAAATCTTAACGGAAGCGGGTCTTTTACCAGGTGCACTACTTCGAAATAAAAATCTTAAATTCATGTGCCGTACTGTACAGTTAAAAGTAGAAAATAACGATACACAATTTACTAATCAGTATGAAAAAGGCCAAATTATTAATATTCCAATCGCTCACGGAGAAGGTAACTACTTCTGTGACGAAGAAACTCTAGCAAAATTAAAAGCAAATAATCAAATTGTTTTCACATATTCAGGGGAAAACCCAAATGGTAGTTTAGATGATATCGCAGGAATTATCAATGAACGTGGAAATGTTCTTGGGATGATGCCACACCCAGAACGTGCGGTAAATGATTTACTTGGTAGTAGTGATGGTCTAGCTTTATTCAAATCAATTGTTAAACAGTGGAGGGAAGCTCATGTCTAAGATGGAGCCAACAGCAGAACAAATTAAAGAGCAAAAGTTATATGCTGGCATGGGTATGTCGGATGAAGAATTTGAAATGGCAGAGAAAATCCTTGGACGTACGCCAAACTGGACAGAAACAGGTTTATTTTCTGTAATGTGGTCCGAGCACTGTTCATATAAAAACTCAAAACCTGTATTACGTAAGTTCCCAACAAAAGGTCCTCAAGTATTACAAGGTCCTGGTGAAGGTGCTGGTATTGTTGATATTGGTGATGAGCAAGCAGTAGTTTTCAAAATGGAATCGCATAACCATCCTTCTGCTATTGAGCCTTATCAAGGTGCAGCAACTGGTGTAGGTGGGATTATCCGTGACGTATTTTCAATGGGTGCGCGTCCGATCGCAATGTTAAACTCATTACGTTTCGGTGAATTAAAATCCGAACGAGGAAAATACTTATTTGAAGAAGTTGTTGCAGGGATTGCTGGTTATGGTAACTGTATTGGAATTCCGACAGTGGGTGGAGAAATTCAATTCGATCCATGTTATGAAGGTAACCCTCTTGTAAACGCAATGTGTGTTGGTTTAATCGATCATAAAGATATACAACGTGGTATTGCTGCAGGTGTTGGGAACACAGTTATGTACGTTGGAGCTAAAACTGGTCGCGATGGTATCCACGGTGCAACATTCGCATCAGAAGAATTAAGTGAAGATTCAGAAGAAAAACGCCCAGCAGTTCAAGTAGGAGACCCATTCATGGAAAAACTTTTACTTGAAGCTTGTTTAGAAGTTGTTAAATCAGACGCACTAGTTGGTATTCAAGATATGGGTGCAGCTGGTCTTACATCTTCATCAGCAGAAATGGCTTCAAAAGCTGGTTCTGGTGTGGAAATGAACTTAGACTTAGTTCCTCAACGTGAAACAGGTATGACAGCTTATGAAATGATGCTTTCTGAATCACAAGAACGTATGTTAATCGTTGTGAAAAAAGGTCGCGAAGATGAAATTAAAGCAATTTTTGATAAATATGGTTTAGACGCTGTTGCAATTGGTCGCGTAACAGACGACAAAATGCTTCGTTTATTACATAAAGGAGAAGTTGTGGCAGAAGTTCCTGCTGATGCGCTTGCAGAAGACGCTCCTGTGTATCATAAACCATCTGCTGAACCTGCTTACTTTGCTGAGTTCCAAGCAATTGAAAATAGTGAACCTGAAGTAGCAGATTATAAAGAAGCATTAAAATCCCTTCTACAAGCACCAACAATTGCTTCAAAAGAATGGGTTTACGATCAATATGATTATCAAGTGCGTACAAACACAGTTGTAGCACCAGGTTCAGATGCTGCAGTACTTCGTGTGCGCGGTACAAATAAAGGTCTAGCGATGACAACAGACTGTAACTCTCGTTACATCTATTTAGATCCAGAAACAGGTGGGAAAATTGCTGTTGCTGAAGCAGCTCGTAATATTGTTGCTTCTGGTGGACAACCACTTGCAATTACAGACTGCTTAAACTTCGGTAATCCTGAAAAACCAGAAATCTTCTGGCAAATTGAAAAAAGTGCTGATGGTATCTCAGCAGCATGTACGGCTTTAAATGCACCAGTTATCGGTGGTAACGTATCTCTTTATAATGAACGTTCAGGTGAAGCGGTTTACCCAACACCAACAATCGGTATGGTTGGTTTAGTTCAAGATTTAGCTCATGTAACAA
The DNA here is from genome assembly GCF_003628435.1 of Ureibacillus endophyticus. Taxonomy (GTDB): domain Bacteria; phylum Bacillota; class Bacilli; order Bacillales_A; family Planococcaceae; genus Ureibacillus; species Ureibacillus endophyticus. The sequence goes on along the minus strand of NZ_RBZN01000022.1, from coordinate 38,361 downwards.
CTCAACAAGTGAAATCTGCTGGTGATGTAGTGTATTTAGTAGGGGAAACAGCTACTGAATTTGGTGGATCTGAGCTTCAAAAATTAGTGTATGGCAATATCTTTGGAAAAGCGCCTAGCATTGATTTAGATGTAGAAGCAAAACGTCAACAAGCAATTTTAACTGCTATTCGTGAAGGTCTTGTACAATCTGCTCACGACGTTTCAGAAGGTGGCGTTGCAGTTGCGTTAGCTGAGAAAACATTTGGAACTGAAGATTTAGGTGTATATGTAACATTAGAAGGTACAGCGGTAACTGCATTATTTAGTGAATCACAATCTCGTTTTGTTGTTACAGTTAAAGAAGAAAATGCAGCTGCATTTGAAAGTATTGTGTCTGATGCAAAGAAAATCGGTATCGTAACAGACGATGCAAAAATTACAATCAATGGTGATACTGGTATCTTATTAGAAGGTACAGTGGAGGAATTCCGTTCTGCTTGGAAAGGAGCAATCCCATGCTTGGTGAAATCAGAGGCTTAAACGAAGAATGTGGTGTATTCGGAATTTGGGGACATCCAGATTCTGCACATATAAGCTACTATGGACTTCATGCATTACAACACCGCGGTCAAGAAGGAGCTGGTATCGTCGTTACTGACGGCGATGCCTTACGCGCGGTAAAAGGTGAAGGACTTGTAAATGATGTTTTTAATGAAGAGAAATTAAAGTCTGCAAAAGGAAATGCAGCAATTGCCCACGTTCGATATACAACTGCTGGCGGTGGCGGAATTGAAAATGTGCAACCATTACTTTTCCGTTCATCTACAGGTAGTATGGCGATTGCCCATAACGGGAACTTAGTAAATGCAAATCATTTAAAGCAACATTTAGAGCGTTCAGGGAACATTTTCAATTCAACTTCTGATACTGAAGTTGTTGTGCATTTAATTAAGAAAAGTAAAAAACCAGGATTACGTGCACAAGTTAAAGAAGCTCTGTCATTATTAAAAGGTGCATTCTCAATTCTACTTATTACGAAAGATTGCATGATGATTGCCCGCGATCGAAACGGATTACGTCCATTATCAATCGGTAAGTTAGGTGATGCATGGGTTGTTGCATCAGAAACTTGTGCCTTTGATTTAATTGGAGCGGAATATGTTCGTGATGTGGAACCAGGTGAATTACTAGTTATTACAAATAACGGTATGGAAGAAGACCGTTTTGCAGAGAAAGAGAAACGTGCAATGTGTGCAATGGAGTATGTTTACTTTGCACGACCTGATTCGAACGTTGATGAAATTAACATCCATATGGCACGTAAACGTATGGGGAAACGTTTAGCTCAAGAATGTAAAGGGATTGAAGCAGATGTTGTAACAGGTGTTCCTGACTCATCTATTTCAGCGGCAATTGGTTTTGCTGAAGAAGCAGGTATCCCTTACGAATTAGGATTAATTAAACATAAATACACAGGAAGAACATTCATTCAGCCAACACAGGAATTACGTGAACGTGGTGTAAAAATGAAACTTTCCCCTGTTGTACAAGTAGTAAAAGGGAAACGCGTGGTTATGGTAGATGATTCCATCGTACGTGGTACAACTTCACGTCGTATTGTAACGATGTTAAAAGAAGCAGGTGCGACAGAAGTGCATGTTGTTATTTCATCACCACCAATGAAAAATCCTTGTTTCTACGGTATTGACATTTCTTCAAGTGAAGAGTTAATTGCTTCGAGTAAAAAAGTAGAAGAAATCCGTGATGCTATTGGAGCGGATTCTCTTACATTCCTTTCTGATGAAGGATTAGTGGATTCCATTTCACGTCCTTTTGATGATGAAAATGGCGGCCTATGTATGGCATGCTTTACAGGAAATTACCCAACGGAAATTTATCCAGATACTGTATTACCACATGAAAAAGAGCTAGTAAAATAAGGAGGACAATTTCAAAATGTCAAAAGCATATGAACAAGCAGGCGTAAATATTGAAGCTGGATATGAAGCCGTTAAACGAATGAAGTCCCATGTTGAACGTACGAATCGTTTAGGTGTTATGGGAACATTCGGAGGTTTCGGAGGCATGTTTGATTTGTCCTCTTTAAATTTAAAGGAACCTGTTCTTATTTCAGGTACTGACGGTGTCGGGACAAAATTAAAATTAGCTTTTATGGTAGATAAGCATGACACAATTGGTGTAGATTGTGTTGCAATGTGTGTGAATGATATCGTTGCTCAAGGTGCAGAACCTCTTTACTTCCTAGACTACGTGGCAGTTGGGAAAGCGAAACCTGTAAAAATTGAGCAAATCGTAAAAGGTGTAGCAGATGGATGTGTTCAAGCTGGTGCTGCATTAATCGGTGGGGAAACTGCTGAAATGCCAGGTCTTTATGAAGAAGATGAATACGATTTAGCTGGGTTTGCTGTAGGTGCTTGTGAGAAAGCAAACGTTGTAACTGGTGAAAAAATTGTTGAAGGTGACGTTTTAATCGGTCTTGCTTCTAGCGGTATTCACTCTAATGGCTACTCATTAGTTCGTAAAATTGTATTTGCAGACAATGGCTTTGCAGTTGATGAAGTAGTAGCAGGTTATGAAGATCTTGGCCCTATCGGTGAAGCACTTCTTGTACCAACAAAAATCTATGCAAAACCTGTTCTTGAAATGTTAAAACAAGCAGACATTCATGGTATGGCTCATGTAACAGGTGGTGGTTTCTATGAAAACTTACCTCGTATGATGCCAGAAGGTTTAGCAACGGAAATCGATTTAGGCTCTTGGCCGGTATTACCTATCTTTGAATTCTTAAAAGACAAAGGTGCTTTAGCCGATAAAGATTTATATAACGTATTTAATATGGGTATTGGCTATGTGTTATCAGTTCCAGCATCAGAAGTTGATAAAGTAATCGCAATTGCTGAAGAAAATAATGAAAAAGCCTACAAAATAGGTCGAGTTGTTAAGGGTGAAGGCGTTATTTTCAACGGTGAGCATGATGGGAGTTTAGTTTAAATGACAACGAAAATTGCAGTTTTTGCTTCTGGTAGTGGTAGTAATTTTCAGGCAATACAAGAGGCAATTCTTCGTGGCGAGCTAGATGCTACAATTGAACTTGTTGTCACTGATAAACCCGATGCTTTTGTTGTAAAAAGAGCTGAAAAATTCGAAATTCCTGTATTTTCATTTACGGCAAAAGATTATAAATCGAAGGCGGATTATGAACTGGAAATTATTAAAGTTCTTCAAGAGAAGGAAGTAGAGTGGGTTGTTTTAGCTGGTTATATGCGTTTAATTGGCGAAACATTATTAGCTGCGTTCCCTTATCATATCGTGAATATTCACCCTTCGCTATTACCTTCATTCCCTGGCAAAGATGCCATTGGACAAGCAATGGATCATGGCGTGAAGATAACAGGTGTAACAGTTCACTTTGTTGATGAAGGTATGGATACAGGCCCTATTCTTGCTCAAGCAGCAATTGAAGTTGTTGAAGGTAATCGTGCTGCAACAGAAGAACGAATTCATGCAATCGAACATGTACTTTATACAGAAACATTGAAACAATTATTTGAAAATAAAGTTAATATTTATCATTGAAGGGGCCGTCTGAAAGTTCTTTTGAGACGGCACCTCTGCGACGAGGATGGTGGCATTTTGATGCGACCACCGCAGGAGCACTGAATATTTATTACTAAGAAAGACTGTGTTAGAAGTAATTTGACTTTTAACACAGCACTGATTCTTATATTACATAACTTGGAGGTCTTTTTTGTGACTAAACGTGCACTAATTAGTGTTTCAAACAAAGATGGTATTTTAGAATTTGCAAAAGAACTTGTAGCTTTAGATTATGAAATTTTATCTACTGGCGGTACGAAAAAAATGCTGCAAGATAACAATGTTCCAGTTACTGCAGTTGACGAAGTAACAAAATTCCCTGAAATCCTTGATGGACGTGTGAAGACATTAAACCCAATGATTCACGGTGGTCTTTTAGGTAAGTTTGATGATCCTTCACACCAAGCTCAAATGAACGAGCATGGAATCGAACCAATTGAAATTGTTTGTGTAAATCTTTATCCGTTTGTAGAAACAATTTCAAAACCAGATGTTACTTGGGACGATGCAATTGAGAATATTGATATCGGCGGTCCAACAATGTTACGTTCTGCTGCAAAAAACCATCAGTATGTAACTGTAATTGTAGATTCAAACGACTATGCTAAAGTTCTTGAAGAATTAAAAGCAAATGGCTCTACTACAATTGAAACACGTAAAGCGTTAGCTGCAAAAGTATTCCGTCACACAGCTGCGTACGATTCTTATATTTCTAATTATTTAACAGAAGAAGAGTTCCCAGAAAACTTAACAATGACTTATGAGTTAAAACAAACATTACGTTATGGTGAAAACCCTCATCAAAAAGCGGCATTTTATCAAAAACGTTTAAGCTCTGATTTCTCTTTAGCTTATGCTACTCAATTACATGGTAAAGAGCTTTCATATAACAATATCCAAGATGGCAATGCAGCACTTCAAATTGTTAAAGAATTTGATAAGCCTGCTGCAGTAGCAGTTAAGCATATGAACCCATGTGGTGTTGGAACAGGTGCTACAATTGAAGAAGCATTTGATAAAGCCTATGAAGCAGACCCAACATCTATTTTCGGTGGTATTATTGCATTAAACCGTGAAGTAGACGCAGCAACTGCTGAAAAATTAGGCGGCATTTTCTTAGAAATTATTATCGCACCTTCATTCACTGACGAAGCTTTAGAAATTTTAACGAAAAAGAAAAACATCCGTTTATTAACTATTAACTTCGCTCAAGAGAAAAAAGATCAATTTAAAGTAGTTTCTGTTGAAGGCGGTCTTTTAGTACAGGAAGAAGATACTTTCGGTTTTGCTGATGCAGATATTAATGTAGTAACAGATCGTCAACCTACTGAAGAAGAGTTAGAAGCATTAAAACTTGGTTGGGCAGTAGTAAAACACGTTAAGTCTAACGCAATCGTTGTAAATGATGCTCAAATGACTTTAGGTGTGGGTGCTGGACAAATGAACCGAGTTGGCGCGGCGAAAATTGCTCTTGAACAAGCTGGAGAAAAAGCAAAAGGTGCAGTATTAGCATCAGACGCATTCTTCCCAATGAGTGATACAGTTGAAGCAGCTGCAGCAGCAGGTATTACAGCAATCATACAACCTGGTGGATCTGTAAAAGACCAAGATTCTATCGATAAAGCAAACGAATTTGGAATTGCAATGGTGTTTACAGGGGTACGTCATTTCAAACATTAATATATACATTAGCGCTCGTCTTTAGGAGGCGAGCGTTTTTTGGGAATACTTGCTGTGTGAAAATTCGCCCATAAATTCCGAGAAATCGCCCATAAATCCTTAGAAACCGCCCTTAAATAAGGCAAAACCGCCCATAAATTGATAATAACCGCACATAAAAAATTGTAGGAGGTACTATATGAATATCCTTGTAATTGGTAGTGGTGGTCGCGAACACGCAATCGCCAAAAAGTTTAATGATGCACCATCTGTAAACAAAGTGTACGTGGCACCAGGTAATGACGGAATGCGTGATTGTGCAGAATTAGTAGGACTAGATGTAATGGATTTTGCAGGACTTGCACAATTTGCGAAAGAAAATGCAATTGATTTAACGTTTGTAGGACCCGAACAACCACTAGCGGGAGGAATTGTAGACTTCTTCCAAGAACGTAATTTAACGATTTTTGGTCCAACAAAAGCTGCTGCTCAAATCGAAGGTAGTAAGTCTTATGCAAAGGAAATTATGAAAAAATACAACATCCCAACTGCTGCATACGAAACGTTCACAGATGCAGAACAAGCGATTGCCTATGTGAAACAACAAGGCGCACCAATCGTTGTAAAAGCTGACGGTCTTGCAGCTGGTAAAGGTGTAATTGTGGCAATGACTGAACAAGAAGCTATTGATGCCATTAATGATATGATTGGTAATCAACGTTTTGGTGAATCATCATCTCGCGTTGTAATTGAAGAGTTTTTAGATGGTGAAGAATTCTCCTTCATGTCATTTGTACATAAAGGACAAATTTATCCAATGGTTATTGCACAAGATCATAAACGTGCTTATGACGGAGACAAAGGTCCGAATACAGGGGGAATGGGAGCATATTCACCAGTACCTCAAATTCCACAAGAAGTGGTTTCACAAGCGTATATTAAAATTGTTGAACCAACAGTTAAAGCAATGGAAGAAGAAGGAGTATCGTTCACAGGTATTCTATATGCGGGATTAATCTTAACTAAACAAGGTCCAAAAGTAATTGAGTTCAATGCTCGTTTTGGTGACCCTGAAACTCAAGTTGTTCTTCCACGCATGACTTCTGATTTTGGTTTATTCATGAAAGCATTAATGGAAGAGAAGTACTTTGATTTACAATGGTCTAACGAAGCGATGTTAGGTGTTGTTGTTGCAGCTGAAGGTTACCCAGGAGATGTAGAAAAGGGGAACCCACTACCTAACTTAGTTGAAATTAGTGAAAATCTTGCTGTTTACCATGCGGGAACAAAATTAGTTGATGGGCAATATGTTGGTAATGGCGGCCGTGTACTATTAATTGGTGCAAAAGCTGAAAACTTAAAAGATGCACAAGAAAAAGTTTATAGTGCTATTAACTCTTTAGAGTGGGATAAATTCTTCTATCGTAAAGATATTGGATGGCGTACATTTAAATAAACAAAATTTAGGGCTGTGCAATGTTGCACAGCCCTTTCTACTTACTAATTATTTTTATTTGGTGCTGATTTGGATTGTCCACCGTTTTGATTAATGTTCATTTGAGAAGCTGCTTTAGATATGGCTTCTGCTGGGTCTGATCCGCTCGCCACGCTCTTCATTACTTCTGATGCGACATTTTCAAATCGATGGTTGCTATCCGTTTGTTTATTACTTGTAGATGAATTAGATGATCGACTACCGTTCACAGTTGAAGAAGCAGCTTTATTTATCGCTTTTTCAGGATTTTCACCTTCCATTACAGATTGCATTGCTTGAGTAGCAATCTTTGCAAGTCCGCCTTCTGACCAGGAATGACTACTTTTTGAAGTATTGGAAGGGGAAGAGTTACCCCAGCGATTTTGATAAGTGTCGTTATAAGCTCTCATCAAGCTATCGCCATCCATATACTCATCAAAGGAATTATAAATCGCTTCTTTTACATTAGACCCAATTAGAGCTTTTGTTGGACAATATAAGAATATCCCCTCTGCAACCTTCATGGCACCAGCAAGAACTAAAGCAGAACCGAGCGTTTTGCTACCAGACTCCTTTGTTAATTGAGCAACACCAAAAGCTGTTAACCCTGTACCAAGTGCTAAACGAACAAAACCGCTTCTTTCTGAAATATTTTCTTGCATGTCAGACACTCCTTTTAAAGTAAATATGTTCCATCCAAAAACTTTAATTTATAAAAGTGCTGTGATACGATAGTAAAAAGCTCAAAAAATAAATAAATAATTTGAATACTTTTTGAGCAAAGTTAGTATGTGCGTATAAAAAGTCTTTAGTCGAAATAAATTTTAAAAGTAATAGAAGGGAGTGTTAATTATGCCAGAGTCTACCTGGAAGATTCATGAAATACGTCAACAAGTTGCTGTTATCGATGGGAAACAAGCGCCATCAATTGTTTTAAAAAATACACGCTATTTACATAGTGTTCTAAAAAAATGGGTTAATGGTAATATTTGGATTTTGAATGATCGGGTTGTTTATGTGGGAAATGAAATGCCGACAAAGCTTACGAATACAGAAGTGGTAGATTTGAAAGGAAAAGTCGTTGTTCCTGGATATATTGAGCCACATGTACATCCATTTCAGCTATATCATCCACAATCTTTTGCTGATTTTGCGTCACAAAGTGGTACAACCACATTTATAGCTGATAACATTTCATATGTATTATCACTCCCTAATCAGAAAGCGTTTTCAATTTTAGACCAACTGAAAAAATCACCGTTTTCATTTTATTGGTGGGCTCGATTTGATTCACAAACAGAAATTGAAAACGAAGATGAACTTTTTACTAATAAATCAGTATTAGAGTGGCTTGAACGAAATGATGTGATTGTTGGTGGAGAGTTAACAGGGTGGCCACGTATTGCGCGTGGTGATGATATGATGCTGTATTGGATACAGGCTTCAAAAATCAAAGGGAAAAAGGTGGAAGGTCATTTTCCGGGAGCTTCCGAAAAAACCCTCGCTCGTATGAAATTATTTGGAGCAGATGGTGACCATGAAGCAATGACAATAGAAGAGGTAGAAAATCGAATTCTACACGGTTATGCAGTAACTCTAAGACATTCTTCTATCCGACCAGACTTACCGATTCTTTTAGAAGGTATCCTTGAGAAAAAATTAAACATTTTTGATCATCTTATGATGACGACGGATGGTTCTACACCTAGCTTCCATCAAGATGGTGTGATGGACAAATGTATTCAAATCGCAATTGATGCTGGTGTTTCACCAATAGATGCTTATAATATGGCTACCTATAATATTGCTCGATATTATAACATGAACCACTTACACGGCTTAATTGCCACAGGTCGATTTGCATCTTTAAATATTTTGAAGGATGAATTTTCTCCAAATCCTGAAGCAGTTTTATCAAAAGGGGTTTGGTTAAAACGAGATAATCAAAAAGTAAATTCCTTACCAAAAATTGATTGGGGACATTTTAAGCCTCTTAATTTATCTTTTAAATTATCTGATGATGATTTCCAATTTTCAATGCCAATCGGAATTGAAATGATAAACGATGTCATAACAAAGCCTTACTCTATTAATCTACAATTCAATAAGAGAGAGTTGCCAGTTGGATTAGATCAAAGTTATTTATTGTTAATTGACCGAAATGGAAAATGGCGTGTAAATACGATGATTAAAGGATTTGATACACATGTTAAGGGATTTGCCTCATCCTATTCAAATACTGGTGAAATTATCGTTATAGGAAAGAATATTGAAGATATGATGCTCGCTTTTGAAGAGTTAAAAAAATTAAAAGGCGGAATTGTTCTTACTGAAAATGGTGAGGTAGTGACTTCAATTCCTTTACCGATAAACGGTACTTTGTTCGATGGAGATGTTGAAGAACTTATTGAATATGAGTTAACATTAAAATCCGAATTGAAAAAACGTGGCTATAAACACTCTGATTTAATCTATACATTATTATTCTTACAATCAACACATCTACCATATATTCGTATAACTCCTCGAGGAATTTACGATGTTATGCAAAAGAAAGTGATGTTACCAGCTGTGATGCGCTAAAGGGGAGAAAGAAAAATGACTAAAAATAAAGTTATGATTGCACTATTCTCTACAATGTTACTTGTAGGCTGTGGAGATAAAGAAGAAACAGAAAAAGTAGAAGAAACAGTTGAGGAAGAAGAAACAATACCGGTAACAGAAGAAGTTGAGTTACCTTATGTGACACCTTTCACAGGAGAGAAGGTTGCAAATGAAGTAACGATGCGTCCTATCATTGCAACAATCAACAATCATCCAGATGCAAGACCGCAATCAGGGATTGCATCTGCGGATGTTGTTTATGAGATGTTAGCAGAAGGAGATATTACTAGATTGTTAGCTTTATTCCAATCTGAAATTCCAGAATCAATTGGGCCTATTCGAAGTGCCCGAGATTATTTTATTGAAATTTCAGCTGGTTTGGATGCATTTTACATAGCCCATGGTTATAGTCCAGAAGCACAAACGATGTTGATGAATGGGGTTGTAGACAATATTAATGGAATGGCGTATGATGGCACAGTCTTTAAACGTTCTTCTGAAAGAGTTGCACCTCACAATTCTTATATTCCAGGAGAAAATATTGAACTTGCAGCAGAGAAAGTGAATGCTTCACTTCTTTATCAGGAGAAAGTGTCGTATAATTTTTATGAGCCAGATGAAAGTGCTAAAATGGGAGTTGAAGCAAATTCAGTTAAGATAACTTATGGAGGATCTAGTTCCTTTAATAGCGTTTATACTTACAATGCTGATACAAAAGTCTATTCTAGGGAATCAGGAAGTGTCGTAACAACTGATCACTTAACAGGGGAACCAATCGAGTTATCCAATGTTTTATTTTTCGAAATGAATCATAGAATCATCGATAGCGCGGGACGTCGTGAAATCGATATCACTTCAGGTGGTACAGCCTATGTGTTTCAACAAGGAATTATGCGTGAAGTACTATGGAAAAACGTTGATGGTGTTTTAAAAGCAGTAGAAACTGATGGAAGTGAAGTGAAATTAGTACCTGGACATACTTGGATACATTTTGTTCCATCAAATCCAGGCATAGTTTCTTCAGTTAGTTTCTCTTAGTTTATTGAAGGGAAGAAAAAACATGCAGATTGATAAAATTCGGGGACATCAAACTGACCAATTATTTAAAGCTGTATTGGAACTTAAAGATCTTGAAGAATGTTATAAATTTTTCGATGATTTATGTACAATAAGCGAAATTCAATCGTTGGCTCAACGCTTTGAAGTAGCTCATTTACTTCGACTTAAAAAAACATACGAAACAATAAAAAAGGAAACTGGTGCATCAACAGCAACCATTTCTCGAGTTCGTCGTTGTTTTGACTATGGAAATGATATGTACGATGAAATGTTAGGACGTTTATTTCCTGACGAAAAGCCATTCCAACCAAAATAAATTTAAACTCTTAGGCTGCCTAGTAAGTGAAAAAGGCAGCTTTTTTTACTTCTAAATTTTTCTCTTATTGTAGTTTACGTTATACTTGATACGAATCTATATAAATGAAGAACAGAATTAAATGGGGTGCAAGAATGGATTATAAAAATTGGCGACATGTGTTTAAAATTGATCCAGCAAAGGAAATCTCTGATGAGGATTTAGAAAAAGTTTGTGAATCCGGAACAGACGTTATTTTAGTAGGTGGAACTGATGGTGTAACAGTTGATAATGTTATTGATATTTTGTTACGCGTTAGACGCTTTTCAGTTCCGATTGCTTTAGAAATTTCTAATTTAGAGTCAGTTATCGGTGGTTTTGATTATTATCTGATTCCTTCAGTATTAAATAGTACCGATACAAAATGGGTAAAGGACCTTCACCATGCAGCGTTAAAAGAGTACGGAGATGTAATGGTTTGGGACGAATTGATTGCTGAAGGTTACTGTATATTAAATCCAGATTGTAAAGTAGCAGAAGCGACTAGTGCAAATACAGACTTATCAAAAGACGATGTGATTGCATATGCCAGATTAGCTGAAAATTATTTCAAACTACCAATTTTTTATGTGGAATACAGTGGGACTTACGGTGATGTAGAAATTGTTTCTGCTGTAAAAGATGTACTATCAGAAACGAAGCTGTTTTACGGTGGAGGCATTACAAATATAAAACAGGCGGAAGAAATGGCAAAAATCGCGGACACGGTGATCGTTGGTAATATTATTTATGACGATCTAAAACAAGCGTTAAAAACTGTTGAAGCTGTAAAAAGTGTAGCGATTTAAAATGATTTAGGAGAGTAGATATAGTATAATAGAACAAATGTTTGTATAAAGGCGGTGCATCATGGAACAAATAACGAAAAATCTACTTAACGGAATGAATCCACAGCAAGCAGAAGCTGTGAAAACAACAGAAGGACCACTTTTAATCATGGCAGGGGCAGGTTCAGGAAAAACGCGCGTATTAACTCATCGAATTGCCTATCTAGTGGTTGAAAAAGAAGTTTACCCTTCAAAGATACTAGCGATTACCTTCACAAATAAAGCCGCCCGTGAAATGCGTGAACGTATTGATGGACTTTTAGGGAATGGTACAACAGAAAGTATGTGGGTATCTACCTTCCACTCAATGTGCGTACGTATTTTAAGAAGAAATATTGACCGTATCGGCTATTCAAAAAATTTCTCTATCTTAGATTCGTCTGACCAACTTACTGTAGTGAAGAACGTTTTAAAGCAACTAAATATTGATTCGAAACGATATGAACCCCGTGCGATTTTAAGTGCAATTAGTTCAGCAAAAAATGAGTGTATTACTGCTGATATGTATAAAGCAAATAGCAATCCGAGCAATCCTTATGAAAAGGTCATTTCACAAGTTTACGATGAATACGAAAAGAGATTACGTAAAAACCAATCCCTCGATTTTGACGACCTAATTATGACGACGATCACATTGTTTGAACGTGTGCCAGATGTACTGGAATACTATCAAAATAAATTCCAATATATTCATGTAGATGAGTATCAAGATACAAACCATTCTCAATATAAGCTCGTCCAATTATTAGCGAAAAAGTTTAAGAATATTTGTGTTGTAGGGGATTCTGATCAATCGATTTATCGTTGGCGTGGAGCAGATATCGGAAATATTTTATCTTTTGAAAAGGACTACCCGAATGCAAAAGTAATTTTACTAGAGCAAAATTACCGTTCTACAAAGCGAATTTTACAAGCGGCTAATGATGTGATTGAAAATAATGAGAGCAGATATCCGAAAAAGCTTAGAACTGAAAACCTTGATGGTGAAAAAATAGTAGTCTACAAAGCGTCAACGGAGCAGGATGAGGCTCAATTTGTTGTGCAAACGATTCAAAAATTAATGGAGAAAGAAAATCATTCATTAGACGATTTTGCTATCCTTTACCGAACAAATGCTCAGTCACGTGTGATGGAAGAAGTGCTTTTAAAATCAAATATGACCTACCAAATCGTAGGAGGTACAAAATTCTACGACCGAAAAGAAATTAAAGATTTGCTGGCATATTTACGTTTAATTGCAAACAATGATGACGATCTATCCTTAGCACGTATTATTAATGAGCCAAAGCGAAATATTGGGGCTACTTCCTTTGAAAAAATGGCTACTTATGCAATCCAGCACGACCTTTCAATTTTTGAGGCAATGAAGGAAGTACTATTTATGGGGCTTACCTCAAGAGCAGCGGGAGCAGTTGAGAAGTTTCGTGAGTTAATTTCGAACTTAACGCAAATGCAAGAATTTTTATCTGTTACAGAATTAGTGGAGCAAGTCATTGATAAATCCGGCTACCGAGAAATGCTTCAAAATGAAAAAACAATTGAAGCAGAAAGTCGCCTAGAAAATATAGAAGAGTTTTTATCTGTAACAAAAGCCTTTGAAGAGCGTAGTGAGGATAAATCACTTGTTGCTTTTTTAACGGACTTAGCACTTGTTGCAGATATTGATGCACTTGATAAAGAGGATACTTCAAAAGGTAGCATCATTTTAATGACAATGCACTCGGCAAAAGGATTAGAATTCCCGGTTGTGTTCATTATCGGAATGGAAGAAAATATTTTCCCACATTCACGATCTTTAAGTGATGCGGCAGAAATGGAAGAAGAACGTCGCCTCGCATATGTGGGCATCACTCGAGCAGAACAACGACTTTATTTAACATGTGCAGGGTCACGTACACTGTATGGTCGTTCAAGTTTTAACATGCCTTCACGATTTATAAATGAAATTTCAGATGATGTGATAGAGCATATTTCGAAATCAGGAAATCGAATTGATGCTGACGATCTTCCATTTAACAAAAATAGACGAGCTTCAAGTTATAGACGTACAGTTGGCAATGTACAAACGAAGCCTCAAGTAGCTAGCTTACAATCGACGGGTGGAAATGAACTTGAATGGAAAGCTGGTGATAAAGCGGTCCATGGCAAATGGGGTACAGGTACCGTTGTTAGTGTGAAAGGTGAGGGAGATGGTCTTGAGCTTGATATTGCTTTCCCGAATATAGGAATAAAACGTTTGTTAGCGAAATTCGCACCAATTACAAAAGGGTAAAATATGTATTTTGGAGGAACACAATGAACGACATTGAAAAACGAGTTGCAGAGTTAAATAAATTGCTACATGAATATGAACATGCCTATTACGTACTAGATAAACCACTTGTACCTGATGCAGTTTATGATCAACTTTTGCATGAATTAATTGCCTTAGAAAAAGAAAATCCTTCATTAATTTATCCTGATTCACCAACAACCCGCGTTGGAGGAACTGCAGTAGATGGCTTCAAAAAAGTGACTCATAGGTTTCCAATGCTTAGTTTATCCAATGCTTTTGGTGAAGAGGATTTACGCGATTTTGACCGTAAAATAAGACAAGCTATTGGAGATAACTTTTCCTATGTTTGTGAATTGAAAATAGACGGTTTAGCGATTTCGTTAAAATATGAAAATGGTGTCTTTGTTCAAGGTGCAACTCGCGGAGATGGGACTGTTGGAGAGGACATTACTGCAAACTTAAAAACAATCCGTGCCATTCCGTTACGATTAAAGGAACCCGTAACGATTGAAGTGCGCGGTGAAGCGTATATGCCGAAAAAGTCCTTTGAAACACTAAATCAAAAACGTGAGGAAAATGGAGAAGAAACATTTGCAAATCCACGCAACGCTGCTGCTGGTTCTTTACGTCAATTAGACCCTAAAATAGCAGCAAGTCGTAATTTATCTACCTTTATCTATGCAATTGGTGGAGATGGTGAAGCATATGGCATCGATTCTCATGCAGAAATGCTTGATTATTTAGAGACGCTAGGATTCCCTTCCAATAAAGAACGTCAACTTTGTGCAACAATTGATGATGTACTGACGTTTATTAGTAAGTGGACAGAAAACCGTCAAAATTTACCTTATGAAATTGATGGAATCGTGGTAAAAGTAAATCGCTATGCTCATCAAGATGAACTAGGATTTACGGCAAAAAGTCCACGATGGGCAATTGCTTATAAATTCCCTGCTGAAGAGGTTGTTACAAAAATTCTAGACATCGAACTAACTGTCGGTCGTACTGGTGTTATCACCCCTACAGCAATTTTAGAACCTGTTCTAGTAGCTGGTTCGATTGTTGGAAGAGCTTCTCTTCATAATGAGGATTTAATCCGTGAAAAGGATATCCGTATTGGGGATACTGTCATCGTGCATAAAGCTGGTGATATTATTCCAGAGGTTGTAGGGGTAATTTTAGAACAACGACCAGAAGATGCTGTTCCTTTTGAAATGCCAACACATTGTATTGCATGTGAAAGTGAACTTGTTCGCATTGAAGGTGAAGTGGCCCTACGTTGTGTAAATCCGACTTGCCCTGCACAAATTGCAGAAGGCATTAAACATTTCGTTTCTCGTAACGCGATGAATATCGATGGTTTAGGAGAAAAAGTAGTAGAGCAACTTCTTCGTGAAAATTATATTAAAGACGTGTCAGATTTGTATCACCTTCAAGTAGAGCAACTTGTGAAGCTTGAACGAATGGGAGAAAAATCTGCAACAAATTTAGTCAACGCAATTGAACGTTCAAAAGAAAATTCAATGGAACGTCTTTTGTTTGGCCTAGGTATTCGTCATGTAGGAGAAAAAGCAGCTAAAATCTTAACGGAACAATTTGAAACAATCGATAGTTTAATGGAAGCAACAGAAGAGCAGTTAACTGCTATCTTTGAAATTGGTGAAAAGATGGCTGATTCTGTCGTTACTTATTTCCAACAAGATGAAGTAAAAGAACTAATTACAAGATTAAAAGATGTCGGCGTAAATATGACGTACAAAGGTAAAAAAGTTCAAGTGGAGATTGGTGAAAATCCATTTGCAGGTAAGACAATTGTACTTACTGGAAAATTATCGCAATTGACACGGAATGAAGCAAAAGCGAAAATAGAAGAGTTGGGCGGAACAGTTACAGGTAGTGTGAGTAAAAAAACCGACCTTGTAATTGCAGGTGAAGATGCAGGTTCGAAATTAACAAAAGCTCAAGAACTGGGCATTGAAGTTTGGGACGAAAACCGCCTTGTTGAACAATTACAATAGTAAAGGAGTTTCTAACGATGAACCGATTTCGCTGGATTCCGGCGATGGTCGTTGTAGCAATGCTAACAGGTTGTGTACCTTCCCTAAAGGAAGATACTGAAGTGTTACAAAATACAGATGAAGCTGAAGCAGAGGTTGAAACGACAATCATCCCAAGTATGCAATTAAGTGACAGTTATTATAGAACGCTTGTACCTTACAAGGAGAGTGCAAGTCGTGGATTAGTCGTGTCAAATTTATTTACAAAATATGATATTAATGAAGTAGAAACTGGACTAATGCGTTTATCTCAGAATGTCTATGACACTGAAAACTACTACTTCCAAGAGGGTCAATATTTAGATGCAGAGACCGTAAGTAACTGGTTATATCGAAGTAATCAAAACAAAGATGAATCACCAGAATTACAAGGTCTGAACCCACCAGATACAGATGCTTCGGGAAATAAAATGACACCAGAAGTAAGGGCAAAACAAGCACCAATTTATTTAGCACATATTGTTGAGCAAAATTACCTGACAAAAACGGATGATAATAAAGTGAAAATCGGCGGTATTTCAATCGGTCTTGCCCTAAATTCAACATACTATTATCAAAAGGAACAGTATGGAGAATATTATGAAGAGCCAATTCCTGAAGCGGAAATGGTGAAAAAGGGCAAACAAATTGCGGAAGAAGTACTTACAAGACTTCGTGCAAGACCTGATTTAAAGGATCTTCCAATCGTTATCGGTTTGTTTAAACAAGAACAACGTAATGCGATTATACCAGGTACTTACTTTGCTTATAGCGTTTCAGATAGTGGACAAAATACTTTAGGGGAATGGCAAGAGATTAAAGAAAATTATGTTACTTTCCCAATGTCTACACCAGATGAAATCTATAGAGAAGCAAACGACAAATTCCTAAACTTTAGACAAGATATTGATAAATATTTCTCAAACTATACAAGTGTTATTGGTCGAGGATTTTATCAAAATAATCGTTTGACGAAGCTGACAGTTGAAATTCCTGTTCAATTCTATGGGTCAACGGAACTTATCGGATTCTCACAATATCTTTCTGGTGTAATTATTAAACAATTACCAGGGGATATAGACATTGAGGTAAGTATTACATCTGTTAACGGACCAGAAGCCCTAATCCTGAAAGAACGTAATGAGGCAGAGCCCTTCGTTCATATTTACAATTAACAGTGTAGTCAATTTGGCTACATTGTTTTTTTGATATTTAAGAACTATATGACATTTCTATGAATAGGTTTGAATTTATTGAAAATTTGGCGATAATAGAAATTGTTTGAGAAAACTTTAGCGGAATAAAGACAGATAAGGTAAAAGTATGACGAGATACCAAGTTTTTAGTCCAATCTTGAGATTTTTTAGAAGAAAAATGTTATTATTATTGATTATTGCCACGTTCATATTCGGAGGTGTAAATTAATGGCGAAATTAACTAAAGAAGAAGTAAAACACGTTGCACATTTAGCTCGTCTTGCAATTACAGATGAAGAAGCAGAAAAATTTGCAGAGCAACTTGGGAAAATTACGGATTTTGCAGAGCAACTGAATGAATTAGATACAACAAACGTAAAACCGACTTCTCACGTATTACCTATCGTAAATGTTATGCGTGAAGACGTTGCACAAAAAGGTTTAGATCGTGAAGTAATGATGCTAAACGTAAAAGAACAAGAGGCTGGTCAAGTTAAAGTTCCACCAATTTTAGAAGACTAATCACCTAAGCAGGAGGGTAACTCATGACGTTATTTGAACGTTCTTCAAAGGAATTACAAGAAGGCTTACATAGCGGCGATTTTAAAATTGCTGATTTAACAAATGAAGCTTTTGCACGCATTGAAAAACTTGATGGCGATGTACAAGCATTTTTAGCATTAAATAAAGAAAAAGCTTTAGAACAGGCTGAAGAAATGGAAAAAGTTCCATTTGAACAACGCGGCCCATTATTTGGTTTACCGATCGGAGTAAAAGACAACATCGTAACTGAAGGTCTTGAAACAACATGTGCATCTAAAATTTTGGAAGGTTTTATGCCAATTTATGATGCAACAGTTGTGAAAAAACTTCGCGATGCTGGCATGATCACTGTTGGTAAATTAAACATGGATGAATTTGCAATGGGTTCTTCTAACGAAAACTCTGCATTCAAAACAACTAAAAACCCATGGAATCTTGACCATGTACCAGGAGGATCTTCAGGTGCATCTGCAGCAAGTGTTGCAGCTGGTGAAGTTCCATTCTCATTAGGTTCAGATACAGGTGGTTCAATCCGTCAACCAGCAGCATACTGTGGTGTTGTAGGGATGAAACCAACTTATGGTCGTGTATCTCGTTTTGGTTTAGTTGCGTTCGCGTCTTCATTAGACCAAATCGGGCCTATTACTCGTAATGTATATGACAACGCACTATTACTTGAAGCAATCGCAGGAGTAGATGCAAACGATTCAACTTCAGCTGATGTGCCAGTGCCAAACTATGTTGCTGCTTTAAACGGTGACATTAAAGGTTTACGTATCGCAGTACCAAAAGAATTCCTTGGAGAAGGCGTTGGGGAAGCTGCACGTAAATCAGTATTAGAAGCACTTGAAGTACTGAAAGGTTTAGGTGCAACAGTGGAAGAAGTTTCTCTTCCTCACTCTAAATATGCACTTGCTGCTTACTATATCCTTTCATCTTCAGAAGCTTCATCAAACCTTTCTCGTTTCGATGGTATCCGTTATGGTTTCCGTGCTGAAGGCGTGAAAAACTTAATGGAACTATATAAAGAAACTCGTGCGCAAGGTTTTGGTGATGAAGTAAAACGTCGTATCATGCTTGGAACTTATTCTTTAAGTGCTGGTACATACGATGCTTACTACAAAAAAGCGCAACAAGTTCGTACATTAATTAAAGAAGATTACGATAAAGTGTTTGAAAACTATGATGTAATCATCGGACCAACTGCACCTACACCAGCATTTAAAGTTGGCGAAAACATCGATGATCCATTAACGATGTACGCAAATGACATCTTAACGATTCCAATTAACTTAGCAGGTGTTCCAGCAATCTCAATTCCATGTGGTTTTGAAAATGGCCTACCACTAGGATTACAAATTATCGGTAAACACTTCGATGAAGAAACAATTTACCGTACAGCTTATGCTTACGAACAAGCTACAGATTTCACAAAACAAACTCCTCAAATTTGGGAGGTTAAATAATTATGAACTTTGAAACAGTTATCGGTTTAGAAGTACACGTAGAATTAAAAACAGAATCAAAAATTTTCTCTCCAGCTCCAAACCATTTCGGTGCAGAGCCAAATACGAATACAACAGTAATCGACCTTGGTTATCCTGGGGTATTACCAGTATTAAATAAAAATGTTGTTGATTATGCGATGAAAGCAGCACTAGCTCTTAACATGAAAATTAATCAACATACAAAATTTGACCGTAAAAACTATTTCTATCCAGATAATCCGAAAGCATATCAAATCTCTCAATTTGATAAACCAATCGGTGAAAATGGTTGGATTGAAATTGAAATCGAAGGAACAGACGGCCAACCAGGTTATACAAAACGTATCGGTATCACACGTCTTCATATGGAAGAAGATGCTGGTAAATTAACGCATGGTGACGGCTATTCTTTAGTTGACTTTAACCGCCAAGGAACACCTCTTGTAGAGATCGTTTCTGAGCCAGATATCCGCACACCAGCTGAAGCTTATGCTTACTTAGAAAAATTAAAAGCAATCATTCAATACACTGGTGTATCTGATGTACGTATGGAAGAAGGATCACTTCGTTGTGACGCGAACATTTCTATCCGTCCATATGGTCAAGAAGAATTCGGTACAAAAACTGAGCTGAAAAACTTAAACTCTTTCAACTTTGTACGTAAAGGTCTTGAGTACGAAGAAAAACGCCAAGCTGAAGTATTAATGGCTGGTGGAGTGATTGAGCAAGAAACTCGTCGTTTCGATGAGAAAACAGGTAAAACAATTCTAATGCGTGTTAAAGAAGGAACAGATGATTATCGTTACTTCCCAGAGCCAGACTTAGTTGATTTACAAATTGACGATGCTTGGTTAGAACGCGTTCGCGAGTCAATTCCTGAACTTCCAGATGCTCGTAAAAAACGCTATGTTGAAGAACTTGGCTTAAACAATTATGATGCAAGTGTACTAGTAGTAAACAAAGAGATTTCTGATTTCTTTGATGAAATGGTTGCTTCAGGAGCAGATGCAAAACTTTCTGCGAACTGGTTAATGGGTGATGTTTCAGCATACTTAAACGCAGAGCAACAAGAAATTAGCGAAACTGCATTAACACCAGAAAACCTTGCTGGTATGGTGAAATTAATTGCAGATGGCACAATTTCTTCTAAAATCGCGAAGAAAGTATTCACTGAGCTTGTGAAAAACGGTGGAGACGCAGCGAAAATCGTTAAAGAAAAAGGCTTAGTTCAAATCTCTGATCCAGCTGTATTATTAGGATTTGTAACAGAAGCGTTAGATGCCAACCCACAATCAATTGAAGACTTTAAAAACGGTAAAGACCGTGCAATTGGTTTCTTAGTAGGTCAAATTATGAAAGCTACTAAAGGACAAGCAAACCCACCAATGTTAAATAAAATCTTACTTGAAGAAATTAACAAACGATAATTTTTTCAATATTGGCCACCCTATAGTTGGATGATTTCAGCTAATAGGGTGGTTTTTTATATTGGGAAAACGTTTAAAGTGCATAGGTCAGCGCTTAAGTGCACATTAGATTGAGCTATACGCACGAGATGATGCGTAAACACACAAGTTTTTGACTATATGCACAAGATGGGGCTTAAACGCACAAGTTTTTAAGCTAAGTGCACAAGCTGACTTTTAAATGCACAAGACTTTAAACTATGTGCACAAGTGGATTTCTGAAACGCACAAAACGCTTAGCATGTGTACAAGATACATTTTTAAATACTCACAATCTATATTTTTCCATCCAGCGAATCATAAAAATTGTTTTTAAACCTTCCTCAAGGCAAAATAGAATTTAGAAAGGGAGGTCATAATAATGAAATCAGAACAACAATATTTTGAAGAGTCAATGTCTATGGCACAATACATGGATCAAATGACAACACATTTAAAAGAGCCGAGTTTTAAAGTGTATGAAAACTTTAATGTGAACCCAGAAGATGAAGTTTTTCAACTATTAAAAGAGCAAAAGCCACATATCCTAACAATTACGGAGGATTGGTGTGGCGATGCAATGCTCAATAATCCTGTCATGCGTAAAATTGCGGAAGAAGCAGGACTTGATATTCGTTGTGCATTCCGTGATGCAGATACGGATTTAATTGACCGTCATTTAACAAATGGGGGAAGAGCAATCCCAATTTATTTATTCCTAAATGATCAAGGTGAAGTGATTGGAAAATGGGGTCCACGTGCTCCTGAACTTCAACAACTTGTCACAGAAATGCGTGCAGAATTACCTGAAAAAGATGACCCATCATTTGATGAAAAACAAAAACAAATGTATACTTCTTTGCAGGAGAAATATGTTAAAGATCCACAATGTGCTAAATGGGTTTATGAAGATATGAAGTCAGTTATTACAAATATGTTATCATAATGAAAAAATTATCATAAAATAGGATTAGAAAGTTCTCTTCATTGTAAGGGAACTTTCCAATATTGTAAGCGTTCTTTTATACATAATTAGAAAAAATAGGATGGACGAAACTATGAAAAGAGCAAGAATCATTTATAATCCAACGTCAGGTAGAGAAGCATTTAAAAGACATTTACCAGAGGTGTTAGAAAAGCTTGAAGTTGCTGGATATGAAACATCTTGCCATGCAACTACATGTGAAGGTGATGCAAAACAAGCAGCTGCCAAAGCAGTAGAACGTGGTTTTGATATTATCATTGCTGCTGGTGGAGATGGTACGTTAAATGAAGTCGTAGCAGGGATGAGTCCTTATGAGAATCGCCCAAAACTTGGCTTAGTGCCTATGGGAACGACAAATGACTTTGCCCGTGCAGTACACATTCCAAGAAAAATTGACGAAGCAATTGATATTATTATTAAAGGAGATACAATCCCAGTCGATGTCGGATTAATAAATGACGATCGCTATTTTATTAATATTGCAGCAGGAGGACGCATAACTGAATTAACATATGAAGTGCCAAGTAAAATGAAAACTGTACTTGGGCAACTCGCTTATTATTTAAAAGGGATTGAAATGATCCCATCGATTAAAGCAACAAATATGCGTATTGAATACGATGATGAAGTATTTGAAGGCGAAGCAATGATGTTCTTATGTGGACTCACAAATTCGGTTGGGGGCTTTGAAAAAATAGCTCCTGATGCAAGTATTAATGATGGTTTGTTTACAATGATGATACTAAAAAAATGTAACATTGCAGACTTCATTAGAATTGCTTCCCTTGCGTTGCGCGGAGAACATTTAAATGACCCGAACTTAATCTATAAAAAAGCAAGTGTAGTGAAAGTATCGCCGGTAGAGGATGATGCGACAATTCATATTAATTTAGATGGTGAATATGGTGGCGATGCTCCGGTGAAATTCACCAACTTAAAACGACATATTGAGGTCTTTGTTCCAATTGATGATATTCGTGAACAGGATCGAGTATAAGAGGGGGTGTACAAAAAGTCTATACTTTTTGTACACTTCTTTGCAATTTATATCTGTGACGAAAGCGTAAGCGTCAGTCACAAAGTGGACGTCTCAAATGAAATTCAGACGTCCACTTTTTTATTACCTAATTACTATTTTTCGAAATAAATGGAAAAGCTATAAGCATGTATCAGAAATTGAAAAGAGGGATACTATGCGAGATTTAATTGCACCATCAAAAAAGTTCCGACCTGAAATTGAAGGAATTCGTGCAATTGCAGCTATGCTTGTAGCAGTTTATCATATTTGGCTAGGAAAAGTTTCTGGCGGCGTTGATGTATTTTTCATTGTATCGGGATTTCTTATTACAACCTCGTTACTTGCAACAATTGAAAGGGAAGGGCGCATCCATTTATTTGAATATGTACTTGGATTAGTAAAGCGGTTAATCCCTTTAGCTTTCACGGTACTTATCGTAACATCATTGTTATCGATTCTCATCATGCCGAAAGTACAGTGGGAGCAAATTATATCTGAAATCACTGCCTCAGCTTTTTATTTTGAAAATTGGCAGTTAGCTTTTAACTCGGTCGATTATTTAGAACAAAACAATGAAGCAAGTCCTGTTCAACATTTTTGGGCGCTTTCTTTACAAGGACAGTTTTATATAACATGGCCATTTCTTATTATCGTGTCTTTTTTTATTGCACGGAAGCTTTTTAAATTACCAGAAAGAAAAACGTTATTAACTGTTCTTGGCATTTTGTTTACATTATCGATTAGTTATTCGATTTATAAAACAACAGTTAATCAACCATGGGCTTATTTCGATACGTTTGCAAGGGTTTGGGAATTTAGCTTAGGTGGGATCGTTGCAATCCTTATTTCTATTATTCATTTAAAGAGTGTGTATAGTGTAGTAATGGGTTGGTGTGGATTAGCAATTATTTGTTTAACGGGAGTCTTGCTACCTGTTTCTACCGTATTTCCTGGCTATGCGGCATTGTTACCAACGATGGGTGTTATTTTAATCATTATTGCGGCAGAAAGTGGTCACCGCTTTGGTGTTGAGAAACTATTAGGATCGAAACCACTCGTATTTATGGGGAGTATTTCTTACGGTTTTTATCTATGGCATTGGCCGTTACTTATTTTCTATTTAGCCTATTTCAAAAAAGAAACCGTGTCATTCGGAGCAGGGTTAGTAATCTTACTATTAACCTTCATTCTTGCATACAGTTCAACCAAAGTTTTAGAAGCACCTGTACGAAAATTAAATGTAAAATACTCAAAGATAAAATTAGTATCCATTGCGACATCTTTTGCAATACCTGTTACGGCAATTATTGCTTTATGGGGTACGCAATTAACAGAGGAAAAGACCGTTTATAATTTAGAAGACTATCCCGGAGCAAATGCGTTAGCTGTTCAAATGACGGTAAAACCAGATATTGAGCCGATTCCTTCAATGTTAGAAATAAAGGAAAATCTTCCGGAATTTTATTCTGAAGAAGATTGCGTTACTAGATCGGGGGAAAGAGTAACCAAATGTTCCTTTGGAGTAACTAAAAATCCAGAACACATAATTGCGCTTGTTGGTGGTTCACATTCAGGACATTGGTTTCCTGCATTAATGGGGTTTGCTGAAGAATTAAAATTACAAATCGACGTGTATAATCATGATGGTTGTAGGTTCTCAAATGATGATTTTAATGGTACTTTAACAGAAGCTTGTATGAAGTGGAACGATCTTGTCATTCAAGAATTGATTAAAGACAAACCGGATTTAGTATTTACCACTGCAAATTTAAATAAAAATGATATCGTTCCAGTCGGATATATTGAACAATGGGAAAAACTCGAGGGAGTGACGAAAGTTTTTGCTGTACGTGATAATCCAAGAATGAAGGAAAACGTGCCATTATGTTTAGAACGGGAAAAGGATTATATGTATTGTTCCGTTCCGCGTGAAGAAGCACTTTCTTCTGTTCTACCATGGGAAAATACTGAGGGCATTCCTAACAATGTGTTTTTTGCAGATATGTCCGATTATTTCTGTGATGATGAAACTTGCTATTCGGTTATAGGGAACATCATTGTGTATCGCGATGCACATCATATTACGGCTGAATATGCTAGAACTCTATCTCCATTTTTAAAAGAGCATATTGTAGAAGCGCTAGCGGATTAGTTAAGACGCGGTATGAGCTGTCCATTCTAAATGGATGGCTTTTTCTTTTAAGATGGCATAAGTGTCTGATGAAGGACAAATCGCAGGAGGAGCATGAATTTAGTGACCTTCATGGGCTTGATGAAGGACAAATTGAAGGAGAAACTGGAGTCCAGTGACCTTCATACCCCGGAAGAAAAGGCAAATCATAAGAAAAATAAAAAATCCCTAAACAACTAAAGGACAATTAAAAGTGCTTTCTTCATAGGACGGGTTCTGGTAATTTTATAATTCTTCTTTTAGACGAGAACAAACGCACATCATTATAGCAAAATTTTCTTTGACCATGCTACAATAGAAGAACTGAAATGGAGGACGGAACATGGCAGCACCAGTAAAGAAAAATGATCGCAAAGTTGTATATATAGAAGATTTAACTCATGATGGGAATGGCGTGGCAAAGGTAGATGGCTATCCGTTATTTATCCAAGGAGGACTACCTGAAGAAACAGCGGAAATTCACGTCTTAAAAACCCTTAAAAATTATGGATTTGCCAAGATTGTTGACATTATAAAACCATCACCAGATCGAGTAAAAGCACCATGTATTTATTTTGGAAAATGTGGGGGATGCCAGCTTCAGCATTTATCCTATGAAGGACAATTAAAATGGAAAGAAAACATGGTTCGCAATGTGATGAAACGCATCGGAAAAATTGATGCGCCGGTACATCCTGTTAAAGGAATGAAAGACCCTTGGAATTATCGTAATAAATCCCAAATTCCATTTTCGATGACGGATACAGGACCAATAGCAGGTTTTTATAAATTAAAATCCCATGAAATTGTAGATATGGAATGTTGTTTAATCCAAGTTGGGGAAGCAGATGAAATGATGGCGAATTTGAAAAAGGAACTAATGGAAATTGGTATTGTTCCTTATAATGAAGAATCCCATCAAGGAATGCTGCGCCATGTAGTCGTTCGAAAAGGGCGTGCTACTGGAGAAGTAATGATTGTACTGGTTACGAATAAACATAAGTTTCCTCAAAAAGATGCAGCCGTAGAACTAATTCGAAAACTAGTTCCAAACGTTACATCAATTGTTCAAAATATTAATATTGAAAAAACAAATGTAATTTTGGGCAATGAAACGGTTACGTTATGGGGGAAAGATTTTATTGAAGATACGATTGGTGATGTGAGATTTGAAATTTCCGCACGTTCTTTCTATCAAGTAAACCCAGTTCAAACGGAAGTACTATATAAACAAGCGTTAGATTATGCGCAATTAACAGGTGATGAGACAGTCATTGATGCTTATTGCGGCATTGGAACAATCTCTTTATTCCTCGCACAAAAAGCGAAACAAGTGATGGGTGTTGAAATTGTGGAACAAGCCATTGAAGATGCCAAACGAAATGCAGAAATCAATGGGTTTACCAATACGTATTTTGAAGCTGGCCCAGCAGAAGAGGTTATTCCACGATGGTACGCTGATGGGAAAATGGCAGATGTATTAGTAGTTGACCCTCCCCGTAAAGGCTGTGACGAGGCATTATTGAATACTATTATTGAACAAAAACCTAAGCGCGTAGTATATGTATCCTGTAATCCTGCAACCTTAGCACGGGACTTACGCATTCTAGAAGATGGTGGATACAAGACAATGGAAGTTCAACCAGTGGACATGTTTCCTCAAACGACACATTGTGAAGCGGTCGCTTGGTTGGAGTTAGTATAACGATCAAAGAACGAATTTCCGATAGTGGAATGAGTTCTTTTTTCTTGTTGTTCTAAAAAGGTTTAAAAGTTTTTGTTGAAATTATTGAACTAACAGCCCAGTTTAGTTTAATAATCATTCACACAGAGAACAATGGAACTTAAAAAAGATGATGCTTGTGCAATACAATCATCATCTTTTTTAGGTGCGCTTAAGAGCTTTTCTTTAAAATGTCATTTATCTTTTTGGAGCATTTTATTTAAATTTATAACCACCAATAACTTAATTAACCATCTAACTGCTATTTTTTTAGAAATCCTACATATTTAAAAGTTTAATTTCATCTCAACTTATAACACTCCAGCAATTTTCAGAAGATCTGTCATTCTGAATTTACCTTTTTTTCCAAGCGTTGGTTTCCAATCAGGGTTTTCCCTTAAAAAGGACTGTTCATCCCCTTGAAGCAAACCAATCAATACTTCAGCCACTATCCTGCCACCCACTGGCCCCAACCTTGTTCCATCCTTTTCAATTTGTGCTTCTCTAAGAATATAGAACCACAGAGGAGTTTTTCGGTCAAAACCTAAATCTGCAACATCGGACAAATCAACTGGTAGTAGTGGTCGGATAAACATTTCTTTTGCAATATCTTGGCCCGATGGCAAACCGAATGAAAGTCCTCGCAAAAGACTGCGTTGCGGAAGGGCTTTTGGATCTGGCACGAACGGTAGTTCAAACATTGGGCTGGATATTGTCGTATCGATTTTTTTTCCTTGCTGAACAACACCACTTTCTGTGTTAAAGAAGTT
This sequence comes from Ureibacillus endophyticus, assembly GCF_003628435.1. GTDB lineage: Bacteria > Bacillota > Bacilli > Bacillales_A > Planococcaceae > Ureibacillus > Ureibacillus endophyticus. The sequence goes on along the minus strand of NZ_RBZN01000022.1, from coordinate 11,136 downwards.
ACTCCACTCTACAAATCTCCTAGGAGCTCGTTTACCACCTCGTAAATCATCCGGATCTGGGTGATTTTGATCTTGGCTAGAATTAAATATTGGTGCTGTAAATTGACTATTCACCTTATAAACTGGTCTAACCTGACTGTGACCAATCCGAAATGCTGCCATTGCAAACTCTACCGGTATATACGGTTTATTTTTAAACTTGTAGAATTTTCGGCCATTCTTAAGAATATCCTTAATCACAGATTTTCCTACAATAAGTGGCAAGTATTCATACAATACAATCCATTGGTAATGCCATCGAACTAGACGTTGCGCTTCTGCAAAAGCTTGAAATGGTGCGGTTATTCCATTTGCTATTACTTGATCCACAACTGCATTATGAAATTTTAAGAATGCTAGGTGGAGTTGTGAAATGATCAAATTCTCATCGTTTCTCGGATCTGCCATCAACGCTGTATTTTGACTGTTTCTAGGTACATCGTTTGGAAAATCCTTATCAATCAATAACTTGATGCCGCCTGTTGTAATGTCATATAAATGAGGACTTGCAACTGGTCCCCCTCCATAAATACTGTCCAGTTCCAACACAGGTGTTCTGAAGTTTTCAATTGTATTTGGGTCGTTCTGATGTTCTAGGCTAGACGTTGGATCGAAAGTTATATCGTGGTCGATAAATTGGCCGAAAAATGTAAACCCTGATGGAATTTTAGGATTATCAAGGTTTTTGGAATCATTATCCATTATCCCTTCCTTTTTTCCTAGCTCCAATAGTGCAGACCTTACTTTTTTCGTATCTTTATGAGCTGATGGCAAAAATGGAAACATACGACCAAATTTGTCACTGTCATTCACTTTTGACTGGTTATAATATCTTTGCCAAAACTCTTCATTGGATTTCAAAATTTTCCCCCCTAGAGCTTTACGTATATTCCAGTAAATTCAAATTTTCAGTACAATATGAAGATATTCGTAGAAAGGTAAAATAATGTCTCAAACCTTTAATCACATCCGTTGCACCAGCTTGGTTAAGATACAAATTTATCCCTTCTTTTATATAAGTTTTAGTTCATAAGCTTTGCTTGTTTGGAATAGTTACTTCTGTCAGTAAAAAAGCTCTACAGTGATAATTTTTTTAATCTGCCTACCTAGGGGCATACGGGGTTTTAAAGGGGTTCGATATACTATTAAAGCAGACGAGGAATTTGTTAAAGCTAGACGTGAACAACTGGATAAAAGACAAAAAGAATTGCGTCAAGAAACTGGATTTATAATAGAGAAGAATACATAGATCATTTAAGTCAAAACCTTTACGCTTTATTGATTTAAATTGTTAATCTGATCCACTTATTCATTAAAACTGTTCTTTAGTTTTGATAATTTATCCAATCCTATATAATAAAACCCACCAATGTGTTGCCACAAACATACGACGCATTGTGAAGCGGTTGCTTGGTTAAAGTATCAGATTATATTGCGACGAGAATGGTGGCATTTACTGCAGGGGCACTATTCTAGAGTGGATAGTATTACTAAGAAAGGCTGTGTTAAAAGTCAAATAACTTTTAACACAGCCTCAAGTTGCCCTTCACATTATTCAAGCTCGATTAATAAATCACCTGTTGAAATTGCGTCGCCTGAAGCAACATAAATTTCTTTAACAATCCCGTCTTTCGGTGCTTGAACTGTTGTTTCCATTTTCATAGCCTCAGTAATTAATAAATGATCGCCACGTTTCACTGAGCTACCTTTTGATACTGCTACTTTTAAAACAGTACCTGGCATTGTTGCACCAATTTGATTTGGATTTGACGGATCTGCTTTCGGTGCTTTATTGCCTGTTACTTCTACCGTCATATCTTGAATGATAATTTCACGGGATTGACCGTTAATTTCAAAGTAAATTACACGTGTACCATCGTGTTGTGGTTCTCCGATTGATACTAGTTTAATAATTAGTGTTTTTCCTTTTTCAATTTCAACTTCGATTTCTTCGCCTAAACGTAAGCCGTATAGGAATGTTGCCGTATCTAATACTGAAATATCGCCGAACTGTGAATTTACTTTCGCATATTCTTCAAACACTTTTGGATAAAGTGCGTAAGCAAGAACATCTTTATGAGATGGTGTACGACCAATTTTTTCTTCTAGCTCAATGGCTAACTGTTCAAAATTAACGGGTTCTAATAATTCACCTGGTCGAACTGTAATTGCTTCTCGGTCTTTTAAGATAAGTTGTTGTAATTCTTTTGGGAAGCCACCATGTGGTTGTCCTAAATAACCTTGGAACAGTTCAATGACTGAATCAGGGAAATCTAGAGTTTTTCCGCGTTCATAAATATTTTCTTCATCTAAATCGTTTTGTACCATAAATAATGCCATGTCCCCAACAACTTTAGAAGAAGGTGTTACTTTAACAATATCACCAAACATTAAATTTACTCTTGAATACATGTCTTTAACTTGCTCCCAGCGATCGCCTAGCCCAACTGCTTTCGCTTGTTGTTGCAAGTTACTATATTGTCCACCTGGCATTTCATGTACAAACACTTCTGAATGAGGTGCATTCATACCGCTCTCAAAGTCCACGTAATATTTACGCACATCCCCCCAATAATAGGAAAGTTTTTCAAGGGCATTGATATCTGCACGTACTTTACGTTCTTCGCCGCTTAACGCGTAGTATAATGAATTAGCACTTGGCTGTGATGTTAAACCAGACATTGAACCTAATGCTGTATCAATAATATCGACACCTGCTTCGATTGCTTTCGCATAGACAAAGATTCCGTTTCCACTTGTATCATGAGTATGAAGGTGGATCGGTAAATCCGTTGCATCCTTTAATTCAGAGATTAAACGATATGCTGCATTTGGCTTTAACAAACCAGCCATATCTTTAATGGCTAAAATATGAGCCCCTGCATGCTCTAATTGCTTCGCCATTTCCTTATAATATTGAACTGTATATTTCGCGCGGCTTTCATCAAAAATATCACCTGTATAACAAATCGCCGCTTCTGCCACTTTTCCATTCAATCGTACTTCGTCAATGGCTACTTCCATTGCTTTTACCCAGTTTAATGAATCAAAAATACGGAAGACATCCACACCAGATTGTGCCGCCTGTTTAATAAACGCACGCACTACATTATCGGGGTAATTTGAATATCCTACTGCATTACTTCCTCTAAAAAGCATTTGGAATAAGACATTTGGAATCTGCTTGCGTAATTGCTCTAAACGCTCCCATGGGTCTTCTTTTAAAAAGCGATATGCTACGTCAAAGGTTGCACCGCCCCACATTTCGAGAGAGAAGAAGTTGTGCAGCAACGTACTTGTTGCATTTGCAATTTCAAACATATCCTTTGAACGAACACGTGTTGCAAGAAGTGATTGATGCGCATCTCGGAATGTTGTATCCGTTAGTAACACATCGTTTTGTTCCTTTATCCAATTAACAAGACCAGCTGCACCTTGCTCATCTAAGATTTGCTTCGTACCAGAAAGTGTTGTTCCAGTTACGCTTGGAATATTTGGTTGTACGAAAATTGGTTTCGGACGTTTTTCGATTCCTGGGAACCCATTTAACGTTACATTACCGATGTAGTTTAATAATTTCGTTGCGCGGTCTTTTCTTTCTTTAAATACAAATAGTTCAGGTGTTGTATCAATAAAGCTCGTATCAAATTGTCCGCTTATAAATTTCTCATGAAGCACTACATTTTCTAAGAATGGTATATTTGTTTTTACACCGCGAATACGGAACTCGCGTAAATTCCGATCCATTTTTTGAGCTGCTTCTTCAAATGTCATTCCCCAAGTTGATAGTTTCACAAGTAATGAATCGTAGTGGGGTGTAACCACGGCACCTTGGAAACCGTTCCCTGCATCAAGACGTACACCGAAGCCACCTGAAGAGCGATATACCATAATTTTTCCTGTATCCGGCATGAAATTATTTTTTGGATCTTCTGTCGTAATACGTGATTGAATCGCATAACCGAATAACGGAATATCTTTTTGCTGAGGCATACCGATTTTTTTACTATGTAATGCATGACCTTCTGCAATTTTAATTTGTGTATGAACGATATCAATACCTGTAATCATTTCTGTAATTGTATGTTCTACTTGAATACGTGGGTTGACTTCAATGAAGTAAAACTCATCATCCGTCACTAAAAACTCTACCGTACCAGCATTGACATATTGCACATTTTTCATCAATTGCACAGCAGCTGCACAAATGCGATTGCGTAAATCGTTTGAAATTGAATTCGATGGGGCAATTTCTACTACTTTTTGATGACGACGTTGAATGGAGCAGTCACGCTCATATAAATGCACAATATTTCCTTCTTCATCACCTAAAATTTGTACTTCAATGTGTTTTGGTTTGATGATTGCCTTTTCAACATACACTTCGTCTGAACCAAAGGCCGCTTTTGCTTCTGATTTTGCACGTTCGTATGCTGTAGCTAGGTCATTTGGATTTTCAACAAGACGCATCCCACGACCACCACCACCAAGGGCTGCTTTAATCATTACAGGGAACCCGTATTGTTTAGCAAATACTTCAACCTCATCTAAGCTATTTACAGGACCATCTGTACCTGGGATAACAGGGATGCCAGCAGCAATCGCTTGTTCACGAGCTTTTACTTTATCCCCAAACATATCTAAATGGATAGATTTCGGACCAATAAAAATTATTCCTTCTTCTTCACAACGTTGGGCAAAGGCAACATTTTCAGATAAGAATCCGTAACCCGGATGAATTGCATCGACATCGGCATCTTTTGCAATTGCGATAATTCCTTCTATATCTAAATAAGCATCGATTGGCTTTTTACCTTGTCCAACTAAATATGCTTCATCTGCTTTAAAGCGATGAATGGCACCACTATCTTCATGGGAATAAATTGCAACCGTTTTTATCTTCAATTCAGTACATGCGCGGAAAATACGAATCGCAATTTCACCACGGTTTGCTACTAAAATTTTCTCGATTTTTCTCATAAAATTACCTCCCAATTTTTAATCTATTAAAAGTAATAGACCATGTTTAAGTAGTAGGGGGGTGTCCAGACAGTTTTCACTTTAGGACACCCCCTATGAATTAAGGAATCATCCAAGTTAAAACAGTACTTTGTAAGAACGTAATAATACAAATTGCTAGTAATAAAATTAAGCTATACTTGAATGCGAATTTTAGTAATTCAGATTCTTTACCTGCTAGTCCAACAGCTGCTGCAGCAACTGCTAATGTTTGTGGTGAAATCATTTTTCCTGTAACACCACCACCTGTATTTGCTGCTAAGGCTAATACAGGATCCATTCCTACTGATTCTGAAGTGACTTGTTGTAGCTTTGCGAATAATACGTTTGATGAAGTATCGGAACCTGTAACAACTACACCAATCCAACCTAAAATTGGAGAGAAGAATGGGAATAAAGCGCCTGTCTTCGCTAACACTAAACCTAATGTTGCCATCATTCCAGCTGTATTCGCTACATATGCGTATCCTACAACACAGCAAATTGTTAATAATGGGAACTTAATTTCATTTAAAGTAGCGAAAAATGTTTTAACCCAGTTGCCCCATGAAATTTTTAAAATGAATTTTGAAATGATAGCTGCAAATAAAATAGCAGTACCAGCAGCACCTAAAAGTTCTAATTTATAAACAGCGGCAATTTCTTTCCCTGTTGCACCATCAATGACGACATTATGTAAGAACGGTACTTCAGGATAAAACGTTAAAGCGCTTCCAATTGAATTCACAAAATTTAAAATGGCATTTCCACCATCATATGTTCCAACTAACGCTTTCTTAAATGTTGGAATTCCCCAAGCGGAGATAAAGAAAGTTAATACAATAAATGGTGACCATGCTGTTAAGACTTGTCCACCTGTATAATGTGTTTGTTTAATTTCACTTACTTGTACATCATCTTTAAAGCGATAAATTGTTTTTGGTTGCCAGAAGCGTAGGAAAATTGTTAAAGCAATTAATGAAACTAATGATGATAAAATATCTGGTAGCTCAGCGCCTAAGTAGTTTGAGCTTAAAAATTGTGTAATGGCAAATGAAAAACCAGATACTAAAATAGCTGGTAACACTTCTAATGCTTTTTTAAAGCCAACCATAATTACTACTAACACTAATGGGATAAATACTGCTAGAATCGGCAATTGACGACCAACCATTTTTGAGATTTCAATTGCTGGTATCCCCGTAATTCCCTCCATAACTGTAATCGGTACCCCAATTGCGCCAAAAGCAACAGGAGCAGTATTTGCGATTAAGCAAAGACCAGCTGCTTGTAACGGTTTAAAGCCTAGTCCTACAAGTAACGCTGCAGAAATTGCCACCGGAGCACCAAATCCAGCAGCCCCTTCTAAGAATGCACCAAATGAAAATGCTATTAATAATGCTTGTATTCTTCTATCTGGTGTAATAGAAAGTACGGAAGAGCGAATTACTTCAAAATGTCCTGTTTTCACCGTTAAGTTATATAAAAATACTGAAGTAATAATGATCCAACCAATTGGTATAATTCCGTACACAGCCCCCTGTGATGCAGATGCTAATGCTGTTATGACTGGCACTTTAAATGCAATAACTGCGACTAATATAGCTAAAATTAATGTTGTAAGCCCTGCCATATAACCTTTCATCTTTTTGATTGCTAGTGCCCAGAAGAAATATAGAATTGGCACTGTTGCAACTAGTGCAGTCCAGCCTAGACTGTTAGCGACTGCAGTAAAGTCTTGAGTAAACGTCATTCTTGCTCCCCCTAATTTAAATTAAATTTCTTTCCCCTAATAGCAAGTAATTCATCAGATGACCTTATGTGCTAGATTATAAATAGAATTTTTTAATAATTCAATGTATTTTTTAACTAAAAAAATCACTTTTTAGATTGACATTGTCATTGAGAAGGATTTTTATTTAATCTTTATGTATAATAAACTTTATAAAAACGTGTATTTCACATAACAAAACGAGGTGTGTCCTTTGAAATTCACAAAAGTAAAAACAAAAAAAAAATATGAAGAAGTTTGTGAAATACTTCATGAAAAAATCCGAGCAGGTGAATTAAAACCCGGTGATCGTTTAGATTCGGTTGAATACTTAGCAGAACAATTGCAAGTAAGTAGGTCCGCTGTGCGTGAAGCATTAGCGTCTTTAAAAGCGATGGGCCTTATTGAAATTAAGCAGGGCTCTGGTACATTCGTGAAGGAAGTCTCTGAACAAATACTAGAATTTCCTCTTTCTACTTCAATCCTTGCACATAGAGAGAACGTCCCTCATTTATTAGAACTACGTAAGATAATTGAGGTTGGTACGGTTGTTAGCGCCGCAAGAAATCGTACACAGGAAGATATTGAACGTTTAAAAGAAATTCTTGAAAAAATGAAAACTGTTCAGGGCGATGAAGAACTTGGTGAAAAGGTCGACTTTGAATTTCATATGGCAATTGCCGCTGCTTCTCATAACCCACTAATCCCAACTTTACTCGATCAGGTTTCTGGTCTTACGATTGATTTAATGAGAGAGACGCGTAGAATCTGGTTATATTCAAAGCAAACAACGGCTGAACAGCTTTATGATGAACATATGCAAATTTTTTTAGCAATTAAACAGCAAAACCCTGAACTTGCGGAACTTGCAATGTACACCCATTTAAGTAATGTGGAAAAAATTCTAATGAAATATTTTGATGGAACAAAGTAAAAGAATAAGTCTGTGAAATAAGAAAAACGCCATTTTGTACACGGATGCAAAGTGGCGTTTTGTATGTATTGAACAACTTTCCCTATCACAATATCCAAACTTTTGAGGAAAAATTTATCGCGAATGGACATATATTTTAATAGAAAGAATTTAGTTAAGTTTTGATTTTGCTAGAGAGTAATGAGCTATTATTAATATTAAATTTTCAAAAAATATAGTGAAATTTTGAAAAACATGTTACGATTAAGTCATCAGATGACCGGTTGAATGTCGAGGTAATGTTGAGGGGGATTTAGATGAAAGTTACATTATTTGCTACATGCCTTGTCGATATGTTTCAAGGTAACGTTGGGAAAGCAACTGTTGAACTTCTCGAGAGACTTGGTTGCGAAATAGATTTCCCAACATCTCAAGTATGCTGTGGTCAACCAGCTTATAATAGCGGCTATGTTGAAGAATCAAAAGGTTCTATGAAAAATATGATTAAAGCATTTGAAGATGCGGAGTACGTTGTTACACCATCTGGCTCATGTGCTTATATGTTTAAAGAGTATCCACATATTTTTAAAGGTGATGCTGAGTGGGAACACAAAGCTCAAAAGTTAGCGGATAAAACATACGAATTAACGGATTTTATTGTAAACGTTTTAAAAATAGATAATGTTGGTGCTCGTTTAGAAGGAAAGGCAACTTATCATACTTCTTGCCATATGACGCGTTTACTGGGTGTAAAAGACGCACCTATTAAACTTTTAAAAAATGTAGAAGGATTAGAATACGTTGAGCTACCTGGTAAAGAACGTTGCTGTGGTTTCGGCGGTACATTCTCTGTCAAAATGGGCAATATTTCTGGCCAAATGGTAGATGAAAAAGTATGTAATGTTGAAGAAACAGAAGCAGATATTTTAATCGGGGCAGATGCAGGTTGCTTGATAAATATCGGTGGACGTATTAATCGTACTGGTAAACCTATTCGTGTCATGCATATTGCGGAAGTATTAAATAGTCGCTAAGGGGGGAATTATAATGGCTATGAAAACGAGTGATGAGCAATTTAAAAATCGGGTTGCGAATAACTTAAATGATACATTTATGCGGGGAGCAGTGTCGGCTGCTCAAGGTAGATTCCAAACACGCCGCCAAGCACAAGTAGATGAATTAGGAAACTGGGAAGAATGGCGCGCACACGGAGAGGAAATTCGAAAGCACGTACTTGAAAATCTGGATGCATATCTTTACGAATTAAGTGAAAACGTTGTCAAGCGTGGTGGGCATGTATTTTTCGCACAAACGGCTGAAGAAGCATCAGAATATGTGAAAAACATTGCCTTACAAAAACAGGCGAGAAAGATCGTAAAAGCAAAATCAATGGTGACTGAGGAAATTCATTTAAATGCAGCGTTAGAAGATGCAGGCTGTGAAGTAATTGAAACGGACCTTGGTGAGTACATTTTACAATTAAATGATCACGAGCCACCTTCACACATTATCGTGCCTCCGCTACATAAAAATCGTCAACAAATTCGTGAAATCTTTTCTAAGAAAATCGGCTACGAAAAATCTGAACAGCCAGAAGAAATGGCACTTTACGTTCGCGAAAAACTACGCCAAGAGTATTTAACAGCTGATATTGGTATTACTGGCTGTAACTTTGCGATAGCTGAAAGTGGGACAGTGACCCTTGTAACGAATGAAGGAAATGCAGACCTTGTTACTGCATTACCTAAAACGCAAATTGCAGTCATGGGGATGGAGCGTATTGTTCCTACATTTGAAGAAATGGAAGTGTTAGTAAGTTTATTAACACGTAGCGCTGTTGGGCAAAAACTAACAAGCTATATCACGATGCTAACTGGTGTTAAAGGTGAAGGCGAAACAGACGGGCCAGAAGAATTCCATCTAGTAATCGTTGATAATGGGCGTTCAAAAATTTTGGGCACGGAATTCCAATCCATTTTACAATGTATTCGTTGTGCTGCTTGTGTAAATGCTTGTCCTGTTTATCGCCACGTTGGTGGACATAGCTACGGTTCAATTTATTCAGGTCCGATTGGGGCTGTATTAACACCGTTACTTGGTGGCTACGATGATTTCAAAGAATTACCGTATGCGTCTACTCTTTGTGGAGCTTGTACAGAAGTATGTCCGGTAAAGATTCCATTACACGAATTGCTGCATAAGCATCGACAAAAGATTGTAGAACAAGAAGGAAAAGCACCTATTTCTGAACGTTTACTAATGAAAGCATTTGGTTTTGGTGCATCAACTTCACCACTCTTTAATGTGGCTACAAAGGTCGCTTCACCAATCATGTCTCCTTTTGTAAAAGACGACAAAATTACAAGTGGACCTGGCCCATTAAAAGCATGGACTGAAGAGCGCGACTTCCCAGCTCCAAATAAAGAAAGCTTCCGTAACTGGCTTAAACAACGTCAGAAAGGGGATCAAACATGACAATTCAAAATAGAGATCAATTTTTAAATACAATTGCAAATAGTCTTGGTCGCCCTGTCCGAACTAAAGTGGAGCGTCCAGCATGGAAATACTTGCCTCAACATGAAGTATTAAAGGATGCTTCACAAGATGAGCTTGTAGAAGTATTAAAAAAGCAATGTCAAAACATTCATACCGTATGTTTAGAAACAACTACGGCTAACTTAGCGAATACACTGCATCAGGTTGTAACAGATTTTGGTGGGAAATCCGTTGTAGCTTGGAAGGATGAACGCTTCCAGAAATATGGCTTATCTCAATTAATGGAGTTTTGGCCTGAAAGCGGGATTGAGTTTTACGAATGGGACGAGAAAAATCCTGAGGAAAATATTCGCCAAGCAGAAAAAGCGAATATTGGCATTACGATTAGTGAAATAACATTAGCAGAATCTGCTTCAGCTGTTCTATATAGCCACCCGAATCGTGGACGTACGATGAATTTCTTACCAGAGAAATCGATTGTACTTATTCCAAAAAGTTCAATCGTTCCTCGTATGACCCAAGCAGCGCGCCAAATTCATAATCAAATCGAGCAAGGCGAACAGGTACCTTCTTGTATTTTATTTATGTCCGGTCCAAGTAACTCGGCTGATATTGAAATGGTACTAATTGTTGGTGTACACGGTCCAATAAAAGCAACTTATATTATTATAGAAGATCAATAAAATATTGTTCCTAGTTATGACATTACTAATGACCCCCATTAGTAGTTGTATATAAAGAAATATCAAACTGGTTTCGACTAGTTTGATATTTTTTTTTAAAATGTCTTATTAAACTGGTTCTATAATATTTGTTGGGGTTTTACTACAATTTTTGACAATAAAAAAGCACGTAACCACCGATTTCGATATACTTGAATTGACGAGAAACAAGTTATGAAAGGTGATACGTGCAATAT
>NZ_RBZN01000021.1 GCF_003628435.1 Ureibacillus endophyticus | reverse complement strand
CGCTCGACTTGCATGTATTAGGCACGCCGCCAGCGTTCGTCCTGAGCCAGGATCAAACTCTCCATAAAAGAATTTGATAAAGCTCAAAAATTGCTGGCATCAAAATTGATGTCCAAAATTTCGTTTCTCAATTTAATGAGAAACTATATTCATTAACGTTTTGTTGTTCAGTTTTCAAAGTTCATAATGTATCACGTCTTAACGACTTATTTATAATAACAATCATTTGATATTAAGTCAACACTTTTATTATAAAAATTAATTCCTAATGTTTAAGTATAAAAATAAACTAGTAGAAGACCTAGCATACTTAGAATCTGCAAGCGGAACTAAAAATTTTTAACATCTGTATGTAGTCCGCTCGCAAAGTGAATTTTTAGAATATCTTTATTCATTTGTAATAACACGTGAAATATAAAAACTACGATTTTTAGATAAATCGATTATTTCACCTGAACTTGAAAGTTTAATTAATGGACGCGTTGGTGCAAATTTATTAATAAACATAATTTCACCGCGTTCTAAATTTGATAACTCTATTTTTGTACCTATTGGTAATGCAGCAACAAGGTCTACTAGTGCTTGTACTACTTGAATATCAAATTTCCCAAACTCAGATTCCTTAATCTTTTCTATAACTTTAAAAGGTGATTCCTTTAAGCGATATAATCGCTCACTAGTCATTGCGTGGAAAGTATCCGCTACCGCAATAATTTGACCAAAATTAGAAACGGAACCCACCCGTAATTTTTCAGGATATCCACTTCCATCCAAACGCTCGTGATGTTGATAGATTGCCTCTTTCATTTCCTCTTTAAAGGCCGGTACATTTTTAACCATTTGTAAACTAAAAATAGGATGTTTACGGATTTCATTAAATTCAAGTTGGTTCAATGGCTCTTTTTTTTCGCGAATTCGCAAAGGTATTCTCGCCATACCGCAATCTGCCAATGTACCTGCAATCGCAATTTGTAATACATAGCCACGTTCATAACCTAATTTTTGTGCAATTGCCGCACTAATAAGCCCTGTAGCAATACAATGATGATACAAGTAATCCTTTGCGTTAGAAAAACTATTTAAATCAAAAATAATTGTTCTATCCTCTAGTATTTTTTCAACTAAAGGTAAAATCATTGTACGCACTTTTGTGATGTCTATTTTTGCGCCTGCTCCCCATCCATTAAACATCTTTTTAAATTCATCTATTACGTCATTATATTTATTTCCAAAGCGGTCAACAACAACAACTTTTTCCACTGCTACATTTACTTCACTTTTCTCTTCGGGTTCTTTTTTCTCTTTTCTCTCTTGATCTTTCCCATCAAGTAATATAGGAATTTGTACAATGTTAAAAGCTTTTAGAATATATAGGTGCTCTTGGCTTAATTTTGTGTTTTTTAAAAGGATAGGATATTGTGTATTTGCGTATATATCTTCGGAAACAATTTTTCCGACTCGAAGGTCATTTATATGAACTTTTGTAGCTTCCATTCCAAAAACCCCCTCATTATACTTCAATATAGATTTCTGAAAAGTAATAATATTCTAAATTAATCCATATTTATTAAATATATGTAAAATTATACTATATTTTTTCTTTTTAGTTTTATCTAAATAAAAAAACTCAGAAACTTTTTGTTACAAAGTTTCTGAGTTTTTATAATTATTCATTTTCTGTGTTAGACGAATCATCATCCATATCAGCTTGTTCTACACTATCTGATTCTTGAATCTGTGTATCATCAGTTTCAAGATCATCTTCTTGTTCTTCTTTCTTTACACGTGCTACTGTAGCAACTGTTTCATCTTCCCCGAGTCGGATTAGACGTACACCTTGCGTGCTACGACCAACAATCGAAATATCGTTAACATCCATACGAATTAACATACCATTTACTGTGATTAGCATTAAATCTTCAGTGCCATCAACAGTTTTTACTGAACACATAGGTCCATTCTTATCTGTAATTTGGATTGTTTTAATCCCAACACCGCCACGACTTTGTAGACGATATTCAGATTCCGGTGTTCTCTTACCATATCCTTTTTCAGTAACAACTAATATTTCTTGTCCTGGTTCGATAATTTCCATTCCTACAACATAGTCACCTTCACGCAGTTTTATACCGCGCACACCAGCTGCTGTACGACCCATTGAACGTATATCATCTTCTTTGAATCGAATAAGCATACCGTTATGTGTACCGATAATAACATCCTTCGTTCCATCAGTTAAACGAACAGAAATTAAATCGTCCTCTTCATGTAAGTTAATCGCAATTAAGCCGTTATTACGGATATTCGCAAATTGAGAAACTTGAGTGCGTTTAGTAATTCCTGTTTTGGTAGTAAAGATGAAATATGCATCCTCTTTATATTCATCTACGTGAATCATTGCAGTTACTTTTTCATTTTTATCTAAATTTAATAAATTAACTATCGGTAACCCTTTTGCAGTACGTCCGAACTCAGGAATTTCATATCCTTTAGAACGGAATACTTTTCCCTTTGTTGTAAAGAATAAAATTGTATCATGGGTAGAGGTAAACATTAAATGCTCTACAAAGTCATCTTCGTTAGTTCCCATTCCCTGTACACCACGACCACCACGTTTTTGGCTACGATATGTGTTGGCTGCTAGTCTCTTTATGTAGCCGTTATGCGTTAAGGTAATAACGGAGTCTTCACGAGGAATTAAATCTTCATCCTCAATCATTTCTAATCCACCAGCCGAAATTTGAGTTCTACGAGTATCATTATATCGCTCTTTAATTTCTCGTAATTCCGTACGGATAATATCAAGAATTCTACCTTCATCGGCTAAAATTGCCTTTAAATCTGCAATTAGCACTTGTAACTCTTGGTATTCGTTTTCAATCTTTTCTCGTTCTAATCCACTTAAGCGAACAAGACGCATATCTAAAATTGCTTGAGCTTGACGATCTGATAAACTGAAGCGTTCCATTAAAACTGGTTTTGCTTCTTCACCTGTACGTGAAGAACGAATGATAGAAATAATTTCATCAATATGGTCTAAAGCAATACGCAAGCCCTCTAAAATATGAGCACGATCTTCAGCTTTTCTTAATTCATATTGCGTACGGCGAGTAATAACTTCTTTTTGGTGTTCTAAATAATGATGCAACACTTCCTTAAGGCTTAATACTTTCGGTTGCCCATTTACTAACGCCAGCATATTTACGCCAAAGTTAGATTGCATTGCTGTATGTTTATATAAATTATTTAAGATAACATTCGCATTTGCATCTTTACGAACTTCCATTACGATTCGCATACCACGACGATCGGATTCGTCACGTAAATGAGTAATTCCATCAATTCGTTTATCACGTACTAACTCTGCAATTTTTTCGATTAATTTCGCCTTATTTACTTGGTAAGGAATTTCATTAACTATAATCATTTCTTTCCCATTGGGTTGAACTTCGATCTCCACTTTGGCGCGAACTGTAATCGTACCACGGCCAGTTTCATAAGCACGACGAATACCACTTCGACCTAAAATAATACCACCTGTTGGGAAATCAGGACCTGGAATAATTTCCATTAGCTCTTCTGTTGTAATAGCTGGATTTTCTGAAACAGCAATAACAGCATCTATCGTTTCACCGAATTGATGTGGTGGTATATTTGTTGCCATACCTACAGCAATACCAGATGCACCATTTAGTAATAGGTTTGGAATACGAGCAGGCAAAACAACTGGTTCCTTTTCGTTTCCATCATAGTTATCTTGATAGTCAATTGTGTCTTTATTGATATCACGTAACATTTCCATAGTAATTTTGGATAAACGAGATTCGGTATAACGCATCGCTGCAGCACCATCACCGTCAATTGAACCAAAGTTACCATGTCCGTCTACTAACATATAACGATAGCTAAAATCTTGTGCCATACGTACCATCGCATCATAAATGGAGGAGTCGCCATGTGGATGGTATTTCCCCATTACGTCTCCTACAATACGTGCGCTTTTTTTGTATGGTTTATCTGAATAGTTTCCTAACTCATGCATTCCATAAAGAATACGACGATGTACTGGTTTTAAACCATCCCGCACATCTGGTAATGCACGGGAAACGATAACACTCATCGCATAATTTAAAAATGATGTTTGTACTTCTTCACTAATTTTAATGCCTTTTACACCTGAATGTTGATTTTCCGACATTTAATAACCTCCCTTCGAACAACTTAAATATCTAAATTCTGAACATATACTGCATTTTCCTCAATAAAGTTTCTACGAGGCTCTACTTCATCTCCCATAAGTTCTTGGAAAATTTTATCTGCTCGTATAGCGTCATCTAATTCAACTTGTAACAAAGTACGATGTTCTGGATCCATTGTTGTATCCCATAATTGTTCAGCATTCATTTCACCTAAACCTTTATAACGTTGAACAACTGGCTTTGGTGTACTTGGTAATTTATTTAATATTTCTTGTAGTTCTTCATCTGAATAGCAGTATTCGACATGTTTCCCTTGTTTCACCTGATATAACGGTGGTTGTGCAGCATATACATATCCAGCCTCAATTAACGGGCGCATGAAGCGGAAGAAGAATGTTAAAAGTAAAATACGAATATGCGCACCATCAACGTCAGCATCCGTCATAATGACAATTTTATGGTATCTTGCTTTTTCTAAATCAAACTCTTCTCCAATTCCTGTACCAAAGGCTGTAATCATTGCACGAATTTCATTGTTTGATAATATGCGATTTAAGTTTGCTTTTTCTACGTTTAAAATTTTCCCACGTAAAGGTAGAATGGCTTGGAAATAGCGATCACGTCCAGATTTTGCTGAACCACCAGCCGAATCACCCTCGACGATATAAATTTCTGATTCTGCTGGGTTTGTAGAAGTACAATCCGCTAACTTACCAGGCAAGCTTGATACTTCTAATGCAGATTTACGACGTGTAAATTCACGAGCCTTTTTAGCTGCAACACGTGCACGAGCTGCCATTAACCCCTTTTCTACAATTTTCCGCGCAACTGCAGGATTTTCTAACAAGAAGCGTTCAAAGCCATCAGAGAACAATGAATTTGTAATTTGACTAACTTCGGAATTTCCCAATTTTGTCTTTGTTTGCCCTTCAAATTGTGGATCTGGGTGTTTTACCGATACGATAGCTGTAAGCCCTTCACGTACGTCCTCACCAGTTAAATTTGCTTCCGAATCCTTTATTAAACCGTTTTTACGAGCGTAATCATTAATGACACGTGTTAACGCTGTTTTAAAGCCCGATTCATGGGTACCACCTTCATAGGTGTTAATGTTATTCGCAAAGGAATAGATGTTTGACGAGTATCCCTGGTTATATTGCATAGCGATTTCTACCGATATGCCATCTTTTTCACCCATAATATCAATAGGCTCATGAATCGGTTCTTTTGATTTATTTAAATGCTCAACATATTCGCGTATACCGCCTTCAAAATGAAATGTTTCAGAACAAACTTCTTCTTCTCGTTCGTCTGCAATCGTAATTTTAATGCCGCGGTTTAAGTATGCAAGTTCACGAACACGAGTTGCTAAAATGTCATATTCATAAATAGTTGTTTCTTTAAAGATTTCTGGGTCAGCTTTAAAGCGTGTTGTTGTTCCAGTTTCATCAGAGTCACCAATTACTTTCAATGGTTGTACTGTTTTTCCACGTTCAAAAACGATGGAATGAACATGACCATCCCTTTTAACATAGACTTCAGTAACTAAAGAAAGTGCATTAACTACTGATGCACCTACACCATGGAGACCTCCTGAAACTTTATAACCTCCACCGCCAAATTTTCCCCCTGCATGAAGAACAGTCATAATAACTTCAACAGCTGGCATACCCATTTTTTCTTGAATACTAACAGGAATACCACGACCATTATCTTCTACACGAATCCAGTTATCTTTCTCGATGGCAACGACAATTTCCGAACAATAGCCAGCTAATGCTTCGTCAATACTATTATCCACTATTTCCCAAACCAAATGGTGAAGACCTTTAGAGCTTGTGGAGCCGATATACATACCTGGACGCTTACGTACTGCCTCTAAACCTTCTAAAACATGAATTTGATCAGCATCATAAGCTTGTTGAACTTGTTGTTTCTCTTCTAAAGCCACCATGTTCACCTACTCTTTCAAACAATAGTATGTGTTAAAAATTCTAAGCTTTATAAAAATATCTAAAAATTTCTAAACATTATTTTCAATTTCACCCTGTTTCACGTGAAACATTTCTGCATGTTGAATTGTCTCATGATGTATCCCATCTACACTCGTTGTTGTGACAAACGTTTGCACTTCACCTTGAATGGTATTTAATAAGTGTGATTGGCGATAGTCATCTAACTCTGACAAAACATCGTCTAACAGCAAAATGGGCGTTTCTTTTGTTTCTTTTTTGATTAATTCTATTTCAGCAAGTTTTAACGAAAGTGCTGTTGTACGCTGTTGTCCTTGAGAACCATAAGTTTGCACATCATAACCGTTAACTAAAAACTGCAAGTCATCACGATGTGGACCAACTAATGTAACCCCTCTTTCAAGCTCTCGTTTTTTTACTTCTGCTAATTTTTGTTCCAAATATGTAACCATTTCTTCTGTCGACCAGTCTGGATCCAATCCAGTAGTTGGACGATATTTAATCGTTAATTTTTCTAATCCACGACTAATACCAGAATGAATTGGTTCCGCCCATTCTTGTAAAAGATCAATAAAGTGGAATCTTTTACGAATAATTTGGACAGCTGAATGAATATATTGCTCAGTATAAATAGCAAATAAAACATCATCAATTTGCTTTTTACCCTGATTAATTTTTAACAAATGATTTCTTTGTTTAAGTAATTTTTGAAACGTGAGTAACTCATGTAAATAAAGTGCTGAGATTTGACCAATTTCCATGTCAATAAAACGTCGTCTTACTTGCGGACTGCCTTTTACTACATTTAGATCCTCAGGTGCAAACATGACGACATTCATTTGTCCAATATAGTTACTTAGTTTCGTTTGTTCTAAATGATTTACTTTGCCTTTTTTCCCCTTTTTCGTAATGGATAATTCCATTGGAAAACTACCGTAACGGTTTTGAACAACACCTTCTATTTTACCATAGTCTGCTTCCCAACGTATCAATTCTTTATCGTTACTCGTACGATGGGATTTAGCCATTGCAAGTACGTAAATAGATTCCATTACGTTTGTTTTTCCTTGTGCGTTTTCCCCAATAAATACATTTATTTTTGGGGAGAGGTCCAAATTTAAAGATTCGTAATTACGATAATTGGTTAGTTGTAAATGCTCAATGAACATTTAGATTTCTCCGTTCTTATTGGCAATCACGTACCTACCAACCCCTGGTATGTTAATCACATCACCATGGCGTAGTTTTCTCCCTCGACGATTGTCAATTTCTCCATTTACGTAGACATCATTTTCTTGTAAAAACCATTTAGCCATACCACCTGAACTAATTGCATCAGTAACTTTTAAAGCTTGGCCTAGGGTGATAAATTCTGTATCAATTACTATTTCATCCAAAGTAAATACATCCTCCGATTCACATTCATCTATCTCTTTATCATACCTAAAATGCTCTAAAAATGCCAAGAAAAGAAGATTAAACAAAATTAGTCAAAAGGAAAATTGAACTTATTGCCCTAATAGTAAACATGATTGGAATTCTAATAGCTCTAAAAAAGTTGTATTCACTTTTTATACATAAGAAAAAGATAGCCATAAATGACTATCTTTAAAAAACATAATTTTATTTATAAATTAATTTTTAGTAAGTTCTTACCGGTAAGATCAATTGTAAGATGGCATCGTCATGTACAGAGCGTAAAATAAATGGTCTCATAGCTCCTGTAAATTGAATTATAACATCTTGTCCATCAATTGCTTTTAGAGCTTCCATCATGTATTTTGCACTGAAGGAAATTTTTAGAGATTCGCCATCTAACGACTCTACTTGAATTTGTTCTTCAACTTTACCTATTTCTGGGGAGTTTGATGAAATTTCAACACTGTTCCCCTCTAAAGTTTCAAAACGAACAACATTATTACGATCTTCACGTGCAAGTAGAGATGCACGGTCGATTGCTTGTAATAATGATTTACCGTTAATTGTAATTGTCGTTTTAAATTCTTCTGGAATTAAACGAGAAGTTTCTGGATAGTTACCTTCAAGAAGTCTTGAGAAGAATAACACATTTTCAGTTTTAAATAAAACCTGTTGATTCGTTATAACAATTTCAACTGGATTGTTCGATTCACCAAGAATTTTATTTAATTCGTTTAAGCTTTTCCCTGGAATTACTACTGAATTAACATTTGTAGGCAATTGTTCAAGTGTCGTTTTTCTTCTAGCAAGACGATGGCTATCTGTAGCTACACATACAAGTTCATCACCATGAATTTGCCAGTTTACACCTGTTAATACAGGACGACTTTCAGAAGTAGCTACAGCAAATACTGTTTCACGAATAACAGATTTTAATAAATCTGCAGGCATAGTAAATTGTTGATCTGTTGATACTTCAGGTAATAATGGATATTCAGAAGCATCAGAACCAATTAAATGGAATTCAGACTTACCTGAACGAATATGTGTTTGTAAACCATTTGATACTTCGATTTCAACATCATTTGTTGGTAATTTTCTAACGATTTCGTTAAACATACGTGCTTGTAAAACAATTGAACCTGTTTCAGTAATATTAATTAGTTGGTCTCCATCTTCTTCTAATGGGATAAACGTTTGAATTGTAATATCTGCATCACTACCAGTAAGTGTAATCCCATCATTTGTTACATCGATTTTAATCCCTGTTAAAATTGGAATTGTCGTTTTAGAACTGACAGCCTTCATGACGTTATTTAACCCATCTAGTAAACGCTCACGCATAATATCAAATTTCATAGATTATACCTCACTTATTAATATATTATTTTAAAAGATTTTAATAGATATAGTAATAGGGCCTGTGGATTTGTGGATAACCATATTTTTCACCAGTAAACTCTAACTATCCACATGTTAATAAGTTGTGTATGAAAGTGTGGGAAAATAAAATAGTTATCCACATCATTATTTACCTAACATACTACGAATTTGTTTAATATCTTGTTGTAATTGTTGATCCTCTTTTAACATAGAGGATATTTTTTCATGAGCATGAATGACTGTTGTATGGTCACGCCCACCAAACTCTTCCCCTATTTTTGGTAAAGAGAAATCTGTTAATTCCCTCGATAAGTACATAGCAACTTGTCTTGGGAAAGCGATTGACTTCGTTCTCTTCTTAGCGGCAAAATCCTCTAATTTAATTTGATAGTATTCACCCACAGCAGTCTGTATATCTAGAATTGATATCATACGTGGTTTTGCATTTGGAATGATATCTTTTAATGCTTCTGCAGCTAATTCTGCAGTAATGTCTCGATTCACTAATGATGAGAAAGCAACAACACGAATTAAAGCGCCTTCTAATTCACGAATGTTTGTATCAATTTGATTTGCGATGTGATGCATAACCTCGTTTGGAATATCTAATCCATCAGCTTTAGCTTTTTTGCGAAGAATCGCAATACGTGTTTCTAAATCTGGTGGTGTAATATCCGTTATTAATCCCCATTCGAAACGTGAGCGTAATCGATCTTCAAGAGTTGGAATTTCCTTTGGAGGACGGTCACTGGAAATAACAATTTGTTTTGATTCGGTATGTAATGTATTAAAGGTATGGAAAAATTCCTCTTGTGTAGATTCTTTTCCAGCCAAAAATTGAATATCATCAATTAGTAATACATCGACATTCCGATATTTATTTCGAAAATCTACAGCTTTATTATCACGAATCGAATTAATAAATTCATTTGTAAACTTTTCAGAAGATAAGTAAACAACTTTAGCATTTGGATTATGTTCAAGTACATAATGGCCGATAGCATGCATTAAGTGAGTTTTCCCTAGTCCTACTCCCCCATAGATAAAGAAGGGATTATAGGCTTTTGCAGGAGCCTCAGCAACGGCAAGAGAGGCTGCATGAGCAAATCGATTCCCAGACCCGATAACAAACGTATCAAATGTATACTTTGGATTAAGCATTCCAGGTGTAATTTCTGAGTGATCAACAGTATTTACTTGCATGACCTGTGGTACAGGTAAATCCTCACTATCGTCATCCTGATCCTTTTGAACAACAAATTTAATAAACAAGTCTTCGCCTGTTAGTTCAGACAAAATACCCGCGATTAGATGAACATAATGATTCTCTAGCCAATCACGTGCAAATGAGTTGGGTGCGGCAATGGTAACATTAGATCCTTTATATGAAAGTAACTTAGTTGATTTTAGCCACGTTTCAAAGCTTGGTTTTGAAATTTTTTGTTCTACTTGAGCCAGGACATTGTTCCATAATTCTTCTAAATGTGCCAAGCTTTTTTCTCCTTTTCATGTATAATTTCAGTTTCAAATTAATAAAATGCATCTATAAAGAATAACAGAATTATATTAAAACACATAATCACATACTGTGGATAACTATTATCCATAAGGTGTGTTTATTCTTATCCACAAGTTATTAACATCTGTGGATAAAATATTTCCCAACAAAGATTTCCACAAAGGAAAACACAACTATCGTAACAAAAAAATATTGTCATTTCAATAGTTGGTGAAACTTATCCACACAACTATTTTTTAATCACAAATAAGTTGTCCACAGGGCTGGGATTTGTGTAAAAGTTGTCAGTAAACCTTGTGGATAAAAAAATATCGAAAAATTTTATCCACATTCGATTTTTTCGTAGCGAGAAAATCTTGTGGATAATTTTTTTATTTAAAAGGGCCCTTTAATTTTGATATACAAAGATAGAATGAAATGAGGGACAGCCGATATTAGAAAATGGCGAAAGAGGGTTTGGTTTGTTAGAATAAATTATTAATTGACAAGCTATTTCTTTTAACTATATAATGTATTGGTCTGTATGTAGGATAAAAATTAACTTTCATTTGGAGGTGTCATATATAATGAAACGCACATATCAACCAAAAAAACGTAAGCATAGTAAAGTACACGGATTCCGCGCACGTATGAGCACAAAGAACGGACGTAAAGTATTAGCTGCTCGCCGTCGTAAAGGAAGAAAAGTATTATCAGCATAAGTCCACTGAGCTTCTTCAGTGGTCTTTTTTTTCGGCATTTTAAGATACTAGAAGATTGATTGGATGTGTAGGTAGAATATGAAAAAACGGCAAAGAGTTAAGAAAAATGAAGATTTTCAGAAGGTGTTTAAAAAGGGAAAATCCTTTGCAAATCGTCAATTTGTTGTTTACTGCTTACCAAAAGAGGGACAAAACGAGTTTCGTATCGGCTTATCTGTGGGGAAGAAGATCGGTAAAGCCGTTACAAGAGTCCAAATTAAAAGGTATATAAGACAAGTATTTTTAGAATTGAAAGAAGAAGTTAGACAAGATATGGATTATGTTATTATCGCTAGACAACCAGCGGCCACATTAGATTTTCATGAAACAAAGAAAAGTTTAGAGCATGTATTAAAGATTGCAAAGGTATTAAAGAAGAAGTAGTTAGTAATAGCTGTTCACTTTTTGGATTGAAAATTCGGAAAAAATAGTACTTCTAAAAGAACAATTAGTAGAGTGAAAGCGTTACCCGTGTTAAAATAACTTCAATGAATTTTTTGAATTGAATAGTACTCTAGGAGGAAGAAGGTTGAAAAAAAGACTTTGGATTGTTCTGTCTCTAGTATCAGTAGCGTTGCTGCTATCTGGATGTACAGAATTTAACGAGCCAATTTCTTCTGAAAGCAAAGGTTTTTGGAATGAATTCATTGTCTGGCCGTTAGTTTCATTTATTAAATATTTTGCCGAGCTACTAGGCTCATATGCATTGGGTATTATTGCTGTTACAATTATTATCCGTCTCGTAATATTACCTCTAACAATTAAACAAGTAAAAAGTTCGAAAAAAATGCAAGAGATTCAACCTAAGATGAAGGAATTACAACAGAAATATGCTTCAAAAGATGCTGTTACTCAACAAAAGTATCAACAAGAGATGATGGCACTGATGCAATCTTCTGGTGTAAATCCGATGGCTGGATGTTTACCAATATTCATTCAAATGCCAATCTTAATTGGTTTCTACCATGCAATTAGCCGTATGAATGCAACACCGGCTTTTGACTTAGGAACGTTTTTAGTTTTCCCATTAGCAGATCCAAGTGTTGTACTAGCTGTACTGGCTGGTTTAATACAGTTTGTTGTGTTAATGACAGGTCCTGCAGTAGATAACCCACAAATGAAGGTTATGATGTACATCATGCCATTAATGATTATTGGATTTGGTATTGCCTTACCAGCTGCATTATCATTATATTGGGTTGTCGGAAATATCATCTCAGTTATTCAAAACCTTGTGATTTATAAACCTTGGAATAAAAAGAAAACAGAACCTATGACAACTGGAGGAGCGAAAAAGTGAAACAGATTACGCAAACAGGCGCTAGCACAGAAGAAGCGATCTCATTAGCGTTACAAAAACTTGGGACAACCCGTGCTCAAGTTGAAGTTGAAGTTTTACAAGAGGCGAAAAAAGGATTTTTAGGTTTTGGTACACGTCCTGCAGAGGTGCGTGTAACGGTTAAAGAGGTACAAATTGAACAACCAGCTATTACTAAATTAGAAGAAGTAGTTCAAGTTGAAGCTGAACAACTAGAGAAAATTGAAGCTCCATTAAATCAACCAGAAGCAAATGAAAATGTTGATGAAGTAGAAGAGTTACTAACTGAAGAAGAAGTAAAAATTGACCCGATGAGTGTTGCAAAGGACTATGTAAATAGTATTGCAAAGGAAATGGGGATTGAAGATTTAAAAATTCATTCAAAAACTGAAGGTAAAAATTTATTCTTAAAGTTAGAGAGTGAAAAGGCAGCACTTTTAATAGGAAAACGAGGTTCAACGTTAAATGCAATCCAGCAATTAACCCAACTTGTTGTAAATAAAAGCGCAAAATCATTTTTGTTAGTTAAGCTAGATGTAGAAGATTATCGTGAACGACGACAGGCATCTTTAGAACAATTAGCTGAACGAATGGCAGATCGAGCAGTTCGTACTGGAAAGAAAGTTTCATTAGAACCAATGCCGTCATATGAGCGTAAGGTGATTCATAATGCGCTTGCAAATCGTATTGATATTGAAACATACTCTGAAGGTGTTGAACCTAATCGTCATCTAGTAATTGAGCCATTAAAATAAACAACATACAGATTATAGAATGCGGTCTATTTCAATAGGCCGTATTTTTTATGCTCAATTTCCAAAAAAGTCCCCTGTAAATAACCACTTTTTTCTCCTAAAATACATTATCCACATGTGGAAAAATGCTTTACTTTCGTATTTACTCAAAATATGTTACCCTAAGTTGTTAGTAAACTATGTTCGTTGTAGTTATTCACATGTGGATAAGTTCGGAATTAACATAAATTTTATTTTGAGTGAAGTTCGTGAAAATAGGAGGTTTCATTCATGGAGTACGATACAATTACTGCGATATCTACACCAATGGGCGAAGGTGCAATTGCCATTGTTCGTTTGAGTGGGGATGAAGCAATTCAAATAGCAGAAAATATATTTAAATCGCCCAGTGGGAAAAAACTGAGTGAGGAGAAATCCCATACGATACATTATGGACATTTGATTGATCCAAAAACAGAGGAAGTTATTGAGGAAGTGATGCTTTCACTAATGCGCGGCCCAAAAACCTTTACTCGTGAGGATGTAGTAGAAATTAATTGTCATGGTGGGATTGTTTCAGTAAATCGTGTGTTACAACTTGTTTTACGCAATGGAGCAAGGTTAGCAGAACCAGGTGAGTTTACAAAACGTGCCTTTTTAAATGGTCGAATTGATTTATCGCAAGCTGAGGCAGTAATGGATTTAATTCGTGCAAAAACTGACCGAGCGATGAATGTAGCACTTGGGCAAATGGAAGGAAAACTTTCACGATTAATTGCACAATTAAGACAAGCGTTGATTGAAACACTTGCTCATGTCGAAGTGAATATTGATTACCCTGAATATGATGATGTTGAAGAAATGACGATTCCTGTTTTATTAGAAAAATGTTCTTGGGTGCGGGATGAAATTGATAAACTTCTTCAAACTTCATCTCAAGGGAAAATTTTACGAGAAGGGCTTTCAACAGTTATTTTAGGTAGACCAAACGTTGGTAAGTCTTCATTGTTAAATAGTTTAGTCCACGAGAATAAAGCAATTGTTACAGATATAGCAGGGACAACTCGTGATATTATAGAAGAGTATGTCAATGTTCGTGGCGTACCGTTACGTTTAGTCGATACAGCAGGTATTCGTGAAACGGAAGATATCGTTGAACGTATAGGGGTAGAAAGATCTCGTCAAGTATTAAAAGAAGCAGATTTAATTTTGCTTGTATTAAATTCAGCGGAAGAATTATCTGAAGAAGACGAGCGTTTATTTGAAACGATTCAAAATATGGATTTTATCGTTGTAGTGAATAAAACGGACTTGCCTCGAAAAATCAATTTAGATAGAGTAGAACAACTAGCAAATGGACGTCCAGTTGTGACAACTTCTCTTTTACAAGAACAAGGAGTTATTGAATTAGAAGAAGCCATTGCGAAAACATTCTTCGAAGGACAAGTAGAAGCAAATGACTTAACGTATGTTTCAAATGCTCGACACATAGCACTTCTACATCAAGCAAAGGATACAATTGAAGATGCAATCAATGCAGCTAATGCTGGTGTACCAGTAGATATGATCCAAATCGATGTGACAAAAACGTGGGAGCTTTTAGGAGAAATCGTAGGCGATACAGTACAAGAAAGTTTAATTAACCAGTTGTTCTCACAATTCTGTTTAGGTAAGTAAGTTCTAAAAATGATAAGACTTAATTAATTTTAAGTGTAAAAGAATTAACTTTTGCCTTATTATTAGTTAAGTCAAATATAAATGTACAATAATATTTTTTAAATAGAGAGGAAGATTCGGCATGACAACAACATATGAAGCAGGCTCGTACGATGTTATCGTCATCGGCGCAGGTCATGCTGGCGTAGAAGCAGCATATGCTGCAGCAAAAATGGGTGCTAAAACACTCATGCTTACAATTAGTTTAGATATGATTGCCTTTATGCCATGTAACCCATCTATCGGTGGACCGGCAAAAGGAATTGTCGTACGTGAAATTGATGCATTAGGTGGAGTAATGGGGAGAGTTATTGATAAAACTCATATCCAAATGCGTATGCTAAACACGGGTAAAGGTCCAGCAGTGCGTGCTTTACGTGCCCAAGCTGATAAAGTGCTTTACCAACGTGAAATGAAACGTTTATTAGAGGAAGAAGAAAATTTAACAATTAACCAAGCAATGGTTGATGAGTTAATTATAGAAGACGGTACAGTTACTGGAGTTGTAACGCAAACAGGTGGAATTTATCGAGCTAAATCGGTAATCGTTACAACTGGTACGTACTTGCGCGGCGAAATTATTATTGGAGATGTGAAATATTCAAGTGGTCCAAATAACCAACGTCCTTCCATTAAATTAGCCGACAACTTACGTGAATTAGGTTTTGACATTATTCGTTTTAAAACAGGTACACCACCTCGTGTTAATAGTAAAACGATAGATTATAGTAAAACAGAAATTCAACCTGGTGATGATGAACCACGTGCATTTAGTTTTGAAACAACTGAATTTATTATGGATCAAATTCCTTGTTGGTTAACTTATACTAGTGCCGAAACGCACGATATTATTAACAATAATTTAGACAAAGCACCGATGTTTACAGGATTAATTACGGCAGAAGGTCCTCGTTACTGTCCATCAATTGAAACAAAAATTGTACGATTTAACGATAAACCACGTCATCAATTATTCCTAGAACCAGAAGGAAGAGATACACAAGAAGTTTATGTTCAAGGTTTATCGACAAGTTTACCTGAAAACATTCAACGTGAGATGTTAAAATCCATTCCAGGTTTAGAAAATGCTGAAATGATGCGTGCTGGTTATGCAATTGAATATGATTCAGTAGTACCAACTCAACTTTGGCCAACTCTTGAAACAAAACTTATTAAAAACCTATATACTGCTGGTCAAATTAATGGAACAAGTGGTTATGAAGAAGCAGCTGGTCAAGGGTTAATGGCTGGAATTAATGCCGCTGCAAAAGTTTTAGGAAAAGAAGAACTAATTCTAAAACGTTCAGAAGCTTATATTGGTGTATTAATTGATGACCTAGTGACGAAAGGAACTAACGAGCCATATCGTTTACTAACTTCAAGAGCTGAGTATCGCTTACTTCTTCGCCATGACAATGCAGACTTACGATTAACTGAAATTGGTTATAAAATTGGTTTAATATCTGAAGAACGTTACAAAAAATTTACTACGAAAAAAGAACAAATCGAGAATGAAATTGCCCGTCTTCGTGAAGTAATTATTAAACCAAATGAAACGACTCAATCAGTAATCCGTTCTGTTGGTGGTACAGAATTGAAAGATGGTATCCGTGCTGCAGATTTATTAAAACGTCCGGAAATGAACTATGAATTAGTTGCATCATTAACACCATCAGAAATTGAATTAAGCAATGAAGTAAAAGAACAAGTTGAAATTCAATTAAAATATGAAGGTTATATTCAAAAAGCATTAACACAAGTTGAAAAGCTTCACAAAATGGAAAATAAAAAAATACCTGAAGACATCGATTATGATGATGTTCCAAGTATTGCGACGGAAGCTCGAGAAAAGCTAAAAGAAGTTCGTCCATTATCCATTGCCCAGGCTTCTCGTATTTCTGGTGTAAATCCTGCCGATATTTCAATTCTTCTTGTATATATCGAACAAGGGAAAATTGCACGCATAGGGAATGAATAAAGATTAAATCGAGCGTCTTTTTTGGGCGCTCGTTCATTTTTATGAAAAAATTATTAAAGGGAGATCTCAATGAACGAACAACAATTTATTGCTGCGTTAAAAGAAAAAGGAATCGAACTAACTGATAACCAGATTACACAGTTTAAAAAGTATTTTGAGCTTTTAGTTGAGTGGAATGAAAAAATGAATTTAACTGCAATCACTGATTTAGAAGGTGTTTATTTAAAGCATTTCTATGATTCCATTAGTGCAAGCTTTTACTTTGATTTTACAAAGGTAGAATCAATTTGTGATGTTGGTGCAGGTGCAGGTTTTCCTAGTCTCCCAATAAAAATATGCTTCCCACATTTACATGTGACAATTGTTGATTCATTAAATAAACGTATTACTTTTTTAAATCATTTAAGTGAAGAGCTTCAATTAGAAAATGTACAATTTGTGCATGCTCGTGCTGAGGAATTTGGTCAAAATGTAAAATATCGTGAGCAATTTGAAGTTGTTACTGCCCGCGCAGTAGCACGATTATCCGTTCTATCAGAGTTATGTATTCCATTAGCCAAACAAGGCGGATATTTTGTTGCATTAAAAGCTGCTGCTGGACCAGAAGAATTAAAAGATGCGAAAAAAGCAATTACAACTTTAGGTGCTAAATTAAAAGAAGAGTTTTCTTACTTATTACCGGTTGAAGAAAGTGAACGAACTCTTTATGTATTTGATAAAATAAAACAAACACCAAAAAAATACCCACGCAAACCAGGTGTACCGAATAAAACACCAATTCAATAAAGATATAATAGCCTGCTTTTTCTAGTAGGCTTAAAATAAATCTATTAACTTAATGCTAGGGAAATTTAAATATACTCATATCTTTGTTTCATGTGGAACAAAAAAATTTTAAAAATTTATCGAAATGTCTCTTATTTTAGATATAAATTTCAATTTTGAAGCATACATAAATTATATTTATGTTTATCTTTTAATAGATTATAAATCTATCGGACTCTGTACATTTTATAGTTTATAATAAATAATATTTATAGAGATGTTAGAGCAAGATAGTTTCTAAAAGGTGGTGCCTATTGAATGAAAAGTCCTTTTTCACGTTTTTTCGGAGGCGGAGATAAAGCTGTTTCTGTAAAAAGTGAAGTAGAAGAAGTAGAGTTGGTAGAAAAGAAAAAAGCAGCTGAAGAAGTAGTGAAAATTCCAATCGATGAAATTATTCCAAATCGGTTCCAACCTCGTACAGTTTTTGATGAAGAAAAAATTGAGGAATTATCAAGAACGATTCATACACATGGTGTCATTCAACCAATCGTTGTAAGAAAGTTTGATGATCGCTATGAAATCATAGCTGGAGAACGTCGTTACCGAGCAATGAAGAAACTAAATTGGACAGAAGTGCCTGCAATTGTTCGAAATTTAAGTGATAAAGAAACTGCTTCTATTGCTTTGATTGAGAATCTTCAACGGGAAGAGTTAACTGCAATCGAAGAAGCATTAGCTTATCAACAATTGTTAGAACTCCATTCACTTACTCAAGAAGCGCTTGCTCAACGATTAGGAAAAGGTCAATCTACTGTTGCAAATAAACTTCGATTATTAAAGCTTCCTCAATTTGTGCAAGAAGCAATATTAAAGAGAGAAATTTCCGAAAGACATGCGCGGGCTCTCATATCTATTAAAGATCCAGATGTTCAAAGAAATTTAGTAGAATTAATTAAAGAAAATGAGTGGAATGTCCGCCAGTTAGAGGAATATATTATCCAATTAACAAAACCAAAAGAAACGAAGGAAAAACCAAAACGTAAGGCAATTAGTAAAGATATTCGTATTGCATTAAATACAATTAAACAATCTCTTTCGATGGTTACAAAAAGTGGGATTAATGTAAAAACAGAGGAAGAAGATACTGAAGAGTATTATCAAATAACAGTAAAAATTCCAAAGAAAAAAGCATAATGTATTTTTATGGTTCCTTATCTGTAATTAGGAACCTTTTTTTCTATAAAAATCAAGGAATTCTGTTTAGAATAGAATACAACTTGAATGTAATTTTGATAGAATATAAGAAGTAAAAATCTTTTTTTATGACCATATTGATTTGAAAGCAGGTGCAAGAGTTGGGAAGAATTATTGCAATTACAAACCAAAAGGGTGGTGTAGGAAAAACTACAACATCTGTAAATTTGAGCGCTTGTCTTGCTTATCTAGGGAAAAAAGTTCTGTTAATTGACATTGATCCACAAGGAAATGCTACGAGTGGTGTTGGTGTAAATAAAGGCGAAATACAAAGCTGCATTTATGATGTATTAATTGATGATGAAGAGGTAAAAAGTGTTATACAACCATCTAAAATAGAAAATTTATTTGTTGTCCCTGCAACAATATCATTAGCTGGAGCAGAAATTGAACTAGTTTCTACAATTTCAAGGGAAGTACGTTTAAAACATGCTCTACAGGATATAAAAGAATTATATGATTATATAATTATTGATTGCCCACCTTCATTAGGATTATTAACAATTAATGCACTCACAGCTTCGGATGCTGTAATTATTCCAGTACAATGTGAATATTACGCGTTGGAAGGTTTGAGTCAGCTTCTTTCTACTGTTCGTCTTGTCCAAAAACATTTAAACCAACAGTTATATATTGATGGTGTATTATTAACGATGCTTGATGCTCGAACAAATTTAGGAATACAAGTTATCGAAGAAGTAAAAAAATATTTCCAAGATAAAGTATATAAAACGATTATTCCAAGAAATGTTCGATTAAGTGAAGCACCTAGTCATGGTGAGCCAATCATTATTTATGATTCAAGATCTCGTGGTGCAGAGGTATACCTAGAGTTAGCAAGGGAAGTGATTAAGCATGGCTAGAGGGTTAGGTAAAGGGATTGGTGCATTATTTCCGACTGAGACTCTAGAAACATTAGAAACAGTTCAAAATGAAGATGCAATTGAAAAAATATCACTACAAAAATTAGTAGTAAATCCATTCCAACCAAGAAAAACATTCGATGATGAGAAGATTGACGAATTAGCACAATCTATTAAAGAGCATGGAATTATTCAACCAATCGTTGTTCGTAAAAAGGGGAAAAAGTTTGAAATAGTCGTAGGTGAAAGACGTTTCAGAGCTGCTAAATTAGCTAATCTAGAAGAAATTCCGGCAATCATTCGTGAGATGACGGAAGAACAAATGATGGAAGTAGCTATTCTAGAAAACTTACAACGAGAAGATTTAACACCAATTGAAGAAGCCGAAGCCTATCAAAGCTTAATCGAAAAATTAAACTTTACCCAAGAGGAATTAGCAAAAAGATTAGGAAAAAGTAGACCTTATATTACGAATCATATGAGATTATTACAATTACCCGATGAAGTAAGGGAACTCGTAAATAATGGAAAACTTACAATGGGCCATGGTCGAACGTTACTAGGGTTAAAAAATAAACGAAGAATTCCAGAAGTAGCGGAAAAAGTAGTGAAACATGAATTAAACGTTCGTCAGCTAGAGGCATTAATTAAACAGTTAAACGAAGATGTTTCACGTGAAACTGAGAAACCAGTTAAAAAAGATATATTTGTTCAAGCAACTGAAACTCAATTGCGAGAATACTTTGGAACGAATGTACAAATCAAAAAGTCCAAAAATAAAGGTAAAATAGAGATTGAATTTTATTCAGAAGATGATCTTGAACGTATTTTGGAAATCCTTCAAGTTGAACAAGAATAAAAAGTATGAGCGCCAAATTTTAGGCGCTCTATTTTTTGGATTTAAAAAATGTTAAGCTATAGTGGTTAGCTCATCGGAAACTTCAGCTTCTTCTAGATGTGTAAACATAGCTGTAAGAATCGTCTTTTGTAGCTAAATAAGTAATTTTTGTTTTTTGGAAAGAAGGTTCAACATGGTTTTGCTAGGCACACTAATAAATGCACTATTAATTATCGTTGGATCGATATTAGGGCGTTTTTTTAAAAACATCCCAGAAACTATGAAAAATACTGTCTTATCAATTATAGGTCTAGCAGTTGCATTATTAGGAATTCAAATGGGATTCCAATCTACGAATTTTGTTATTATTATAATTAGTTTAGTAGTGGGAGCAGTTATTGGAGAGTTATTAGATTTAGACAAACTATTAAATCGTTTTGGAAAATGGATTGAACTGAAACTTGGGAAAAATAAGACAGAAAGTAGTATAGCTGAGGGGTTTGTGAATGCTACCCTATTATTTGTAATAGGGTCGATGGCAATTCTAGGTGCTTTAGATAGTGGGTTAAGAAACGATCATTCAGTTTTAATAACAAAAGGAATAATTGATGGTTTTACATCAATTATTTTATCATCAACGTTAGGAATAGGTGTTTTATTATCTTCTGTCCCAGTTTTTTTATATCAGGGGATTATTGCAATTTCCTCAGGATTTATAAGTGCATACATACCAGAAGCGGCATTAGATTTATTTATAAAGGAAATGACCGCTACTGGAGGAGTAATGATCATGGCAATTGGATTAAATATTGCAGGCCTAACTAAAATTCGTGTAGCCAATTTGTTGCCGGGTATTGTTGTAGTTGGTTTCATTGTTGCCATCATGTTTCTTTTTCAATAAATGACGTTGCCATGCTAATAATAATGCACGGGCAATTTTATTACTCATAGAATACGTTACATTTAAACGAGTATTTTGTAAAACAAGCATTTCCATAAAACCTCCAACATTGACAATTCCTTTTACTGAAATGTCACCGATTGGGGGTAGTTCTTTTTTTACTGCTTTACCAGGGAATAAAGGACCCTCATGAACAATAATTTCACCAACATTTTTTTCATTTCCTAAACAGGCGTCAATTGCAACAACAAATGGTGTAGTAGGTTTTTGTTGAATTTCTTCAATTGTGGATGCTAAATTGATTGCGTGTAATGGATTTTCAAGAGTACCAATGACTTCAAACGGAAACGAGTGAAAACTAGATAAAAAGCTGCCTGTCAATGGACCGAGCGCATCACCAGTTGAGCGGTCAGTTCCAATACAGCAAAAGATAATATTTTCATGGTCAAATGGGATATATTCTAAAAAAATATCACTAAGACGCCATAATGCACCAGTTTGTTCATGATGAACAAATGACCTTATTGAGCTATTAATAATCTTTTGCACGTAAACAATCCTCCCTTACTTATTATTATGATAAATTTTTGATTTTTATGGTAAAAATTAAGCTATATTGTTTTTTAGTATATTCAATTTTTTAGGAAGTTATACAAGGAGTGGAAAAATGGCAGTAGAAGTTATAGAAACTGAGACACAAGAACTAGTAGGGATGACAGAAAGATTCTGGAATTACTTAAAAAGCGAAGAATTATGGAACTTCGTTATTAGTGCTTCCATAAAAATTCTTATAATTTTATTAGTGTCCTACATCGTTACCTTTATTGGAAAAAGAATTATTACACGAATTTTCACTTTAAAGGTAAAAACGCTTAATCAAAATGAACGGCGTCAAAAAACTATTGTGAAATTGTTACATAGTACCTTGTCTTACTTAGTGTATTTTTCTGCTATCATTGCAATTTTATCTTCTGTAAATATCAATATTGGTGGTTTATTAGCAGGAGCGGGGATTGCAGGCTTAGCAATTGGTTTTGGTGCACAAAGTTTAGTAAAAGACATTATTACAGGCTTTTTCATTATTTTAGAGGATCAGTTTGGTGTAGGAGATTATATTCGATTAAATCAAGCAGAAGGAACTGTAATTGAAATTGGTCTAAGAACTACGAAAATCGTCGGAACAACTGGAGAACAATATATTATTCCAAACGGTCAAATTACAGATGTTATAAATTATTCAGTTAATAATTCAAAGGCCATTATCGATATGCAAGTTGCAATTGACGCGGATATTGAAAAAGTAGAAAGAATCGTAAAAGAATATCTGAAAACATTACCGCCAAAACATGAGGAACTAGTTGATGTACCTACCTTCTTAGGAGTACAAAATGTTGCGGGTACAGAGGTAACGATTCGAATTGTCGCCGAAACACAACCATTACAACATTATGGTATTGCGCGTGTGATTCGTCGTGACGTAAAAGAAATTTTAGAGAAAAACGGAATTCCAATGGCATATCCAAAAATGATGCTATATGATCGAAGTAGTATGATTTCAGAGGGAGATGAAGGATAATGCAGGCAAAATCATTTGATTTGAATGATGTTGTGGAAATGAAAAAACAACATCCTTGTGGAACGAATGCGTGGAAAATTATTCGTTTAGGTGCTGATATCCGCATAAAATGTCAAGGTTGTGGTCATAGCGTGATGATTCCTCGTCGTGAGTTTGAGAAAAAAATGAAAAAAGTTTTAGTACGAGCAAATGAAGAGTGAATAATTTGCCAAATAGACTTTTTCTATGGTTATCCATATAATTAACAATGGTGAAAAAAACGAGAAATAAAAGAATTGATTGAAAATAGAAAGGTCGTGTCCAACCAATGGCATTAACAGCAGGTATCGTAGGTTTACCAAACGTTGGGAAATCAACATTATTTAACGCAATTACAAAAGCAGGTGCTTTAGCAGCAAACTATCCATTCGCTACAATCGATCCGAACGTTGGAGTGGTAGAAGTTCCAGATGCACGTTTAGATAAATTAACAGAACTTGTAGAACCGAAGAAAACAGTACCAACTGCTTTTGAATTTACTGATATTGCAGGAATTGTAAAAGGAGCTTCAAAAGGTGAAGGGTTAGGGAATAAATTCTTATCTCATATCCGTGAAGTAGATGCAATTTGTCAAGTGGTACGTTGTTTCGAAGACGAAAACATCACGCACGTTTCAGGTTCTGTAAATCCTATTGACGATATTGAAGTTATTAACTTAGAACTTATTTTAGCTGATATGGAATCAGTAGAAAAACGTTTGCAACGGGTTAGTAAAATGGCAAAACAAAAAGATAAAGAAGCGTTAGTTGAAGAACCGGTACTTGTAAAAATTAAAAATGCTTTAGAAAAAGAAAAACCAGCTCGTTCTGTTGATTTATCAGAAGATGAGTTAAAAGTAATTAAAGGTCTACATTTACTAACAATTAAACCAATGCTTTATGTAGCGAATGTTTCAGAAGAAGAAGTTGCAGATGCTGGAAATAATAAATATGTAAAACAAGTACGTGAATATGCAGATGCTGAAGGTGCACAAGTAATTACAGTTTGTGCAAAAGTAGAAGAAGAAATCTCTGAATTAGATGACGATGAAAAAGCAATGTTCTTAGAAGAACTTGGTATTGAAGAATCAGGTTTAGATCAATTAATTCGTGCTTCTTATGATTTATTAGGTTTAGCAACATACTTCACAGCTGGTGTTCAAGAAGTACGTGCTTGGACATTCCGTAAAGGGATGAAAGCTCCTCAATGTGCTGGTATTATTCACTCAGACTTTGAGCGTGGATTTATTCGTGCAGAAACAGTTTCTTTCAATGACCTTGTAGAGGCAGGTTCTATGGCTGCAGCTAAAGAAGCTGGGAAAGTTCGCTTAGAAGGTAAAGAATACGTAGTTCAAGACGGAGATGTTATGTTATTCCGTTTCAATGTTTAATATATATTTCTAAACGCAAAAAAGTCGATTTTGCCAAGGCAAATCGACTTTTTTATTTTATCTATTTCTTTTCATTTAAATAAACATAAACATTAAATTCAGACGGTACATCCTTTACTAAAACCTCATCAGGGAATTTTCTAAGTTTAAACATCCCAATAAAATTTGCTAAACCTCCTGCAATAAAAGAAGCACTCGCTAATAATAAGGCATAATTCCCTAGTGAAAAAGCAATGGCTAACGGGATTACTCCTGTAACCATAAAAGAAGTGAAAAATACCGATTGATATTGTCCATTTTTTATTTTTTCAGATGTAGTCGAGTAGATTAACCCTTTCTCAAGGTGAATGGATAATGATAGTGATTCAGGCTTTACTTTGCAACGGTATCTGTACCCAAGTAAATTTAGTATTTCATTGATTACAACTAACAGTAGTGATACAAAAATGAAAATAACAATTCCAAATAAAAAACGAAGAATACTAAAATCAAAATTAGGGTGTAAATAATAATTAATTCCGACAAAAATAATACTTAATAATATAGTTAAAATAACCGTTTGTTTCATAATTTTTTGTTCATTTATTGAAACGATATGTACGTTTTCTGACATATTTCCACCTCTTATGTTATTCATATACGTAAAGTTTCGGTAGATTAGGGTCATCTTTTACTAGAGCATCCCTAGAATATTTGCGCAGTTCTTTATACATGTAAAAGTCCCCCACTGCCCCAGCAATTAACACAGCTCCTAACGTAACAATCAAGAATGAATCGAAAAGAAACCCTGCTAAAGTAGGGATAACTCCAGTAGTCCAAAATGGTAGCATTAACGCCTTTTTCATCGCAGCATTTTTTAAAGGTTTTGTTGTAGTCGCATAAGCAACACCTAGTTTCAAATTTACACCGTATTTTAATTGTTTAAATTTGACCTTTCCAAAAATCATAAAACCTATAAGATGGAATATTTCGTGTAAAATAATTAGTAAGATATAGCCGACTATAAAGATAAAAATATCCCAAAATGAAAATGAAGCACTAAAACGCTGATGGATTAAACTATTCACAATGATAAAAAGTATCGTTAAGATGAGAGTAAGCCACAAATTTACTTTAGCAATTTTGATCATATTCAACTCAATGACAATCGGATCGTTAGTATTAGACATCTCTCCACTCCTTCTAAATCATTATAACGACTTTCCTTCCCTTTTTGAACGTAACATTCATTGTTGCATTTATTTAATTGTCATGGTACAATTCTACGATGTGAGTATATATTACTTACTCCTTGCTCTTGTAAAGTAGCAAGAGCCAAAGTCCATAAGGAGGTGCAAAATAATGAAAAAGTATGAATTAATGTACATCGTTCGTCCAAACATCGAAGACGAAGCTAAAAAAGCTTTAGTTGAACGTTTCAATGAAGTATTAACTTCAAACGGTGCTGAAATCGTAGAAGCGAAAGAATGGGGCAAACGCCGTCTAGCATACGAAATCAACGACTTCCGCGAAGGTTTCTACCAAATCGTGAAAGCAAACGCTGGTACAGAAGCAATCAACGAATTCACTCGTCTTGCTAACATCAGCGAAGACATTATCCGTCATATCGTTGTTCGTGAAGAAGCATAATAAAATTTACCAATAAACGCTGTAAAGGAGGTTGACATTGTGATAAACCGTGTCGTATTAGTTGGAAGACTTACGAAAGATCCAGAACTTCGTTATACGCCAAGTGGAATTCCGATGACTCGTTTTACAATCGCTGTAAATAGAACATTTTCGAATCAATCTGGTGAACGCGAAGCTGACTTTATCGGCTGTATCGCTTGGAGAAAACAAGCAGAAAACTTAGCAAACTTCATGAGAAAAGGAAGTTTGATTGGTCTAGAAGGCCGAATTCAAACAGGTAGTTTTGAAGGTCAAGATGGAAAACGTGTTTACACAACAGATGTTGTTGCAGATTCTGTACAATTTTTAGAACCTCGTAACAACGCTGGTGGTGGAGCAAATATACCAAATCAACAATATGGAGGGCAACCTTATGGGGGCAACCAACCTACATATAGTACAAGCCAGCCTAATCAACAATTTGGTAACATGGGTCAACAACAGGATCCATTTGCTTCATATCCACAAGGTCAACCTTCTATGAATCAGCAGAATTATACACGAGTAGATGAGGATCCATTTGCATCAAGCAAAGGACCAATCGAAGTTTCAGAAGACGATTTACCGTTCTAATTAGAAAAGCGTAGCGCTCTTCGAAACTAACTAAAAATAATAAAGGAGGACATCGAAATGGCACAACGTCGCGGAGGCCGCAAACGCCGTAAAGTTTGTTACTTCACTTCAAACAACATCACTACAATCGATTATAAAGATGTAGATTTACTTAAAAAGTTCATTTCTGAGCGTGGAAAAATTCTTCCTCGCCGTGTAACTGGTACAAGCGCAAAATACCAACGTAAATTAACATCAGCTATCAAACGTGCTCGTATCATGGCACTACTTCCATTCGTAGCTGAAGATAAATAAGCCTTAGCTTAAATAAGCGAAGCATATTTTTTACGCATATAATAAAGTCGACAAAATTTATTACAAATTTTGTCGACTTTTTATTTGCATTTTTTGTAAGTGTCATAACAATTACACAAGCGCATTTTTGTCCCATAACTAAAAAAATGGTACAATATATCAATGAATAAGATTATTACTTAAGAAGTATTATGCTATCACATTATGCATCAGGCTTCTTAGGCTGAACTTCTAAAGACTTATAATCAGCACAGTTTTAAATTAAAAGGAAGGTTATCGATGCCGAATAATCAATCAAAAAGGCTAGCTCATGGTGCTATGATGATTGCCTTATTTACAGTACTCGTTGCAATCGCTTTCTATGTACCATTCATCAATCTTATTGCTACCCTTTTTGCACCGTTACCTATTGCATGGTACAGTGCAAAATTTGATAGGAGTTCATCCATATTAGTGGCAATTCTAGGTTGTATTATCCCCTTCTTTTTTGGAGGTTTATTAATCATTCCGTTTGCCCTTATTTTTGCTTCATTAGGCGTAGTAATGGGTGATTCGTTACGATTAAAGAAAAGTAAAGTATTTTTACTTATGTCATCAGGTATTACTTTACTTATCACATTTGCAGTTCAGTACATTATCTCATTAAAATTGTTTGAAACGGATTTTATTAAAGAATCAATGCAGTTAATGCGTGACAGTTACAAAAAATCCTTTGAGCTATCACAAAGTTTAACTGGTCAAACACCAATGGATGAAACGGCTTTAAATTTACTTTTTGATACTATGGAGATGACATTACCAGCTTCCATTACCATTGCTGTTTTCTTCTTTACTTTCTTAATCATTTCAATTAATTTACCGATGTTAAAGCGTCTAGGAGTTAATGTTCCAAAGTTTAACGCATTTAAAAACCTGCGCTTACCAAAATCAATTTTATGGTATTATTTAATACTATTATCGGTTAACTTATTTATTAGCCCTGAAACTGGCACACCTCTTTATGTTATTTGCTTAAATTTATCGATGGTCTTATGGTTATTACTGACCCTTCAAGGAATATCTTTTATTCATTTTTGTCTTGATGCATACGGGTCACCTAGTATTTTAAAAGTACTTGCAACAATTATAGCCATTCCACTATATTCCTTTGTCGTATTAATTGGGATTTTTGATTTAGGCTTTGACATTCGTTCATTTGTCAAAGGGAAGATTCAGAGGTAGGGAGCTGATAAAATGGATACTTATAGGAAGCGGCTAATTCGACATCCTCTTATGTATCTAACTGTGATTGGTCTAATAGGCGCCACTATTATATCCATTTGGAATATCTGGTTTGGCTTAGCCTATTTGCTCTTTTATAGCATTGCGGTAATATATGCGTGGAAAATTGAGAAAATCACATTTATTAATACAGAAAAACATATCGAATCGCTTTCGTTTCGTATGAAAAAAGTAGGATCTGAAGCACTTTTAGAAATGCCTATAGGGATTTTACTCATTAACGATAAATATATAATTGAATGGGCAAATCCATATATGTCTCAAGTTATGGATGAAGAATCTTTAATTGGAGAAGAAATGTTTATTCTTTCAGAGGAGTTATATGAGTTAACGAAATCTGATGATAAAAGAGAGCAAACCGTTACAATTAATGATCGAAAGTATAAAGTGGTTTATAAACAAGAAGAAAAGTTATTATACTTCTTTGATGTAACGGAGCAATTAAAAATTGAATCACAATATTACGCAGACCGAACTGTTTTAGCTATCTTATTTATTGATAACTATGACGAGTTAACACAAGGAATGGATGACCAATCTAGAAGTTTAACGAATACAATCGTAACTTCTATCATTAATGATTGGGCCTCTGAACATGGAATTTTTGCAAAGCGCATTAATTCCGATCGTTTCCTAGCAATATTAAATGAGAAAATTTTATCTGAGCTTGAAAAGAAAAAGTTTTCAATTTTAGATGATATACGTGAAAAAACAGCACAAAAGAATCTCTCATTGACACTAAGTATTGGAGTTGGAGCTGGTTCAAGTTCTCTTATTAAACTTGGCGAATTAGCTCAATCTAGTCTAGATTTAGTTTTAGGTCGTGGTGGAGATCAAGTAGCGATTAAACAACCGAATGGAAAATTAAGATTTTATGGTGGAAAAACAAATCCAGTTGAAAAGCGTACTAGAGTGCGTGCTCGTGTTATCTCCCATGCCTTACAAGATCTGATTATTGAAAGTGATCAAGTATTTATAATGGGACATAAACATCCTGACATGGATTCCATCGGTGCTGCAATCGGTGTGCGAAAAATGGCACAAAAAAATAAAGTTAAAGGCTATATTGTCTTAAACTTTGATGAGTTAAATGGTAGTGTTAATCGGTTAATGGGGAATATAGAGAAAAACTCCGATTTTTATAAGTACTTTATTTCCCCTGATGAAGCATTAGCTTTAATGACGGAGAAGTCATTGGTAGCTATAGTGGATACTCATAAACCAAGTTTAGTAGCTGATGATCGACTATTAAAACGCTCTGACAAAATTGTTGTAATCGATCACCATCGACGAGGGGAAGAGTTTATTAAAAATCCAACTCTTGTCTATATGGAACCTTATGCATCATCTACAGCTGAACTAGTAACGGAATTATTAGAATATCAACCAGAAGATGAAAAACTATCAAAATTAGAAGCAACAGCACTTTTAGCGGGTATCATCGTAGATACAAAAAGCTTCACACTCCGAACAGGGGCACGTACTTTTGAAGCAGCCTCTTATTTAAGAACAAATGGAGCAGATACTGTATTAGTTCAACAATTATTAAAAGAAGATATTGATACGTATATTGAACGCTCAAAAATTATTCAAACTGTTGAATTCCTCTATCCGGGAATTGCCGTCGCACATGGACAGGATAACAAAATATATGACTCTGTATTAATTGCACAAACGGCAGATATTTTACTCACAGTTAAAGACGTATCAGCCTCCTTTGTGGTTGCCCATCGACCTGATGGATTAATAGGAATCAGTGCAAGGTCTTTAGGAGACTTTAATGTTCAACTTGTTATGGAGAAACTTGGTGGTGGTGGCCATTTAACCAATGCTGCTTGCCAACTAAATGTTGATACGATAGAACATGCGATTTCTTTATTAAATAATGCAATAATAGATATACTTGAGGGGAGAAATGAAGAATGAAAGTAGTATTTTTAAAAGACGTTAAAGGAAAAGGTAAAAAAGGAGAAGTTAAAAACGTTGCAGATGGATATGCACAAAACTTCCTTATAAAAAATGGTTATG
This sequence comes from Ureibacillus endophyticus, assembly GCF_003628435.1. GTDB lineage: Bacteria > Bacillota > Bacilli > Bacillales_A > Planococcaceae > Ureibacillus > Ureibacillus endophyticus. The sequence continues at coordinate 23,968 of NZ_RBZN01000021.1, read as the reverse complement.
CTGTTGAAGCAACGAACCAAGCACTTAGTCAATTAGAAGGTCAAAAGAAATTAGCAGAGAAAAATGCAGCGGCTGAATTACAGGCAGCGAAAGATTTAAAAGAACAACTTGAAAAACTTACTGTAGTGATTAAAGCAAAATCAGGTGATGGCGGTAGACTATTTGGATCAGTTTCTACAAAACAAATTGCTGAAGCCCTTCAAAAAGATTTTGGTATTAAAATTGATAAACGAAAAATGGAATGTAACGAAGGTATTCGCTCTTTAGGCTTTACAAATGTACCTGTAAAGCTTCACCACGAAGTTAAAGCGACTTTAAAGGTACACGTTACAGAAGAAGCGTAAGGAGAGAACTGTAATGAACGAAGGCATGATGGATCGCGTTCCACCGCATAACCATGAGGCAGAGCAATCCGTTATTGGTGCCATATTCCTTGAGCCACAAAGTTTAATTACTGCATCTGAAATTTTAGTTCCTGATGATTTTTATCGAATTAGTCATCAAAAAATCTTTCAGACAATGCTGGATTTAAGTGACCAAGGAAAAGCGATAGATGTTGTCACTGTTACAGAAGAACTTTCAGTAAAAAAAGAACTTGAAGATGTTGGTGGTCTTTCTTATTTAACTGAGCTTGCCAATGCTGTACCTACCGCTGCTAATATTGCGTATTATGCTAAAATCGTTGAAGAAAAGGCACTATTACGCCGCTTAATTCGTGTTGCCACAAAGATAGTTGAAGAAGGTTATACACGGGAAGATGAAGTTGAGGCGCTTTTAGCAGATGCTGAAAAGAAAGTAATGGAAGTTGCGAATCGTAAAAATGCCGGTGACTTTAAACACGTTAAAGATGTACTCGTTCAAACTTACGATAATATTGAACAATTGCAATTTCGCGATGGAGATGTAACTGGGATTCCAACTGGTTTCCGTGATTTAGATCGAATGACAGCTGGCTTCCAACGAAATGACTTAATTATTGTAGCTGCCCGTCCATCAGTTGGTAAAACAGCTTTTGCCTTGAATATTGCACAAAATGTAGCGATTAAAGCACGAGAAAATGTAGCAATATTCTCTCTTGAGATGGGGGCAGAACAACTCGTAATGCGTATGCTTTGTGCTGAAGGAAATATTGATGCTCAAGCATTGCGTACTGGTGCTCTTACTTCTGAAGATTGGAGCAAACTAACGATGGCGATGGGTAGTTTATCAAACTCAGGTATTTATATTGATGATACACCGGGCTTACGTATTAGTGAAATTCGTGCAAAGTGCCGCCGCCTTCACCAAGAAAGTGGATTAGGTATGGTCTTAATCGATTACTTACAGTTAATTCAAGGTAGTGGCCGAAGTGGAGAAAACCGTCAACAAGAAGTATCGGAAATTTCTCGTTCCTTAAAAGCTTTGGCCCGTGAATTAAAAGTTCCTGTTATTGCCTTATCTCAGTTATCTCGTGGTGTAGAACAACGTCAAGATAAACGCCCGATGATGAGTGATATTCGTGAATCAGGAAGTATCGAGCAAGATGCGGATATTGTAGCCTTCTTATACCGTGATGATTACTACGATAAAGAATCCGAAAGTAAAAATATGATCGAAATCATTATTGCAAAACAACGTAATGGTCCAACAGGTACTGTAACGCTTGCTTTTAAAAAGGAATTTAACAAATTTATTAATATTGATTGGTCGCAGCATCCGCAGCCAGTTAATGCATAAGTATATTTAGAACACGAACGTTAATTGAATTTTTTCAATTATATGTTCGTGTTTTTTCTTATTCTTCATTGACTTCTATAATGAATCACTGTTACAATGGTTCTGTTTGATATAGTTAAAGAAAGTAGGACATACTATTTGTGGATGTTTTACTAATAAATATTGCGGTATAAAGGACATAATGTCTAGCGGAGGTGCTGATATGACATCAGTTGTAGTTGTAGGGACACAATGGGGAGACGAAGGTAAAGGTAAAATTACTGACTTCCTATCTAAAAAGGCAGATGTAATCGCTCGTTTTTCAGGCGGGGATAACGCAGGTCATACAATCAAGTTTGACGGTGAAACGTATAAATTGCATTTAATTCCATCAGGTATTTTCTATAAAGAAAAAACATCAGTTATGGGGAACGGAATGGTTATTAACCCAAAATCTCTTGTAACTGAATTAAAAGGTTTACAAGAGCGTGGTATTGATACATCAAATTTACGTATTTCAAACCGTGCACAAGTAATTCTTCCTTATCATATTTATCAAGATAAAGTAGACGAAGCTGCTCGTGGCGACAAAAAAATCGGGACAACATGTAAAGGTATTGGACCATGTTATCAAGATAAAATCGCACGTATGGGTATTCGTATTGCAGATTTACTTGATCGTGAAGTTTTTGAACAAAAGCTACGCGAAAATTTAGAAAAGAAAAATCGCCTTTTCGAAAAATACTATGAAGTAGAAGGTTTAAAATTTGAGGACATTTTTGAAGAATTCTACGGTTATGGTCAAGAATTAGCGCAATATGTTACTGACACATCAAAAGTTTTAAATGATGTATTAGATGAAGGTGGACGAGTATTATTCGAAGGTGCACAAGGTGTCATGTTAGACGTTGACCATGGTACTTATCCATTCGTTACTTCTTCTAACCCTGTTGCAGGTGGTGTAACAACAGGTACAGGTATTGGACCTTCTCATGTATCTCGTGTTGTTGGGGTATGTAAAGCATATACTTCTCGTGTTGGCGATGGTCCATTCCCAACTGAGTTATTTGACGAAATTGGCCATCATATTCGTGAAGTAGGTCGTGAATATGGTACAACAACTGGTCGTCCTCGTCGTGTAGGTTGGTTTGACTCAGTTGTAGTACGCCATTCTCGCCGTGTTAGTGGAATTACAGACTTAGCATTGAACTCAATCGATGTATTATCTGGTTTAGAAACAGTAAAAATCTGTACGGCTTATAAATACAATGATGAAATCATTACAGAATATCCAGCAAGCTTACATGTAATCGAAGCTTGTGAACCAGTTTATGAGGAACTACCAGGCTGGTCAGAGGATATCACAGGCGTTCGTACATTAGAAGATCTACCAGAAAACGCACGCAAATACGTAGAACGCATCGTAGAATTAACTGGTATTAACCTAATGACATTCTCAGTAGGCCCAGCACGTGAGCAAACGAATGTCGTTAATCCGATTTGGGAGTAACGACATTCGTTCTGCACCGATAGCGTAGCGACAGGTGCAAACTTTTAGGATTAACTTAATCTGGGGGACATCCTAACTACTAACGATTACAAATCGTTAGTAGTTTTTTTTTTATCCACGTTAGTCTGCGCCGAAAGCGTAGCGACAGGCGCAAACCTTGGGATAACCCAATCTGGGAGTAATAGTTACTAACTGCTAACAGACTAAATCGTTAGCAATTTTTACTTTAAACGACATTCGTTCTGCACCGATAGCGTAGCGACAGGTGCAAACTAGAGGTAAATTATATATAGAAACTAACTAACTAACTGCTAATAAAATAAATCGTTAGCAGTTTTTTCTTTATTATTGCTCTTTTTTCAAATCACAACCAAACAAAAAACCAAGCAAAAGTGGCTCGGTTTTTCTAAACATTTTATATGTGTATTAGTGAATACCTTTCTTCTTGAAGCGTCCACCTTTTACTTCGCTAATATTACCAATTGCTAGGAATGCTTGATTATCTATACTTCGAACAATTTCTTTCATCTTAGATTCTTCTAATCTAGTAATAACACAGAATATCACTTTTTTATTATCCCCTGTATAAGCCCCTTCACCATGTAAATAAGTAACCCCTCGACCTAAACGGTGTAATATGGCTTGGCCAATTTCCTCTATGTCTTCACTAATTATGTAAACGGATTTAGATTCCTCCATCCCTAGCACGACAACATCAATAACTTTTGATGCTATATAGTAAGCAACAACGGAATACATTGCTTGTTCCCAAGTAAATACAAAACCAGCAACAGTGAAAATAATTAAGTTAATAAATAAGATAATTTCACCAACAGAAAAGGGTAGTTTGATATTGGATAAAATGGCTAAAACTTCAGTTCCATCTAAACATCCTCCATAGCGAATAACAAGTCCAACACCAACACCTAATAAGATTCCACCGAAAACGGTAGCTAATAATAAATCTTTTGTAAAAGGATTTAAATGATGCATAATTACCGTGGCAATCGAAAGGATTGTAATTCCCAGGGCAGTAGTTAATGCGAAGGTTTTACCAATTTGTTTATAACCGATGAATATAAAAGGAAGGTTTAGTATGAAGATAAAAACACCAACAGGCAAACCAACTAAATGAGAAATAATAATTGAAATCCCAACAATTCCACCATCCATAACATTGTTAGGAACTAAAAATAACTCTAGACCTATAGCAAAAATTAGTGCACCTATAATTACCATTACAACTCGGAACATGTGATGCCTCATAGGTATTTTATTAATTTCAGAATGTTTTGCACTTACTTCCATAAATTCTCCCCAATCTCTAATAATTTTATTTGTAACTGTATATGAAAGGACTCTCTAGATGATAATAAAAATTCCCTTTCTATATAATTATTCCCTAATGTTTAAAGAAATGAAACTATGAAAATAAAAAAATTTCTATTATAAATCTAGTAAAATAAAAAACATTATCATAAAAAATAACAAGAATATTGTCGAGAAATCTCGAAAAGTAATAATAAACTAAAATTCTTTTCAGTCCTTAGACAATTTAATAGAGAATTTTGGTCCTTAAATCCTATAATATAACAAAAAACGTGCAAATAATACAATTTCATTACAAAAGACTCAGGACGGTTCAACCAAAAGAAGGAGTATGTTAAATTAGAAAAGGCTTGAAAATCTCACATGGAAAAATAACCCTTAATTAGGGGAACCTTTGGAAGGGGCTTCATAATGAGTTCGAAGTGGAAATTGAAAAAAGACGTTTCGATGAAAAAACATACAAGTCTTGATTCTAAGAAAAAGAATATATTTAAAAAAATTACTTTAACTGTTGCTCTTTTATCATTAGTAACATTTAACCTTGCATTTGCAAACGGAGAAGAAAGCGATAATTCTATAAATAAAATATACCATGTTTATTTAGGTGATACATATATTGGACCTGTAACTAATGAAGAGTCCGTAACTGAAATTGTTGAACAAAAAGAAAAAGAAGCAAGTCTACAATATGAAAATATGGAAGTAGATGCTAGCTCAGATGTTTCTTTAGTTCCGGAGCATGTTTTTTCATTCGAAATTGATGATACGAATACTTTAGAAAAATTAAATACAGAGTTAGAAGTTCAAACACCAGCTTTCGCAATGAAAATTGATGAAGAACCAGTAGCTTACTTCAAAAGTGAACAGGATTATGAAGAGGCAATTCATCAATTAAAACTTGAATACGTAACAGAAAAAGAATTACAACAATTAGAAAACAATGTATCTAAAGAGTTAGCTAAAAATGAATCACGACTATTAGAAGTTTCAGTTGTTGAAAATCTCGCAATAGAAAATACAAAAGTTAATCCAGAACAAATTTTAACTCCAGAGAAAGCTGTAGATTATCTTAAAACAGGATCTGTTGAACAAGAGTTATATGCCGTTCAAAATGGTGATGTTCTTGGCAAAATTGCAAAGAAGCATAATTTATCAGTAGCAGAACTTTTAAAATTAAATCCTGATATTAATGAAAATACAATATTACAAATTGGTCAAAAACTGAATGTAACAGTGGAAAAGCCATTAGTAAATGTTAAAGTTGTTTATGAAAAATCAAGAGTAGAAAAAATTGACTTCACAAAAATTGTAGAAGAAAATGACTCAATGTATAAAGGCGAGAAAATCGTTAAACAAGAAGGCGAATACGGTAAGAAAAAGGTCGAGTATATAATTACTGAATTAAACGGTAAAAGAGTAGAAAAAGCAGTGACGGAAGAAACAGTACTCTCTGAACCTAGTGATCGAGTTGTTGTCGTTGGTACGAAGGTTGTTTCAGATCGAGGAACGGGTGCATTTGCTTGGCCAACTTCAGGTGGATATATTTCAAGTAATATGGGTAATCGCTGGGGTGAATTCCACAGAGGTATCGATATTGCTAGACCATCAAATTATAATATTACTGCTTCAGATAATGGAGTTGTTACATTCGCTGGTTGGGATGGAACATATGGTCAAAAAATTGTTGTAGACCATAATAATGGATATGAAACATTATATGCTCATCTATCCGAAATTAAAGTAACTGTTGGACAAGTTGTTCCACAAGGTTCTATTATCGGCATTATGGGATCAACAGGAAATTCAACAGGTACTCACCTTCATTTCGAAGTTCATAAAAACGGTTCATACGTAAATCCATTAACATTATTAGACTAATTATAAGACAGTCCAAACACTATGGGCTGTCTTTTTTATTATTAACTATCAAAATTTGTCGAAATATTCCCCGGAAAATATTATAGCGATGTTCTCATATTGATATTTAGTGTTATCTGATTGTAACCTCAGCTTAAACGTTGTAACACATTGTTTGATATAATGGAGTGTGGGGTAGTATAATGCAGCGAAACGTAAAGCATGATAGAGTTAATAATAGGAAAATCGAAATTAAACATACTTAACTATAGATAGAGAGTAGAGAAGGAGAAAAAATTTATGACAAAAACAATATTAGTTGTGGACGATGAAAAGCCAATTGCAGATATATTGCAATTTAATTTAGTAAAAGAAGGTTATCAAGTAATTTGTGCTTATGATGGGGATGAGGCATTAGAAAAAATTGAAGAATCCCAACCTGATTTAATGCTTCTCGATATTATGCTTCCAAAACGTGATGGTATGGAAGTGTGCCGTGAAGTCAGAAAGAAATATGACTTCCCTATCATTATGCTAACTGCAAAGGGATCTGAAATTGATAAAGTGCTTGGATTAGAAATGGGTGCAGATGATTACGTTACAAAGCCTTTTAGTACGAGAGAGTTAATAGCACGAGTAAAAGCAAATATGCGTCGACTTAAAGTATCTGCTCAAGTGGAAGAAACAAAAGAGGAGTCAAATGATATTACAGTAGGTGCTTTAGTCATTCAACCTGATGCTTATATCGTGTTAAAGCGTGGAGAAGCAATTGAATTGACTCATCGTGAATTTGAATTACTTCATTATTTAGCGAAACATATTGGACAAGTAATGACTCGTGAACATCTACTTCAAACAGTATGGGGTTATGATTACTTTGGAGATGTACGTACAGTAGACGTTACGATTCGACGTTTACGTGAAAAAATAGAAGATAACCCAAGTCATCCGAATTGGATTGTTACGCGCCGCGGGGTAGGTTATTACTTACGAAATCCTGAGCAGGAGTAATATAAATGCATAAAGTTAGCTTTTTTAAGTCTATCCACGTAAAACTAGTACTGATTTATGTTTTACTCATTATCATTGCACTACAGATCATTGGGCTTTATTTCTCATCAAATTTAGAAGAGAATTTAAAAAACAATTTCAAAGAGTCAATTACGCAACGGATTGATTTAGTTCAATATAGTATTCGAGAAGAGTTGTTAAAAGATCGGGACGAAACAACAGGACCTTCATTAGAGCAAAGTTTGAATCTCATTTTACGAGAGTTCACCACAAGTGATATAAATGAAATTCGAATTGTTGATAACCGAAACAAGGTGTTGGCAACATCCGATATTGATAATCAAAGCATTGTAGGACAGAGATTTAATCATGATATTGTAACGAAATCGATATCCGCTGAAATTTTCCAAGATGAAATTGCGATTGATGAAGATACTAGAAAACGTGTTTGGGTTTTAGCAACGCCAATAACCAATACACTTGGTCCAAATAAAGATGTTATTGGTGCCATATATCTTGAGTCAAATATTGAAAAAGTCTTTGAACAAATGAATGATATCAATCGGATCTTTGCTGTCGGAACAGCGATGTCCCTGGCAATTACCATTATTCTTGGGATATTGATTGCAAAAACAATTACTAAGCCGATTTTAGATATGCGTAGACAAGCACAAGCAATGTCTAGAGGAAATTTCTCACGTAAAGTTCGTGTCTATGGTAATGATGAGATTGGGCAACTAGCTATTGCTTTTAACCATTTAACAAATCGTCTGCAAGAAGCAACATCCACAACAGAAGCAGAACGGAGGAAGCTAGCTTCAGTCTTAAGTAACATGACAGATGGAGTTATCGCAACAGACCGTAAAGGGAAAGTAATTTTAATTAATGACCCAGCTTTAAACTTTTTAAATGTTACACGTGAAACAATGTTAAATCGACCAATTACATCGGTACTTGGTGTTGATCAAGAATACAGTTTTGAAGATTTAATATATATGAAGGATTCATTAAATCTTAATTTTAGTACGCAAGATGAGCCATTAATTTTAAGAGCGAACTTTTCTGTAATTCAAAAAGAAACAGGATTTGTAAATGGGTTAATTACAGTTTTACACGATATTACGGAACAAGAAAAAATTGAAATGGAGCGCCGAGAGTTTGTGGCGAATGTTTCTCACGAGTTACGTACCCCATTAACAACAATGCGAAGTTATTTAGAAGCATTAGCAGATGGAGCATGGCGTGATGAAAATATTGCACCAACCTTTTTAAATGTTACACAAACCGAAACAGAACGAATGATTCGGTTAGTTAATGATTTACTGCAATTATCAAAAATGGATAGCCGTGATTATAAATTGAATCGAGAGTTTGTCGAATTTAATAAATTTTTCAATCGTATCATTGATCGATTTGAAATGTCTAAATCTCAAAACGTCACATTTAGCCGTTTTATTCCTGATACATCATATTTTGTAGAAATCGATACAGATAAACTTACACAAGTAATTGATAATATCATCTCTAACGCATTGAAGTATTCACCTGATGGAGGAAATATCCGTTTTGGTTGTACGGTACAAGATAATATGTTGAAAGTGATGATTTCAGACGATGGTATGGGTATCCCAAAAGAAAATGTTAATCGCATTTTTGAGAGATTTTATCGTGTAGACCGCGCTCGTTCCCGTGCAATGGGGGGAACTGGTTTAGGTTTAGCTATCGCAAAAGATATGATTGAAGCACACGGAGGGAAGATTTGGGCTGAAAGTGAAGAAGGTGTGGGAACGACAATCTTCTTTACGTTACCATTTGAATTAGATGAGGCAGGTGATTGGGAGTGAAATATGTAGAACAGGTTAAATCAATCATCCTTACACTCCTTGTCGGATTAAGCTTAATTTTAACTTTTGCCATATGGAGTTACACACCACCTTATCAAGTAATTGAAGAGTCACAGGTCGAACAAATTACAATCGGAGAACATAAATCTATTGAAGATGTTATTCAACCTTATCGGATATTATTAAGCCAAGATAATCAGTTTTCTGGTACTATATCTTCTACTTTAATTGATAATGTAATGACAACTTTATCGAAAGTAAGGGCTACAGAGCTAGATTTTATTCAAAGTAACCTCTCGGACGTTAAGATTAATTCTATGGTTGGCGCAAATAATCGAATTACACTGTTTTTCCAATCAGAAGTACCTATTAATATATTTAAATCTATTTTGGAGTTTACTCAAAGTGATTTACCAGAGATATCATTTAGTCATCTTGTTATTGATTGGGGAAAATTTAATCAAACCAATACATTGCAACTATTATTTGTAAGTGAACAAAACAGAACACTCTATACAACGGATATTGCATTAAGTAATGACTATTTTAATTCCACATTTAATGATTTATTTAAAGATGCAATTAAATATGAAGAAATCACAAGAAACAATAAACTATCTTTATATGTACCATCCAACCCAGTAGAATTAGCGAAATATACGTATTACATCGATGAAGTATCACCTGAAAGATTTAAAGAAATTTTATTTAAAGATACAAACATTGTGAAGAAAAATATTGAGAGTGCAACATCGTCTAAGTATACTGATGCAATGTCTTTTATGACATCTGATACTAAAACAAAGATTATTAATTATGTGTACCCAACTTCTGAGAGCATTAACGATATAAAAGGTTCTACCTTATTACAAGAAAGTTTCGATTTTGTAAATGAGCATGGCGGATTAACAGGGGATTACCGGTATGTGTATCGAAATGTTCCTAAACATATTACAGAATATCAATTATTCTTGAGAGGTGTGCCAGTGTTTAGTAGTATCACATCCACTCGAATCACAACAATTTGGGGAGATAATCAAATTTTCAGTTATAGAAGACCTTATTTTAAACTAGATATGGCAATTCCTTCAGAGAGAGCAGTTCGTCAATTACCATCAGGTGTTGAAGTTTCAAAGTGGGTACAAAATATCCAAGATATTGATGATATAATAGTTGGATATTATTTAACGGGTAGTGAAATTGATGAAAAGTTATATACGTTAGAGCCAGGTTGGTTTTCTATTCAAGATGGAAGTGCTACACGTATTACGCCAGAGTCATTAGGAGGGGCTGGATATGGATTGGAGTAAATCAAAATCTATATTCATCGTTGTATTTCTAATATTGAATGTGTTTCTCTATTCTTTATATTTAAACCGACACACGGAAGCACAATTGGTAGAAGTATTAGGTGAAAAAACGATTGAAGCACAACTCCAAGATGACCATATTACTTATGGAGTTTTACCAACCAATTTAGAAAAGGCATCCTATATTTCTGCGACGGTGAAAAATTTTGAAGAAGAACAAATTGTTTTACAAAATGCGCAAAAAATCGTTGTGGAAAATAAAAATAAATTAATTGTCACTTTAAAAGATCCAGTGAAAATTAGTAATCTTGATCAGGAGGAAAGCTATCGAAACTTCCTCCAATTTCAAGTTCATGAAGGTGCCTCTTATGCATTATGGAAAGTTGACCAAGAAAATAGGAAAATTACATTTTTCCAACGATTGAATGATCGGAAAATCTATTATAATATTAACGGTGTTCTCACAGCTTATCTTAATGACAATGATGAAATCATCCGATATGAACAAACATTGTTAGATAATATAGAAGAATATAATAAAGAGAAAACATTGCTACCACCAATCCAAGTAATTCAAGCTCTTTATGGAAAACGTTTATTAAAGCCTGACTCTAAAATAACTGAAATGAAATTAGGGTATTCAACACTGATTCAGTTAAAGACACAAGTATTCGTTCCAACTTGGGAAGTTCGTGTGAAAACTCAAGATGATGTACATGAAGAATACTTTGTAAATGCTGTAGAAGGAAAGGTAATTGATTTTCAACTAGATCATACAAGAGTGGATGTAGTTGATGATGCACTTGATATAAAAGAAGTTAATGAAGAATAGGGAGTAATGTTATGCGATTTAGTGTTTTAGCAAGTGGTAGTACTGGAAATGCCATCTATGTAGAAAATGATGAACATGCATTTTTAGTTGATGTCGGTTTGAGCGGCAAAAAAATGGAGCAGCTGTTTGCTAAGATTGATCGTGACATGAAGAATTTAACGGGGATATTAGTTACTCATGAACATAGTGACCATATAAAAGGTATTGGAGTAGTTGCGCGGAAATACAAAGTGCCAATCTTTGCTAATGAAAAAACATGGCAAGCAATGGATGGACACATTGGCAATATTCCAACAGAACAACGGTTTATTTTTAATATGGAGACCGTTCAATCCTTTGGTTCGTTAGATATTGAATCCTTTGCAGTTTCCCATGATGCAGTAGATCCAATGTTTTATGTATTCCATGAAAATGATCGAAAACTTGTTGTAATTACCGATACTGGATATGTGAGTGATCGCATGAAAGGAATTATTCGTGGTGCCGACTCTTTTGTTTTTGAGTCGAACCACGATATCGGTATGCTCCAAATGGGTCGCTATCCATGGTCGATCAAGCGTCGTATTTTAAGTGATGTTGGACATGTTTCCAATGAAGATGCTGCAATAGCAATGAGTGAAGTGGTATTTGAAAAGCCGACTCAAATCTATTTATCTCATTTAAGTAAAGATAATAATATGAAAGATTTAGCGCGTATGACAGTATCACAAACATTACAATCATGCGGAATCATTACAGGTGAATATGTTCATTTACATGATACAGATGCTGAAGAGCCGACTCTTTTAGTAACTGTGTGAATAGACAGAGGTGTCCAAAGAGAAAAAACATTTTGGGCACCCTTTTTTATTTATAAATATTTTCTAGTAGATAAATTGCTTCTGCGATGGTTGCACTATATTTGACGCAATATATCTGTGATGAAAGTGGAAGTCATAAAGGGACTGTCTTAAATATTTTCAGACAGAGCCCTTTTTTATTTTTGTTTTATTTCATTTTCATGTAATTTTAATCTTTAGTTTGTATCATAATGACAATAAGAGGAAGAAAGGATTGGTTATATGAGTTACTATAATAATGATGATGAACATAAACAAACCGAAAACGAATCTGGTTCTTCTTATTCACCATTACAGGAACGATTAATGCGTGAGGAAGAAGAAAATAAAAAACGAGTAAATAAAAAAAATAGTGGAAGTAAAGGCGGTTACTTTTTAAGTGGCCTTGCAGGTGTCATTGTTGGTGCACTCGTGATGTGGTTACTACTTCCTTCTATGGTTGGGCAACTTCCAAGCAATTCGAATAACAAAACGAACACCACAACAATTACACAAACAGCAACAGAAGTTACAACGGATATTACCTCAGCCGTTGAAAAAGTCTCCGATGCTGTTGTAGGTATTACAAACATTCAAGAAGTAACAGACTTTTGGAACCAACGTTCACAAGAACAAGAAGCTGGTAGTGGTTCTGGTGTCATTTACAAAGTAGAAGATGGGAAAGCCTTTGTCATTACAAATTACCATGTTGTAGAAGGAGCTAAACAACTTGAAGTTACATTAGCGGACGGTACTAAAGAAGAAGCAACTCTGGTAGGAAGCGATATTTGGACAGATTTAGCCGTTGTTTCGATTGACAGTAAAAATATTGAAACAGTAGCCCAATTCGGTGATTCAGAAACATTAAAACAAGGTGAGACAGTCATTGCGATTGGGAACCCACTTGGATTAGATTTTTATGGTTCGGTTACTACGGGTGTTATTTCAGGGAAGGATCGTGCTGTTCCTGTTGATCTAAATGGAGATGGTACGGAAGATTGGGAAACAGAAGTATTACAAACTGATGCAGCAATCAATCCAGGTAATAGTGGAGGAGCGTTAATCAATATTGCCGGAGATTTAGTGGGGATTAACTCGATGAAAATCGCTGAGTCGACGATAGAAGGTTTAGGTTTTTCTATACCAATAAATACGGTCATACCGATTGTTGAAGAGTTAGAAAGAAATGGCGAAGTACGTCGCCCAACGATGGGAATCGGCCTATTAGACTTAACAGATGTACCTGCTTTCTATCAACAACAAACATTACGTTTACCAGAAGAAGTAACAACAGGTGTCGTTGTATCAGAAGTTGTTCAAGGATCACCAGCAGATAAAGCAGGTGTAAAACAATATGATGTTATTGTAGAAATGGGAGGAGAGAAAATTGAAAATTCCATCGACCTACGACAACATTTATACAATGAAACAGATATTGGTGACACACTTCCAATTAAAGTGTACCGTCAAGGAAAATTAGTTGAGTTACAATTAACATTAACTGAAGGAACAAACGTATAAAGTATTTCATCTGTGGAAAACTATAAGTTATCAACAGTGCATTAAGCACAACGAGTAGAGAAGGAAAAAGCCTATTCTTCCCTACTCGTTTTTTGTTTGTTACAATGGTTTGTGGATAAAATATTCACAAATGTGAATAAGTCTGTGGAAAATATAAATTAGAAAGAGGTAATAATAAATGAAAGTATATAGCTGTGAAACCCATATAAATCACGCTTTAGATATGCTTGTTGCAGAAACAAAGGAGTTTCCAATCATGGAACAATTAAATGATGAAGAAAAGTTATCCACAAATTGTTCTTATTGTGAAGAGAAAGCAACATATATTGTATCAAGTAAGTAGCTTTACACAATATCTAGAAAGTGCATGTGGATATGTGTATAACCTTTGTGGATAACTTGTTCGTAAATTAAAAATTAAGGTGGATAAACTGTATATATTAAAATTTTCTAACAAGAATGAAAAAAGATAGCCACATTGTTACAAGAATTGAAACATGTTTAGAGTAATTTGAAATTACATGTGGATAACAATAAGAATGTAATGTAAAGGTGGACTAATTGTGAATATCACCATAATTTCAGTAGGAAAGTTAAAAGAGAAATATTTAAAAATGGGCATTGATGAATATGTAAAACGATTAGGGGCTTATGCCAAAATTGAATTAGTTGAGGTACCAGATGAAAAGGCACCAGAAAATTTAAGTGAGTCCGAAATGGAAATCGTAAAACGAAAAGAAGGAGAACGTATTCTAAGCAAAATAAGCGATGGCACCCATGTGATTGCCCTAGCTATAGATGGAAAAATGAAATCCTCTGAAGAAATGGCCAGTGACTTGGAATCACTCATGACATACGGAACAAGTAAAATTGCTTTTGTCATAGGTGGTTCACTGGGATTACATAATGATGTTTTAAAACGCGCGGATGAAAAACTCAGCTTCGGTAAAATGACTCTCCCCCACCAACTAATGAAGCTGGTATTAGTGGAGCAGATTTATCGAAGCTTCCGGATAATGAAGGGAGAACCTTATCACAAATAGGTAATGGTTAGGTTTAAAATATAACCCTTTCAGAAGAAGAGGGGTTTTGTCGTTGGTGCTATGTAGGCTTGGATCTGTAGGATCCAAGTCCTTATTTGGAATGTGGGCTATAAAGGAAAAGCAAATATTTTGTAGCTCTTTTTTGCTTGCTTCAATCCTTTCAATGGAAGTAACAAGAAGTTGCCTAAATTCTAAAACCGATAAATATTCTTTCAATTCCAGGAACTCTTGAAGCTGTAATTTAATGAACTCAGGTGTGACGGTATCGAGATTTGTATTTACATGAGTATTCTCATTTATTGCTTCTTGCAATAACTCTTTTGTATTGTCAATATCTGAACGTAATTCATTCAACCGCTGTTTTGCTTCTTCCACAGTGTAAACTTCTGACTCTACTAAGTCTTGAATACGTTTTTTTCTGTTTTCAAGTTCAGTAAGCCTATTGTGAAGTAACTGGTACTCTGAGGATTGCTTATTGATATTGAACTGTTGCTTTATATTAGCATTGATTTCTTCCGTAATTCGTTCAATGATTACATCTGATAAAAGTGCATTTTGTAGTCTTTTAAATACTTCTTTTTCTATCCAATCAGCATCTATCAGATTTGGGCTACATACAGTCGAACCCTTATTATGATACATCCCACAGGCATAATAGCGTTTCTTCGTACCATCCTTGCGTTTTGCCCCGTATAAACTTGTCATATATGCTCCACATTGCGGGCATTTTAGAATGGATGTTAAGGGAAATGTTCCTGAATACTGCCTTGGGGTTCCTGTTGCACGTTGTTTTCGGATAAGCTGTGCTTTATCCCAAGTTTCTTCATCAATTATTGGCTGATGGTGTCCTTTAGTTAGGATATATTCGGTGTTCTTCCCTTTTCGTCGATTTGTTTCCCAATTTACATATTGATTAAAGCGGATATAGCCTTTGTAAATAGGATTATCGAGGATAATAGAAACCGTTGAAACCGAAAAAGTATTCCCTTTCTTTGTACGTTTGCCAATTTTGTTCAAGTAATTGGAGATTCTTTTTGTTCCCCATCCTTCATGGACAAATTTATTAAAAATGATTCTTACGGTTTCGGCTTCTTCAGGTACTACGATTAAATCTTTATCAACCGTCTCGTAGCCTAATACCTTTCCGCCGTTAAATTTTCCGTTTCTGGCCCTTTGGATCATGCCGAGCTGAACGTTCTCTGCCAGTTCCTCACGCTGATACTGGGCAACGGATGCTAAGATGTTAAACTGAAGGTTGGCGTGGGGAGTACCATATTCACCTTCTTTTATACTTATAAATCGTACTTTAGCTCTGTGAATGTCTTCAACTATTTTTAGGGAGTCCGAGAGGGTACGGCTAAGTCTACTAACTTTATATGTGATTATAGCATCTAAAGCACCTCTTTCTACATCTCTGAGCATACGATTCAGGTCTGTTCTTCCTTTTGTGCTTTTTGCACTGATGCCTTCATCAATATAGACTTTAAGAATGATATCCTTCCCAAACATTTTATGAGCAAGTTGAGTTCCCTCAACCTCCTGTCCTTCCAATGAAAACCCCTCTTGGGCTTGTTTGTCAGTAGAAACACGAATATAAAGACCAATCACCATTTTCTTTTTCATTGTTTAAGCACTCTCCTTTTGAAATTGTTGTTTTTTGTTTATTGCCTTCATAAGAAGTTCAGCAATGGTGCTAATATTGTTTTCTTGATTTTGTTCTTGCAGGATAATTGTTGAAGTGGAGTAGAAGTTGGTAGAATGTTGTTGAAGTGTGTTCATAATGGGGAACCTCCTTTAATTTTTGGGGAAGTTGTACGGGGATTAGAGTGTACAACTGTTGACTATAGTATATGGACTTCCAGATTAAGAATGGTATAAAAATTTTATACTTTTTTAATGGGGGAATAAGAACGTGAGTGAATATGATTTTATAGGGGACATAATCAATTATCTATTACATGGAGTCTCGGAACATATAATAGAGGAATTGCATATAAGCAAAAGGGAAATTTTTCAGCATGGTCTATCAGCAGAGGAATTAGATAATATCTCCTCATTGGTTAGCCAAAATGCGGAGGACATGATTACACTTGGACAATTTATAAACGAAATGCTCTATAATGTACAAATGACACAACAAGAGCTTGCAGACAAAGCAGGATTTTCAAAAGCTTATATCAGTCACTTAATCAATGGAAGGACGAATCCACCAAAATATAAACTGATAAGACTTGCTTTTGCTATGAAGCTGACAATCGAGGAAACAAATAAACTCCTAAAGATTAGAGGGTTTTCGTTGAACACATCGTTAAAGGATAAAATTATTGTCGCTTGTTTGGATTTGGAGATATATGACTTAATTAAAGTGGAAGAGGCATTGAACACTGTGGCTAATGCAAATGAATCGCTCTATGATTGAATGATAATATGGGTAAAAAGAAAAGTGGCAGTCCATAGGACTGCTGCTTTTCTTTTTGAATAAGAGTTAAAGTGGCAACTAAAACAATATAGAACCAATTTTGCCTTTATCAATTATTAACACTTTCTTAAAATAAATAGGAATTTGCCAAACCTTCTATTAACACATAGCGAATAACAATGTGTTAAGCAGTCCTTTAAATAGGTTGGGGTCGGGAAAATATTTTTACAGTTCAGCGTAGGTTGACATTAGGTTTTACCATTCCCGCTAATTTTTCCAAAGGAGATGGTGATTTATGATTCATTCAGTTGAAATTCTATTTCCAGTTGAGTATGAAGAGGTACAGCTTCTTTTAAAACGAAATAGAGTAAAAGCAGAAGCATATGAAAAGTTTGGTGCTGTTGTAAAAAAGCTAACGCAAAATGTAAAAAGTGAACATCCAGGCTTTGCATTTACATGGCTATCGTCTAATGGTAAAGGTTCATGGAATATCCATCTAAAAGTAGACATTGTTAAGCTACTTAGGAAAAGCGACATAACAGAAAAAGACTATCAAGGCGTTGAAGCGATCATAAGAAAATTTCTGATTTCTCAATTTGGGCATTCATCGCATTTTGACGAGCATATTCTAACAAGAATTGACTATAAACTGGATGTAGTCATACCAAATAAAAATCACGAGAAGTTGATTTTTCACTTATATGAAAAATACACAGAGAGATTTCGTTTCAAGGAAAAAATTAAATGGGGTAAAGATGAACAAGGTAAGCCCTTAAAATATGAAACTTCCCAATATCACAAATGCAAAAGTGTAGAATTCATTATTTATTCAAAGGAAGAGGAACGCATTGCAAAGGGTGAAGAGATACAGCCCTATGAGAAAGATGTAGTTCGCTTCGAGCTAAGACTAAAAAATGATCACTTAAATGCTATGAAGAGAAATGATGGCAAAGGTAAGAATAGAGCAAAAAAATTATCTGAATACTTTAAAGAGGAACTTTACAGAGAATATATGATTAACCACGTTACACCAATTATTAGAAAGGGTGATTATTATAAAATTACGAAAGCAGAGAAAATCCTTGACGAAAGTAATTTTTCAAGAAAGAAAAAAGAGAAATTACGTTCATTCCTCGTTGATATTAGTAAAAACGGAATTGATTCTCCCAAAAAATACCTCTCCAAACCTACCTTCCGCAGATACCTTCAAGATTTAGAATCATTGGGTATTAACCCAGTTCTGATTCCAAAGAATCGTGTAGACTTTCCTTCAATTATGAAAAATCCCTTCGTTCTATGAATGATAAACCTTGTATACTTCACTTATATCAAAACAACTAAACATCCAGTTATCCCATACGGTGGCATACACTTGCAGGAATATAAATGTCCGTATCAAAGTGTACATTTTTGATTGTCTAAGCATGTACACTTTCGTTCGAAATGCGTTTCTCTATACATGTTTATGAATAATTACAACTTGACATGGAGACCTCTACTCGCATGATTCGTCAGCCAAAAGCCAGCTATTACAAGGGCTGGCTGACCAAACAAGGCTATCATACTCGCCCCTCCAAGTAAAGTTGTAATATACACTGGGGATCAAAAATGTACATGGTTAAACGAGCGTTTTTGTACATGATTAAATTGACATTTGTACAGGAAACTTAGCTCATTATATGAGGTTGGGAATTATTCAGGGTTGAATAATTGGTCAAATTTACCCATAATTGCAAGGGTAGGGACGCTTTATTCCTATCCTTGCAAAGAACCAAACTGCAATGTTTCAGTTCACAATAAGGTTATTTTGTCGTGAGGAACCATCCCGCTTTCCAGGCTTCGGGTGGTTCTTTTTTTGAACAATTGTAGTTTTTTGGAGTTAAAACTGTAACTACATTGGAATTAAAAATGAGGCTAATTTTCTATGTAGTTCCGATGACGTGGAGAAAAAGTGAAAAAACAAAAAGCATAACATATTTTTTAACCAATATGTTATGCTCTCTTTTTTCTTCAAAAAAGACGTAAGGATTTAGGGGGAAGGAAAGGCTGGAATCCTTGGAGGAGGAGTGCGGTCAAAGAAGAACTTAAACGTGGAGACTTAGCATACAAAAGGTTTTAGGTTAGAAAATGACTCGATTATCAATTATGTAGCAAGGTTTACATAGACTTTGCAAAATTGATTGAGATTGGTTATATTGAAATTAGGTGCGATACTCGCAATATTGCTCCCCTAATAGGTAACTGAACTTTTAAAGGTTCAGTTCGGCAATAAGTAGATCCATGTGGAATCACCTCGCTTACCAGGCTTCGGGTGATTCTTTTTGTATGCAATACATCTTCATCAAATGGTTTCATGGTCTTTTACACCCCAATAATTTTACTCCTCAATTAGTTCCAAAGCATGTTGCAAACTAAACAATCACACAATTAGGTAGCGTAAACTTATCGTAAATAGTCAAGGATGACTTTATAGAAATATGGTAATATAGAGTTAAATTTGCCTCTGAGGAAGGAGGGGAAACATATGTTTTGATGATAGGGATCTTAAGAGGAAAGGTGTATTATTTGAATTGTAAAGGAGATTAGTGGTTTGTTATGAAAAAGTTATTTTCAATATTCATTATTTTATTGATGTTAACTTCTATTGGTAATGAAACCATTGTTAATGCAAAAACTGCATTTAAGGATGTTAATGAAAAGTATTGGGCCGTGAAAGAAATTCAATTTTTGACGGATAAAGGAATAATTCAAGGCTTTGAAGACGGAACATTTAAACCAAATGCAAATCTTACAAGAATTCAGATAGCATTAATGGTAACAAGAGATAGAAATTATGATTTGAAAAATAGACCAGATCCACGATTAAAGGATATTAATAAGGACTATAAATACTATGATATTGTATCTACAGTTGTATCCGAGGGAATTTTCAAGGATATTATAAAAAATGGTGAGTTCAAACCGAATGCCTATGTTACAAGAGCTGAAATGTCATCGGTTTTGGCAAGAGCCTATCATTTAAAAGGTGAATCTTTAAGACAGTTTAAAGATGTGACTCAAAATCATTGGGCTTATTCATACATACAAGCTGTAGCATTTCATCGAATTGCAACTGGTTATGGAGATGGAACTTTTAAACCGAATAGTTTACTAACAAGGGCAGAATTTGCTGTCATGATGTCAAGAACGATAAATGATAAGTTTAAGCCAAATGATCCATTTGCTCCGCCTGCAGGTTGGGTAGCTCCAAAGATCAACACAACGGCTACTGCTGACAAAGCCAAAAACGCTCAAATCTTAGACGAACAATTGGGCTTCTTAAATACAGGTGGCACAGGTGCTATCTACAACCCATTTAAGAAAGCATATGGAGACACGCCAATTAAAGTGTTCCTTGATGACCAACCATATGATGCATCAATTCAAATTGACTTCTGGAGAAGCCAAGATGTTCCTGAATACAACAAAATCCCTTATGTTGCGAAAGAACTATTCAAGTTCTACCAAGTTCCACAAGTCTATGATATTGTGAACAAAGGATTTACGGGAACAAATATCCAGAATCAAATGAATAAAATGCTGACATTTGGAAATCGTCAAGTGAAGATTATGGCTGTCGGTGACTCTGCGGTTATCTTTATCGGAAAACCTGGTGGGAAATATGATAATAACTGGAATGTTATTAAGTAATCATTCTCTTAAGAAAGTAGTGCAGCGGAGCTGGCACTACTTTTATTTATATCTATTGATAAAATCAAGAAGGGCTTGAGCTACAAGGTCTTGAAGCGTCAAAAAGGGGTACTTTTCCTCGCAAAATTTAACAAACTTGTCGTAAATCTCACTATTCATCTTAATGCTTTTGTTCATATATTTTGCCTTTTTACTGTAGACTTGCTCATCCAGTATTAACATATTTCTACTATCTTCATGATGTCTAAGAATTGCTTTTAACACTTCCATATTCTGTTCAATAAAACTAATTACATCTTGGGACTGCTGATGATTGTTACTTATCATGTTTTTGTCCCGAATATATTTGTAATATTGATTATCCCGCTTAATATAAACATAGTCTCCATTGGTCATTTCTTTGCTAAAAGAGGATTCGGGGACTCCTATCTTCTTTGCTATTTCTTTTAAACTACTATTTTTTAGCATTTTATTGATAATATCAACTCTTTCATCTGGGTGGGTGTTGTAAAACTGTTCCCTATCCAATCCGATACATCTCCTTTCTAATAATGAAGTTGTTATATTATAGATTGCTTCGTAGAAATAATTCGAAAATTACAGTAGTAAAGTAATAGTTTTTTTACAAGAAGCTATGATAAATGGATACAGTACATCAGGTTTCTTTTTAGAAAAGCAGGGAAGGTGATAGGAATTGTATAGTGAAGATTTATTTATTGAGGGCTTTGCCAATGAATTACGTCGGAAAAGAGAAGAGCAGTCATTAAGCTTTAATCAGTTGGCAGAAAAATCAAGTGTAAGTGCTTCTTTTATTATGAGGTTAGAAAAGGATAAACGTAAAAATGCCAGTATTGAAGTAATATTTAAGCTTTCAAATGCATTGGGAATTGAAATAGGTAAGTTAGTTGAACAGTCCCGATTGGAATAAGTTTTGTTAAAATAACTCATGTTGACTAAAAAGAACATGAGTTATCTTTTTGACTATATGGAATATTTTGACAAACCATATTTTTTCCCTTATACTATGGAGGTTAAAATTCTTGGAGGGGAAAAATGAGTAGTGATAATATAGAATTATTAGAACAAATGGCAAAACAACTTAGAGGTACAAAGGAAATACAAGAATTAGATTGTAGTTTAAAGCGACTAATGGATGTTATAAATGTGCTAAATAAAATCTTTATCTATTCCAACGAAACCACTGAAAATGTTTACATAGATGAGGAAAATTATAATAAGCTCAAACATTATAATCGAAAGGAACGTAGTATCATAATTAATAAGGCATTAAGAGATTACTTTGCTTTTGAATCGGAGCTTAAGCCTCTATTACTGAATTTTGAATCAACATTCGAATCAGTAAAAAGTCTATTAGTTGCCTACGATGAAAAGAAAAATGGGTAAATTCCACTACCATCAATTTAAAATTAGCTGCTTACAGATAGCAGTCTACGCATGTGAAGTGCTGTGTGTTGCTCGAAAACCAGAGTTTATATTTCTAAGTAAACAAGATGGAGACGCATTGGTTAAAGGTTTATGGATGAAGGTAGAAAATGGAGAATCTTTATCAAATGCTGATATGAGGAAATTATTTTTATTGCCTCTAACGAAGACATAAGTAAAACGTTCGGAAAGAGTTTTGGATTTTGCTCAAATCGCAAGTAAAATTCCAGATAAAGATATACCAACGAAGGCTCTTTCATTTATTATAACCGTTTCGCATAAATTTTTATCGGAAGACGAAACCATAAAATGTTAGAGGTGATTATAATGACACCATTATACGAAGAAATTATGAAAAGAAGCCAAGCAGAAGCGTTGGATAATATATTTAAAGCAATTGAACTTCTTAAAGAGCATAAGGAAATTGATTATATAGCAGAAAAAACAAATCTTCCCAAAGAGCGAATCATTTCGTTAAAAAAGCAAATACAACAATAAAAAAGATAAAAGAGGTTTTGGTTAAATGGTTTAGGTGTTCCTTTTAGAATCTCAATTATTTAATTATAGTGTGAAAAAGGCTTTCTTTGGTATGATGAACTCTAATGGTTTTGCTATGTTGTTCAAATGATTCGGTATGCGATTGACTATGATAATTCTCTAAAAAACTTGATAAATCAATAAAAAATAGGGTACGAGAACCATGATTCTTTACCCTATTTGTGTTGCTAATTCAATTTTTGTGATCCAAAGGAGAACGTCTTAGATAAAACCAATGCTATTTATGTTTGGACTCCCTTACGAAATGTATTATGGCTTACACATTTTCCTGTGCTTGATCGTATCTTTCCTTTTCTGCATGTTCTAATCCATAAAGTATTTCCATTGCCTTTAGATTGATACGGGGAACCGTATCACAAATAGAGGTGGTTTTTGTAAGTTGGCTTAAAATGATTAGTTAAATATCATTTTAAGCCTTTTAATTTTGCAATAATTTATCGGTTAAACATAAGGTAATTAAGACTCTGTAGTTCAGTAAAAGCGCTCAGATGGTGGAATAGTGAATGCAATTACAAGGTTATGAATAGAATTCTAGCCAAACACCGCTTTGGGTGCATTTTTGTAATTCAACAATCGGACCAAATCAATGGGTAACATTTAATGAAATAATTGGATATTAAAAAGAACATTAAACGTAACAGGTCAGGTGATAAGAGTAGTGGTAGAAGCATTTGTACGGTTAGGTTTTCTGTTTAACCCAATTTTTTCTATAGTTTTCTTGATTAATTTAGTTGAGATAAATAGGTAACTTATTAAAGAAAGTGAATCGGACATAAGTAAGAATGTGCTATGGTTTGTTGTATCCGGGACATTTATTGTAACCATCTTAACTTGGGCGTGGGGATTGCCTAGATAGATACGATTATTGAGATTGTTGAAGGAGCGTCTCTATTTTCATAAAAAAAATTATACATTATGTAATATAAATCTTAATAAACGTTCCCAAAAGCAACCGCACCTCCTTGATATGATATGCTCCCCGTTAGGTAGACAGATTAAAAAATAAAATCTGTTTATCTAATGGGGAGTATTTTTATGTCAAAAATTTTTTCTAAAGATGAAAAATTAAGAATCATTAAGTTTTATCA
>NZ_RBZN01000020.1 GCF_003628435.1 Ureibacillus endophyticus | reverse complement strand
TTTAGCGGTAGTCGGAAACGTAGTGCGGTTGGCAGACCATTCAGCGCGTCTTTAGACGTGGGCCAGTAACCCAGCGTTTCACGCGCAGAGAAAACCACCAGTTCGACTGGTGGTTTTTATTATGTAAAAAATGTAAAACAAGATTGATTTTGTCAGTCGTACAATGCTATCGTTTGGAGTGAGGTGACGTTCATGAAGAAATTTGACTTAACGGTAATCGGTGCTGGGGCTGGTGGGTATGTCGCAGCAATCCATGCAGCAAAAAGTGGATTAAAGGTTGCCATTATTGAAAAAGGAAAAGTTGGGGGAGCATGTTTTAATCTGGGATGCATTCCTTCTAAAATCATGCTTGAACATAGTAAAGTGGTACAAAAAATTCGTGAATCTGCACAATGGGGTATTACTGTACCTTCTATAGATGTTGATTTTCCTAAGTTAATGAGTCGAAAAGAAAAAATTATCCAACAACTACTTGATGATATTCATGTGTTTATCCAAAACGCGACGATTACCTTTATCACGGGAGAAGCAAAAGTTACAAGTGATGGCAACATAACTGTAAATGGTGAACAAATCAAAACCGATCACATTATCCTTGCAACAGGTAGTAAGCCTTTTGTTCCGCCATTTAAAGGCTTAGAAAATGCTAAATATCATACAACGGATACAATTTTTAATATCCGAGAGTTACCTAAGCAATTAACGATTATTGGTGGAGGTGTGATTGCAGTTGAGATGGCCTTTAGTTTAGCACCACTTGGAACAAAGGTAACCATCTTAAATCATAGTAAAGATATTTTACAGACGGAAGAGCCGGAAGCACGACCAATTATTCGTCAAAAATTACATGATCTTGGTGTTGAACTAGTTTTAGATTTTGAATTCCAAGAAATCCGAGAAAATGAAGTGATAACATCAAGAGGTAACTATCCTTTTGAACAATTATTGTTTGCAACAGGAAGAAGACCAAATCTTGAAGTGGTAAGTGACTTAAATCTTGAGATGGATGGGCACTTTATTAAGGTGAATGATGAATATCAAACAAGTATACCAAACATGTATGCAATCGGGGATATTATTGGAGGTTATCAATTGGCCCATGCAGCAAGTGCAGAAGGAATTCATGCAGTTGAAGCAATTCTAGGTAATCATCCAAAACCAATTGACCCAGATACTATTCCTCGTTGTGTCTATACAAATCCGGAGATTGCTACCTTTGGATTGTTAGAAGATGAAGTAGAAGAAGAGTGTATCGTTACGAAATTACCGTTCAAAACAAATCCTAAGGCGTTGATGGAAGGAAATGATGTTGGATTTATCAAGTTTATTGCATCAAAGGATCGTCACGACATTTTAGGAGCTTGTGTAGTGGGGGATGGAGCAACAGAAATACTCAATTCCATGTTGTCTGTCAAAGTCGCTGGAGGAGATGCAGATGACCTATCGAAAATCATCTTCCCACACCCTACAGTTAGTGAACACATCGGAGACGCAGCAAGAGCGGTATTCTGGAAAGCAATTCATAGTTAAAGTAGGCGTTTTAAAAACGCCTACTTTTGCGACGAGAATTGTGTAACAACCGCAGGAGCAAATTTTCTCTGAAAAGGATGGTGGCATTTTAATGCGACCACCGCAGAAGCAATATATTCTAGAACGAGGATTGTGTAGCAACCGCAGGAGCAATACTTATATAAGTAAAGAAGGTGTCCAAAGAGTTTTAACTTTTTGGACACCTTCGCTCATTTTCATAATACAAACTTTTTTGTTGCAGTTTTCAAATCGTTCGCTAATTCTTCCAATCCATTCATCATGTCAACAATTTTTTCCAATTCATTATGTTGTCCTGCAGCACTTGCAGTAACTTCTTCGGCACTTGCTGCGGATTGTTCAGATATCGCGACAACTTGTTGCATTCCTAATACAGTACTTTCTTTTTCCTCTAACATTGCTTTTAATCGATCAGTAAATTGCATGATGCGTTGTTCGATATGAGAAGCATGATTTAATTGTTCTTTAAAAGCAACTTCTGTACTTGTCACGGAACCTCTTTGTGAGTTCAATAAACTACTACTTTTTTGAACTATACGGGAAGTTTGTTCGGCTTGTTGTAAAATGGAAGCGACGATATGTTGAACATGTTCTGTTTCACTTTGAGATTGCTCCGCTAATTTTCTTACTTCTTCTGCAACAACAGCAAAGCCTCTTCCGTGCTCACCTGCACGAGCTGCTTCAATAGATGCATTTAATGCCAATAAATTTGTTTGTGCTGTGATAGCTTGAATTGATTCCATGACTTTGTTAATGTTTTGGATTCTTTCACCCAATGTGTTCATTTGTACATCTAAATCTTCATTAACAGTCGATACATCGCTTGTTTGTTGTCGTAAGTTTTCTACTTCTTTCATTCCAAGACGGGCTTGATTGCTTGATTCTTGAATACTTTCTAACATCTCATTTGAAATAACAGAAAGTTCATCAATTTTATCTCCTAATAAGGACAATTGACAATTTGATTGGTCAATTTCTGCTGATTGAACTTGTGAACCTTTTGCAATCTCTTCAATTGCTTTTGCAATTTCTTCACTACTTTGGGACATTTCTTCCATTGAACGATTCATCTGAACCGATTTTTCTAATATTAGGTCAGATGCTTTGCTTACATTCCCTACAACCGTATGCATCTGTTCTCGCATATGATTAAACGCAAAACCTACTGAACCAATCTCATCATTATTTAAGCGGCTCTTATCCACTTCGACTGTTAATTTCCCGGCAGCAGCCTCTTCTAAAGCAAGTTTCACCTTTTGTAAAGGCTTTAAATTTCTTGCGATAAATAGGTATGTTAACACAGCAAGAATAATGGACATGAGAATGGCAGCCCATATTGTGATATTTACGATTGAATTAAAGGTTTCGAGAATAGTTGATTTCGGAATAACCGTTTGGATGATCCATTTTGCTTCATTTTGGTCGATTTGTATAGGCGTAAAGAGTGAGAAGGCATCTTTGTTATTTAAAGCAGTATCTTTAGAATAAAAAGTTACCGTTTCACCAGATTGAATCTTTTGTGATTGTGTGTCCCATTCAGAAATTAAATCAGATATAGGTTGATTTTTTACATTTAAATTTGAACTATCTGAAATAATGGTACCAGCAGGAGTGATGACACGTTGAAGGGCAGTTTCTGGAACATTTTTTGCAATTAGTTCATCAAAGAAGTCTAGGGTGAAATCTGCTAATGCAACTCCGAAAAATTGATTATTTACTATAATCGGAATCGTAGCGGTTACCATAGAGACCGTTCCATCTTTTAATTCATAGTCATATGGTTCAGTAATATAGGGTAATTGTTTTTCTTTCGGTGTTTTAAACCAGTCTTCTTCAGCAACACCTTCGATAGGCATGTTCGTAATATTATTTTCCTCTCTATATGTATACTGAGCAAAAAGATTAGAATTTTTAAGTATACTATCATCCGTCAAATCGATGTCTTTTAAATTGGCTGCATCCAAAATAATAGATACACCTAGAAAGTTTTCGTTGGAGCTTAACACTTTTTGTTGCAAATCGATTATTTGGGTAGGGTTTAACTGATTTTGAGCATATAAAGATGAAATAACATCCGATTCGGTTTTTAAAACACTAATTGTTTTTTCAAAAACTTGTTGAATTTCTTTTGATGTGGTATTACTTACAGCTTGGATATTCTCCTCACTTTGTTTTAAACTATTTCGGTAAATGATAACAGTAGAAACAGTACTATAAATCGCAAATAGTAAAACAAAGATACTAATGGTTAGTAATGATAGCTTTAACACAAGATTTTTCTGTTTTTTCATAAGGACTCACCTACATATACATGATCTGCATAACATTTCTTTAATCAGTACAACGAAGAATTATGGTAAAAAATGTTATAATATGTTGAATATAGCACCGAATATTACTCTTGTGTTAATTAATTTTGAAATGTCAAAAAATTGTTTCAATTTAGGGCTCTGTAAATTCCACTTGTTTTTCTAAGATAATTAATATAATATATTTATTAGGTGCCAAACCTAGTAAAGTTTATACTTTACAACTAAAGCGCTCGCATACGGCACGGATTGCCGGAGTGCTTTATTTTTATGAGCAGGGAGATGAGCCCCTGCTCTTTTTATATGAGAAAAATTTGCGTCGGTTCTAATTATAGAACAGGCGCTTTTTTGTGTTTAAGTAATGAAAATTTTACATAAAAATCAAATTTAATTATTGGGGGTAAAGCATGACCAGAGATATTTAAGTATGATAAAATCCCTTTATAATTAATTTAAATGTGAGTTGAGAAAAATGATGGAAAGTCAAAAATTTGCAATTGTTGATTTGGAAACAACAGGGCATTCACCAGCCTCTGGAGATCGAATGATACAAATTGCAATCGTCATTATGAAAGATTGGTGTATTGAGAAGACTTTTACATCATTCATTCATCCAGGTAAACCAATTCCAATATTTATACAAGATTTAACAAATATTACAGATGCCGATGTGGCGAATGCTTTACCTTTTGAAGACCATGCAAATGAAATTTACGAACTATTACAAGATGCAATTTTCGTTGCTCATAATACTGATTTTGATTTATCTTTTTTGCAATCTGAATTCATGCGTGCAGGCTTACCAAAATGGAGAGGGAAAAAAATTGATACTGTCGAACTATCAAAAATTTTATTCCCTACTTCGTTAAGTTATAAATTAGGGGATTTGGCTGCGGATTTGGACATTCCTTTAGATAATGCTCATCGCGCGGATGATGATGCAAAGGCTTGTGCTTACCTCCTAAAAAAATGTTGGGAAGAGCTTTTATCCCTTCCATTAACGACAGTTGAGCAATTGCATAAAAAGTCTTTTCAACTAAAGACAAATATTTCTCAATTGTTATTCGATGCACTGCAAATCAAACGAAAATCCGTAGAACAAGAAAAAGAAATTATCTATTATAATCAATTGGCTTTAAAGAAACGACCAGTGAAGACAAAAGACTGGGAAAAACCCATACAATTCCCAAAAACGGTTGATGAAAAAATGGTGTTATTCCAACAACGAATCCCATCCTTTGAAGAACGTCCAGGACAATTTCAAATGATGGATGCCATTTGGGAACATTTGAATAATAAATCTGAACTTATGATTGAAGCTTCAACAGGTATCGGAAAAACGATTGGATATCTATTGCCTTCAGTTATCTATGCAAAACAAAACAATAAAAAAGTATGTATTAGCACATATACCACACATTTATTAGAGCAGCTTTTAGCTAGTGAATTACCGAAAGTGGAAAAAATACTCGGTTGTAATGTCAACGTGACCCTTTTGAAAGGTAAACAAAATTATGTAGATGTGGCGAAATTTGAGCAACTACTGAATTTACGAGATTTATCCTATGATGAGACATTAACAATCCTTCAAGTGTTAGTTTGGCTTTCAAAGACAACTACAGGAGATTTAACGGAACTAAATGTTTCGGGTGGCGGTCAGTTATTTATTGATAAAATTCGTAAAAATAATGAGAGCTCAAAGCAGCAACAAAGCTTTGATTATTACGAACGTGCAATCCAAGAAAGTGAACAAGCGGATTTAATTATTACGAATCATGCTATGTTGTTGGCAGATATAGTACGTAATGAACCAATATTTGATAGTATTGATGGATGGATTATTGATGAAGCCCATCAATTTATACAAGCGGCTGTTAATCGAGATGAAACGATTTTCACCTTTACCAATTGGAAATATGTTTTTGGACAAATTGGATTATCAACAGATGAGCAGTTATTTTCCAAATTTCAAGCAGTTGCTTTAAAAAATCAACTTGTTCCGATACAACTTTTCCATCAACTGGAACGGAAATATATGAGGTTAGTGAACTTATTTGATAAAGCAATGCAAGAAATTGTTTTTCAAATGAAAGGCTTTAAACCTAAAGGTAAAGGGGAAACAAAGCAATCCGCATTTTTATCTGAACTAGTACTCGATCAAGGATTAATGAAAAGCGTTTCCCATGCAATGCAAAATTGGATTGAACTTGCCGAAAGAATTGTTGAGTTTTTTAAAGGAGATATAGAACAAGTTCCCAAGCAGCACAAAATTGTAGTAGAGCAGTGGGAATATTGGATTCGAGAATACAAAATCAAAGTTGCAGAATGGGATGAAGTATTCCTACAGCAAAGTACAGAATACTCGTCATGGATTGAAATTGATGTACGTAATCTACCAGGTAGTATTCGGGTTATCAAGAAACCAATTGATATAACTAATACAATCCAGCACTTATTAAACCCAATTCGGGAGAAAGCTGCTATTATTTGGACATCTGGTTCGCTCTCAGTTCCAAATAATGAACGATTTATTGCAGATCAATTAGGGATAAATAGAAATGTGCCTTTATTAACACTTCAAGCGCCAACTCAATATTATAAAGGTGCTCAAGCATATATCGTGACAGACATGCCAGATATTCAAGCCGTTTCCCAGACAGACTTTATTGAATCGGTTGCACTAGCAATCACTAGAATCGTTCGTGCTACAAACGGACGTTGCTTTGTTTTATTTACATCTCAAGACATGTTAAGGAAAACCGTTGAACTTATACAAGAAAGTGAACTGTTACACGATTATATGTTGTTTGCTCAAGGGGTAACGAATGGAAGTCGAATGAGGTTATTAAAAGCCTTCCAAAAGTTTAGTCATTCTGTATTATTTGGGACAAACAGCTTTTGGGAAGGAGTAGACGTACCGGGAGAAAGCTTATCTTCGGTAATCGTTGTACGTTTACCATTCTCTTCTCCAGACGAGCCTACCTTCAAAGCAAAATCGTTGTTAATTCAACAACAAGGACGGAATGCCTTTACGGAATTATCATTGCCAGAAGCAATATTACGTTTTAAACAAGGGTTTGGACGACTAATCCGATCTTCCCAAGATAAGGGTGTTTTTATTGTCCTTGACCGACGAATTGAATCAAAGTCATATGGAGTAGAATTTTTAAAATCATTACCGAAAATTTCTATTCAAAAACTACCTCTACAAGATATGGTTTTAGAGGTTGAACATTGGTATAATAACAAAGATGAGGAAAGAAAGCAGGTTGACGAAAATGATAAGTAAGAAACAAACGAATATGAAGGTGATTCGATGAAAAACTGGATAATTTTCATTTCGGTTTTTTTACTTTCATTGATCCTGGCCATTTCAATCTTCGTAATATGGAAAGCCGATACACCATTTAATAAAATTGAGAAGCAAGCAGAGGAATTAGCAATCTCTTCTGGGAAGCTTACAAAAGTGTCTGATAGCTACGTTTACAATGGTAATAAACCGTATGTTACTATTTTCGGGGAAGATGAAAATGGTAAAGAAAAAGCATTATTTGTTCCGGTCAGCTTAGAAGAGAACTCGATTCAGGAAGTATTTTTGCAAGACGGTATTACTAAGGAACAAGCTTTATCGGTCTTAAATAATGAAGAGAAAGTAAAAGAAATCCTCCATACGAAATTAGGCTATGAGGAAGTCGGTCCAGTTTGGGAAATCACCTATATGAACGAGTCCGAAAAACTAAATTATGTCTACATTGTTTTTGAAGATGGAGAATGGTGGAAACGCATTTTGAATTTATAAGGGGAAGATGAAACGATGAAAAATCTACTAGCCAAACGTGTAAAAACATTAACACCATCAACAACATTAGCGATTACTGCAAAAGCAAAAGCGTTAAAAGACCAAGGTATTGATGTAATTGGTCTTGGTGCTGGTGAACCAGATTTTAATACACCACAAAACATTCTGGATGCTGCTTTAGATTCAATGAATAAA
This sequence comes from Ureibacillus endophyticus, assembly GCF_003628435.1. Taxonomy (GTDB): domain Bacteria; phylum Bacillota; class Bacilli; order Bacillales_A; family Planococcaceae; genus Ureibacillus; species Ureibacillus endophyticus. The sequence goes on along the minus strand of NZ_RBZN01000020.1, from coordinate 50,001 downwards.
GGATTAACAAAATATACTCCATCAGGCGGACTTCCTGTATTAAAACAGGCAATTATCGATAAATTAGTACGTGATAATCAATTAGAGTATAAACAAAATGAAATCATCGTTGGTATCGGTGCGAAACATGTACTTTATACTTTATTCCAAGTGATTTTAGATGAAGGCGATGAAGTAATCATCCCGATTCCTTACTGGGTATCATATCCTGAGCAAGTAAAACTAGCTGGTGGTGTACCTGTGTATGTAGAAAGTGATGCTTCTCAAAACTTCAAAATTACAGCAGCTCAATTACGTGAAGCAATTACTGACAAAACAAAAGCAGTGATTATCAACTCTCCAAGTAACCCATCTGGAATGGTTTATACACGTGAAGAACTTGCTGAAATCGCTGCGGTTGCAGTTGAACACGATATTCTAATCGTATCAGATGAAATTTATGAAAAGCTTTTATACAATGGAGTAGAACATTTTTCTATTGCTCAACTTTCTGAAGAAGTGAAAGCTCGTACAATTGTCGTAAACGGTGTGGCAAAATCCCACTCAATGACAGGATGGCGTATTGGTTATGCAGCTGGGGATGCAAACATTATTAAAGCAATGACTGACTTAGCATCTCATTCAACATCAAACCCTACGACAACTGCTCAATATGCAACAGTTGAAGCATATAATGGACCACAAGATTCTGTTGAAGAAATGCGTCAAGCATTTGAATCTCGTTTAGAAGTAATCTATCCAAAACTTAGTGCAATTCCTGGGTTTAAAGTGTTAAAACCTCAAGGTGCTTTCTATCTATTACCAGATGTTTCGGAAGCAGCTGCTAAAACTGGATATGATTCAGTAGACGAATTCGCTACAGCTTTACTTACTGAAGCAAATGTTGCAGTAATACCAGGTTCAGGCTTTGGTGTTCCATCGACTATTCGTTTAAGTTATGCAACTTCTTTAGAATTATTAGAAGAAGCGGTTAAACGAATGGACAACTTTGTAAGAACAAAATGGCAAGACTAATTTGAAAGAAACTATAAAGAGTTCTTAATGTATTGGCGCTTGGTTTGCTTTTTCTATAAAACAATTCCAACGCGCCTTTACCTTTTTAGAAGATTCATCGTTGTATTCCTTATGTTTATTGCATAGAAGGGATTATATTACATAGTGGTCAAGTTGGACTAGACAGCGCCTGAATCTGGACAATACTAATATTGTTGGAGGAACAATATGAAAAAAATTATGATTAAAGACATGCCATCATCTATTGGCGAAACAGTAAAAATAGGTGTTTGGCTAGCAAACAAGCGTTCAAGTGGAAAAATTGCATTCTTACAATTACGTGATGGTTCTGGTTTTGTACAGGGCGTAATCGTTAAAGAAGAAGTAGGGGAAGAACTATTTGCAACTGCAAAAGGTTTGACACAAGAAACATCGATGTATGTAACAGGTGTTGTAAAGGAAGATACACGTTCTAGCTTTGGTTGTGAATTAGCTATTACGGACATTGAAGTGATTCATGCTGCAGTGGATTATCCAATTACACCAAAAGAACATGGTGTCGAATTCTTAATGGATAATCGTCATTTATGGCTACGTTCTCGTAAACAACATGCCATTATGAAAATTCGCAATGAAGTCATTCGTGCTACTTATGAATTTTTCAACAATAACGGGTTTGTAAAGATTGACCCTCCGATTTTAACAGGTTCAGCACCAGAAGGAACTTCAGAGCTTTTCCACACAAAATATTTTGATGAAGATGCTTATCTTTCACAATCTGGTCAGTTATACATGGAAGCTGCTGCAATGGCATTAGGGAAAGTATTCTCCTTTGGGCCAACCTTCCGTGCAGAAAAATCAAAAACACGTCGTCATTTAATTGAGTTTTGGATGATTGAACCAGAAATGGCTTTCGTTGAATTTGAAGAAAATTTAGAAGTACAAGAACAATACGTTTCGTATATCGTTCAATCGGTATTACAAAATTGCAAAATGGAATTAGAGCGTCTTGGCCGAGATACATCGAAGCTTGAAAATATCAAAGCGCCATTCCCACGTATTACGTATGATGATGCGATTAAATTCTTACACGAAAAAGGATTTACGGATATCAATTGGGGAGACGACTTCGGTGCACCTCACGAAACAGCAATCGCCGAGCATTATGATAAACCAGTATTTATTACATGCTACCCAACTGGAATTAAACCGTTCTATATGCAACCTCATCCAGAAAGGGAAGATGTTGTATTATGCGCGGACTTAATCGCTCCAGAAGGTTATGGTGAAATTATCGGTGGTTCAGAACGTATCCATGACTTCGAACTTCTTAAACAACGTATCCAAGAACATAACTTAGATGAAGAAGCTTATGCATGGTATTTAGATTTACGTAAACAAGGTTCAGTTCCACACTCTGGATTCGGCTTAGGTTTAGAAAGAACTGTTGCGTGGATCAGTGGTGCAGAACACGTACGTGAATGTATCCCATTCCCTCGTTTATTAAATCGACTTTATCCATAAAATAAAACTTTAAAAAGCGTCCGTTTATACGGGCGTTTTCCTTTAAATGGGAATTTATTTTCAGAGAGCTGAACCTACTTAGAGGAAATTTTGGGAGTACTTGTTTTTCTGATGCTGATGAAGGTTATATTCTAGTGAAAATCCGGTCAAATTGGTCTTTAGAAGTGTAATAAAGGACAATTACTCAGTGGGAATTCGATGAAATAGTCTTGATAAGGTTGATGAAAACCAAAACTCAAAGAAAATTTGTTAAAATGGTCTTCATAAGCGTAATGAAGGACAAAACTGAAAGAAAATCCGTTTGGAATGGTCTTCATAAGGCGGATGAAGGACAAAACTGAATGAAAATCCGTTTGAAATGGACTTCATAAGCTTGATGAAGGACAAAACTGACTGAAAATTCGTTTGGAATGGTCTACATAAGGCGGATGAAGGACAAAACTGAATGAAAATCTGTTTGAAATGGACTTCATAAGCGTAATAAAGGACAAAACTGAATGAAAATCCTGTTGAAATGGTCCTCATAAGGCGGATGAGGGACAAAACTGACCGAAAATCCGTTTGGAATGGTCTTCATAAGGCAGATGAAGGACAAAACTGAATGAAAACCCGTTTGGAATGGTCTTCATAGGGCAGATGAAGGATAAAACTGAATGAAAATTTGCTTGGAATGGTCTTCATAAGGCGGATGAAGGACAAAACTGAATGAAAACCCGTTTGAAATGGTCTTCATAAGGTTGATGAAGGACAAAACTGAGCGGAAAACCAGTAGATATGGACTTCATAAGGCGGATGTAGGACGAAACTGAGCGGAAAACCAGTAGAAATGGTCTTCATAAGCGTAAAGAAGGACAAAACTGAATGAAAACCCGTTTGAAATGGTCTTCATAAGGTAGATGAAGGACAAAACTGAACGAAAATTTGCTTGGAATGGTCTTCATAAGGAAGATGAAGGACAAAACTGACTGAAAATCCGGTTGAAATGGTCTTCATAAGCTTGATGAAGGACAAAACTGAATGAAAATCCGTTTGGAATGTTCTTCATAAGGCGGATGAAGGACAAAACTGAACGAAAATCCATTCAAAATGGTCTTCATAAGCAAGATAAAGCTCAAATTAAACAATAAATCTATCGAACTGGTTTTTATCAGTCTTTTGAAATCAGTTCTCAACCCAAAACCCGTAATAGATGAATTTTCTCAAAAGAAAGGAGTCTTATTATGAATGCAAAAAATCAACGACTCCGTATGTGGTCAGAGCAAGTGCATGTAAACGTACCTCAACTTTTTTTTCAACACTATAAGGCATTAAAAATACCTGATGACGAAGCACTTCTTCTACTCCATCTGCTTGCTTTTCATACAGAGCAAAATGATTTCCCTACTCCTGCTGATCTGTCGGAAAGGCTCCATTTTAACGAAAATGATATAACTCTAAAATTACAAAGATTAATTCAAAAAGGGTTTTTAGAAATAACTCAAGGCATTGATGCACACGGTAAATTGTATGAGAAATATTCGATATATCCATTATGGGAAAGAATTTTAGATTATATTGAAACGTCTACTAGAAATCAAGAACAAGAGGAAGAAAAGAACGAAGAGGGAGCTATTTTTTCTCTTTTTGAACAGGAGTTTGGACGATTGCTATCACCAATGGAAATCGAAACAATTTCCATGTGGATCGATGTAGACCGCCATTCACCAAGTATTATTAAAGCAGCTTTAAAAGAAGCTGTTTTAGCTGGTAAAATATCATTACGATATATCGATCGTATTTTATTTGAATGGAAAAAGAAAAATATTACTTCTGTAAAGCAAGTAGAAAAACATACGGAACAATTCCATCAAAAAACAACTACAGTACAACCAAAACCACAAGCAGAACCAATACAGAAAAAAGTACCTTTCTATAACTGGTTAGAAGAAAGGGAATAAATTTGAAACAGGGGTGAGATCAATGCTTACAAAAAAACAATGGGAACATTGCTTAGAAGAAATGGACAAGATGTTTCCGGATGCACATTGTGAGCTTGTACACGATAACCCGTTTGAGTTAACAATTGCAACACTATTGTCAGCACAATGTACTGATGTTCTCGTTAACAAAGTAACGAAAGATTTATTTAAAAAATATAAAACACCAGAAGATTATCTAGCAGTATCATTGGAAGAATTGCAGAATGATATTCGTTCCATAGGGCTATATCGCAATAAAGCTAAAAATATTCAAGCTTTATGTGAAAAGCTCATCAAAGAATTTAATGGTGAAATTCCTCAGACTCGCGAACAGTTAGTTACTTTACCGGGAGTAGGTCGTAAAACTGCAAATGTCGTTTTATCTGTAGCCTTTGACATACCAGCACTAGCAGTCGACACCCATGTTGAACGAGTGTCAAAACGGCTTGGCTTATGTCGGTTAAAAGACACAGTTCTTGAAGTAGAAGAGACAATTATGAAAAAGACGCCAATTGAAAAATGGTCGAAAACTCATCATCAATTAATCTTCTTTGGTCGATATCATTGTAAAGCTCAAAACCCTCAATGCGGCGAATGTCCTCTTCTTGATCTTTGTAGGGAAGGTCAAAAAAGGCTGAAAAAAGGTTTGGTGAAACAATGATACAAGTGAATAAACAAGCTATCCAAAAAGAAAAAGTGGACCCATATTTTGAACAATGGGAACAATTAAGTACATTAATTCATGAAGCGCATTCTGAACGGAATAATCAAGCAAGGCCATTAATGGAGCAGGGAATTGCTCTCTTTGAAAAATGTGTCCTTGATTGTTCAGAAACCCATGAAAAGACGATGAAAGAAAACGAGCAATATGAAGTGTTACCGATCAACGGAATGGAGCGCATATTATTTATTAAAGCTCGACCTGCTCAATATGCTTGTTATCGACAATTAGATGAGCTGTTTAAAGAATTGAAAAAACGTCTTGCTCGTCTTCGAATCAAATAAGAAAAGGGATTATCATTGGTGTAATGATAATCCCTTTTTTACGTATTTAGCTTAATTCAAACCGCTTCCGCTTTTCGAATCTATTCAGTTTCCGGAGCGGTTGGATTTGTTGGTGGTACTACTTCACCTTGATTTTCACCTGGTCCAAACCAATCTTCAAAATCATCATCTTCATTATTTCCATTACCTTGGCCATTTCCATGACCATTGTTTCCGCCGTTATTATTGTTTCCACCGTTATTATTGTTACCGTTGTTGCCATTACCGTTTCCGTTTCCATTATTGCCGTTGTTGAAGTCATCACCAAATTCTCCTTCAGGTGTTTCAACTTCTGGCACTTCAACTGCTTGATCAACATAGATTGATACGGAAGCAGGGTCACTACGTAAGTCACCGGAAACCGCTACAACAGAGAATGTGTAGTTTTTACCTGGTTCGATATTTGACAATGTGATTTGATTACCCGTAATTGTATCAACAACAACTGGTGCGCCATTATCAACTGCCATCGAAACTTCAAAGCTCACATCTGACGGAGCATTTTCATCATCAGATTCTGGAAGTGAATATTCCCAAGTTAAATCTACTAAACCGCCACCGTCATTATAATTCGCTTTTAAATTTGTTGGCGCATTTAAAGTTTGTGCTTCATATTCCTCAGAAACTTGTGTTGGTTCTGTACCTTTCACAAATAATTCTGTTTGGCGTAATTCAGCTGGCGTAAATTCACTCGCTAATTTTAATGGATTTGACCCAACTTCAATTGTTGCTTCGACTACTGAACTTGGTTTTGTAAAGTTCGGTGTTTCTACATTCGCTGAAATTTGAGACATAATCGACTTAAATAATGTTTGTGGTAATCGACGCTCATCCCACGTTGTAATAGGTTCTGAGTAATTCGAGTAACCACTCCAAATCGCGATTGAATAATTTGTCGTATAACCCGCAAACCAAGAATCTGGAACGGCACTACTTGGTAAATTAAATTGTTCGAAATCTTTCGTATCATAGTTTGTTGTACCAGTCTTACCAGCAATATCAAGTCCTGAAACAGCGGCAGCAGTACCAGATGCGTTTCGTTTGCTACTCACAACATCTCGTAAAATGTCTGTTACCATATAGGCAGTATAGTCATTCATTGCAACTACTGGTTCAGTTTTATAAGTTTTCTTAGAACCATCACGGAATACGATTTCTTTGATTGATTTCGGTTTATTATAAATCCCGTTATTTCCAAAGGCAGCGTAAGAAGCTGACATTTGGACTGGAGTTAATCGAATATTACCTCCACCAATCGCATCGGATTCGTAAACATTTTCTACATCGATACCTAGTTTAGATATGAATTGTTTTGCAGTATCCGTACCAACTTCTTGTAAAGCTTTTACAGCTGGTACGTTTCGAGAAGTATATAAAGCTTCGCGAATTGTCATTGCACCTAAATATTTATTATCCCAGTTTGAAATTATTTTGTCAGAACCAGTATAGGACATTCTTTCATCTACAATTGTTTGACCAGTTGACCATTTTAAGTTTTCAATTGCTGGTCCATAATCTAAAAGTGGCTTAATTGTCGAACCAGGTGAACGTTTCTTTAAGTCGTATGCATAGTTAAATCCACGTTCTGCACCATAATTTCGTCCACCACCAATTGCACGAATCTCCCCAGTTTTTGTATCAATTACTGAAACACCTGATTGGATTGTTTCAGTAGGGAAGTTACTTGGGTTGTTCATAACGTCTTCTACTACTGATTGTGCATTCGGATCTAATGTTGTATAAACTTTAACCCCTTCAGAAAGTGCATCGCCGTCACCATTTGCTTCGATTTCACTTAACACTACATCTAAAAATGCATCATATTTTGTACCAGCAATTGCTTGGCGTTCTTCTTCTGGAAGTAATCGAGAAGTGACATCTATTTTCTTTGCCTCTTCCGCTTCTTTTTCAGAAATTTTGTCGTGTAAAACCATCAAATCGAGTACTAGGTCACGACGTTGTTGAGCGCGTTCTGGGTTACGGAATGGATTGTAATTGTTTGGACTTTGAGGCATACCAGCTAAAAGTGCCATCTCGTCCAACTCAAGTTCATCTAATTCCTTACCGAAGAAGTGTTTTGAAGCTGTTGCAATACCGTGTATGCGTCCAGACATTAAGATTTTATTAAAGTACATTTCAAAAATTTCTTCTTTAGAATATTGCTGTTCAAGTTGAATAGCTAACCATGCTTCTTGTGCTTTACGTTTTAACGTTTTACCGTTATCGAAGAATGAGTTTTTAATAACCTGTTGGGTAATTGTACTACCACCTTGTGCACCAAATCCATGACGGAAGTTGGCTAAAACGGCACTAGCAGTACGCCAAACATCGATACCAAAATGTTTAAAGAAGCGTGAATCTTCTGTTGCTAAAACGGCATCTACTAAACCTTGTGGAATTTCATCATAGGTTACATATTTACGATCAATTGTACCGGTCGTTGCAAAGAGTTCACCATTAATATCGTAGAATTCTGATGATACTGGGTCTTTTAATGCTTCTTCATCTAAATCAGGTGCAGAACTTGCGTAAACAGCAAATAAACCTACACCACCTAGAAACCCTACTACACCAACAATGACTACAATCATTAAAATCCTTTTAATCCATGTCATAATAGGCTTTTTTTGTGCTTTTTTTTGTTTTTCGCGTTGACGTTTTAATTCTTCACGCGTACGACGTTTCTCTGTCAAGATAATCTCCTCACTTTAACAAACTATCATTCTTCGTTTGCTATTAAATTTGGTATTACGGATAAATAATCAATTCTTGGGTTGTAACCTGGTGTTATTTCAAAGGTTTTAGTTTCAAAGACTTTTAGTGGAATTGATTTACGACCACCTTGCTCCATTGTTGTCCACGCTTCACATAGAATGTCGAAAGGAACGACAAAATATCGATCCAAAGACGAAAAGCGTACAATCATAAAGGCGATTCCTTTTTGATTTGTCACTTGTTTCATATGCGTTACTTGGTGTTGGTGAATATTTTTTAATGGAAAAGAGGTTTTATTCTCCGTTTCCTTCGCCTCAAAATCAATATAATAACCATTCCAAACGCCATTATAATCCGTGGTTGATGGTGTTCTGAAATAAGCTTCCCGAATAACCGCAGCACTCCTTGATGGATACTCTACTTTAACGATTTGTACGGGAACAGGTTTCTTATGGATAATGGCTTTTTGTTGATTGAGATAATAGATATTTGTTTCATTTATTTCATCTTCAAGGGTTTTCCCCCGGTTACTAAAAGATAGGTCTTTCTCCTTTTTCACTACATTCTTTTCATTTGTAATTTCATTAGTTCTTGGCCTAAATCGCTTGCCGTTCGGATAATTAAACACCATGAAATCACCTCTTGAAAATGATATTTTACCATTTGACTATATCATAGAATAATAGCGAAAATTTTCTTGTTTTAGCATCCTATGTCTAGTTTTGACAAGTCGAAAGGAGTTTAACAATTAATAGTGAATTTTACAGTCAAGGGAGGAATGACAATGAATCGAATTCAAAAGCTTATTTCGCAAATTGACTGTGTTGATCAAATGATGACGGCTAAAATTGATAATGAACGTGCTTTCATTCACGACCAAATTTTTTCTCGTCTCGGTACCACTTATCAAAAAATAAGCTTAGCAGAAAAGCAATTCCATGTAAAGAATGCGTGTTCCCCTATTACTAGTGAAATAGTTTAATTTTTGATAAACTAAAATCTATAATATATTTCTTAAGAGGTCGTTTATCATGCAACTTATTGAACAAACTAAATTGTTATTACTTGAGTGTGATGCGTCGAAGGATCGTTTCTTTAAACAACGTGAACTTGACGCTTCTCCTCAATTTTTTGAAGAAGTAAAACCCCATGCAGATGAAATTCAACTCCTATTAAAAGATTGGAAACATAATGCAATGAATTGGATAAAAGAAAAGAATCCAAGATATATACACAAAATGCAAATTGACAATGTAGAAGATGCAATGAATCAATTCGTAGTGCAATCCTTTTATAAGGAAACAAGTAAAAAACGATTTCTTCAATCTGTTCAATCTGTTCATTATACATTATCTTTCTTTTTACGATATTTAATGGAGGATAGCGATTATGCTAAATAAAAAAAGAACAATTGATGAACTTTTAAAAGAATGGATGCACGATGAAGAATTAAAACAGAATATCTTGCATTGGCAAACGTTAGAAGGGCAGGAAGCGAAATTTGCACCTTTCCCTGAAAACCTTCATCCTTCTATCCAAAAAGCATTAAAAGTAAGGGGAATCTCTCAATTATATACGCACCAAAGAGAAGCCTTTGACTTTGCAACAAACAATCAATCATTTACTGCTGTTACTCCTACTGCCTCTGGAAAATCACTTTGTTACCATTTACCTGTCCTTCAAAAAATACTAGAAGATCCTTCAAGTCGTGCCATTTACTTATTTCCTACAAAAGCGTTAGCGCAGGATCAAAAAGCAGATTTGAATGATCTAATCGAGTTAATGGGAGAAGAGGTACTGAGCTATACCTATGATGGAGACACAGCACCTGGAATTAGACAAAAAATCCGAAAAGCTGGACATATTATCATGACAAATCCAGATATGTTACATTCGGGAATTTTACCGCACCATACAAAATGGGTTTCTCTTTTTGAAAATTTAAAGTATATCGTGATCGATGAATTACATACATATAAAGGGGTATTTGGTAGTCACGTTGCCCACGTAATTAGGAGATTAAAAAGAATTTGTGAATTTTATGGAAGTAACCCGATATTTATTTGCACATCTGCCACAATTAAAAATCCAAAAGAGCTGGCAGAGAGCTTAACGAATACAAAACATGAACTCATTGCGAATTCAGGTGCCCCTGTAGGGAAGAAAACCTTTTTATTTTATAATCCTCCAATCGTTCACCCTACATTTGGTGTTCGACGAAGTAGTATACTCGAAGTTCGAGATTTAGCTACAAGACTCTATGAAGCAGGTATTCAATCTATTGTTTTTGCAAAATCTCGTGTTCGTGTGGAGATGCTTGTTACCTATTTAAAGAGTTTAACGAAAAAGAAAATCCAAGATGAGTCAATCCGCGGTTATCGAGGTGGCTATTTACCTACTGAGAGAAGGGCTATTGAGAAGGGCTTAAGAAATGGTGATATCCAAATTGTTGTTAGTACAAATGCACTAGAATTAGGTGTTGATATTGGGCAATTGCAAGCTTGTATCATGACGGGATATCCTGGTAATATAGCTAGTGCATGGCAACAAGCAGGTCGCGCGGGTAGAAGACAGGATTCCGCCTTAATTATATATGTAGCGAATTCTACCGCCCTCGATCAATATGTTGTGAATAATCCAAACTATTTACTTGGAAGTTCACCAGAAGAGGCGCTAATTAATCCTGAAAATATTTTGATATTAATGGACCATTTAAAATGTGCTGCCTTTGAGTTGCCCTTTGCTACAACAGATAGTTACGGAGAATTTGAAATACAACAATTATTAGAGTTTTTAGAAGAAGAAGGCGTAGTCATTAAAACGAGCAGTCAGTGGTATTGGATGAGTGAACGATTCCCAGCCCATGAAATAAGTCTGCGTTCAGCATCTCAAGAAAATGTAGTCATTATCGATCAGTCCATTCCTGCTGGTACAAAAGTGATTGGGGAAATGGATACGTATAGTGCAATGACTTTATTACATGAAGAAGCCATCTATTTACATCAAGGAACGCAATTTCAAGTTGAAAAATTGGATTGGGAAGAAAAGAAAGCCTATGTGAGAGAAGTAGATGTGGATTATTTCACAGATGCGAATCTAGCAGTCGAATTAAAAGTCCTAAATGAGGATAAAAGGGTAGATTACGAATCTGCTAGTGTTAGCTATGGCGATATTAGTTTACTAGCTATTCCAACGATATTTAAAAAAATACGTTTCCAAACACACGAAAATATCGGCTCTGGGAAAATCCATATTCCACCATTAGAAATGCATACGAATGCAACATGGATGTCCTTTGAACTACCCGAAAACTGGTCAGAAGAGATGTTAACCGACGCTTTAACAGGTGCTGCTTATGCAATTGGTTCATTTATCCCGCTATTTATTCAATGTGATCGCAATGATTTATCAGTCGTGCCACAAGTAAAAGCGGTTCATAATGATAAACCAACACTTTTTATTTATGACAGTTATCCTGGTGGCATTGGTTTAAGTGAAAGAGTATATGATATTTTACAGCCAATTCTTGAACAAACGATTGAACATGTAAAACAATGCCCATGTAATTCAGGCTGTCCATCTTGTATTGGAGCACAAGACAGTTTAAACGAAAGTAAAGGTAAAGTGTTAAAAGTATTGTCAATTTTATTACGTGAAATGATGTGATTAAGATATGTCATATGAAAATAAAATGATGCAGCTTAAACAAATGCTTGGGAAAAAACAAGAGAAAAAGGTGGAAAAGCCTTCCTTTACAAAACCTGATAAACCTTGGTATGTCGACGAGTGGAAAAAAGAAGGGCTAGAAGTTATTGAAAATGATTTTGGGATGTTATTTAAAAGGCAAGTAGAGTATCCCCAAGATTATATGCATGGTTCATATCAATTAAAAATGTTTTTTGAAGCTATTGAGAAATGGCAAACGTCAGCGATTGAACATCCATTTTCAATTGATTATGACGAGACAGTTGTGTTTTTCGATACAGAAACAACTGGGCTAAAAGGTGTTGGAACAAATATCTTTTTATTAGGTTTTTTAGAAGTATTAGAAAATAAATTTCTTTTAACACAATATGTTTTAGCAGATCCATCCCACGAGGCTGCCTTTTTATTTGAATCCAAATTATGGCAGCGTAGTAAAACGATCATAACATATAATGGCAAAAGTTTTGATTGGCCACAATTAGAAACAAGATGGACATTAAATCAACAAATATTGCCAAAGTTAAAAAACATGCGACAAATTGATTTATTACATAGCACAAAACGCATATGGAAAAATAATTTGGAAAGAATGAAGTTAACACAGGTAGAAGAAACAAAACTTGGATTTAAACGAAATGGAGATATCCCAGGTTTTCTTGCTCCAATTATTTATACAGATGCGGTAAAAAGTGGTAATGCTAGTAGCCTTATGAAGGTGTTAACCCATAATGAATGGGATTTACTTTCACTAATTACACTCTATATCCATTCAACAAATCTTCTACTTGAAAGTCATTCACAAGATACGGCTACTACCTACACGAATATTGGAAAGTGGTATGGAGATTTAAAGATTACTGAGCAAAGTGAAACGGTTTTACGTACTGTAACAAATACCTTTCATGATCAAGATGTAGGATTAGCGCATTTTTATTTGGCAGTACAGCAAAAAAAACAAAAAGAATATGATGAAGCAACAAAATCATTTCAAAAGGCTTTAATGACGATTGGGAATAAAGAAAAGTTAAAAGCTTTAGAGCATTTAGCTATCATTTATGAACATCAGTATAAAGATTATAGTAAGGCATTTGACTATACTTTAAAGGGAATTGAAATGATTCAGAATAATGATTCAAAAGCAAGAAAATTACTAGATTGGACAAAACGTCTAAATAGGTTGAAAAATAAAATGGAAAGGGAAATAAATAATTAATACAATTTCCCAGGAAACCGCAAATTTAGACAATTTTCAACTTGGTCAATTTACACAATTTTTAATAGTTTCTAACAATCCTTTTTATATTTGACATATGATATAATTGAAAATAAGGTACGTATTTGCATGGAAGGGCGATGTGAATGGAAATTAAATTAAGTTCTAAGATCATATTAGAAAAAGAATTTAAAAAATCGATGAAAGGTTACAATGTTGACCAAGTCGATCAATTTTTAGATCAAATTATGGAAGATTATGACGCATTCGAAAAAGTAGTGGAAGAATTGCGTGCTGAAAATAAACGTTTAAAAGAAGAACTAGAAAATACAGCAAGTCGAAGAACACAAGTCCAACAACCAGTGACGAGCAATACAAACTTTGATATTTTAAAACGCCTATCAAACCTTGAAAAAGAAGTGTTTGGTAGTAAACTTTTTGAATAAACATCAATTAGGTATTGTTTTTGTACTTAACTTTTAGTATAATAGCTTTTGTCATAGTCATTCAGGTAATCGCTGCAACTCTTTGAAGTTGTAGAGGAAAGTCCATGCTCACACGGATCTGCGATGACCGTAGTGTTCGTGCTTACTGAAAAAATAAGGTAAGGCAAGCAATTGCTTGACGGCGGAAGGATAACCTAAGTCGTAAGATATGGTTAACACTTCCTGAAAGTGCCACAGTGACGTAGCTTCAATGGAAACATTGAAGGTGGAACGAGGTAAACCCCACGAGTGAGAAACCCAAATTATGGTAGGGGCACTCTCCTGAAGGAACTGAACGGATGGAGGGACGCTAAATTTTAGCGTAGATAGATGATTACTGCCCGGTTCGTACGAGGCTGAGGCCGTTTGAGTACTCGGGAACAAAACATGGCTTACGAATCACTATGATAAAAAACATATTAACCTCATGAATAATAACTAATAAGGACAAAAAATGTCCATTTAACAAACATACTTTTCTCCAATGCGAGATAGTATGTAATACATAAGGGCATTTTGCTCAAGATGATAGGCTCTCCATCACTTTGGAGAGCCTTTCTTTTAGCAAGAATAGGGAGAAATAATATGAGGAAAGCTTTAAGTATGTTGAAAAAACTAAGTGAAAATGGAAACTTAGTTAATTCTTATCAAGTTTTCACGAAGATTTTCGAGAATGTTTATGAAGGTATTATGGTAACCGATGCAGACAAAAATATCATCATTGTAAATCCAGCCTTTGAAATTGTAACAGGATACAAATTTAAAGAAGTTGTAGGAAAAAATCCAACACTTTTACAATCTGGAGTTCATGATCGCTCATTTTACCTGAATATGTGGAAAAGTTTAGCTGATCATGATATTTGGCAAGGTGAAATCTGGAATCGCCGAAAAACCGGTGAAATTTATCCAGAATGGTTAACAATACTTAAAATTAAAGACGAAAATGGGAATGTAACGAATTATTGTGGGATTTTCACTGATTTATCTGAACGTAAAACGGTTGAAAATGAGCTGAAAAAACGTGCATTGACTGATTCACTTACAGATGTAAATAATCGTTTCGCTTTTCTTGAAAAAATGAATACCCTCCTCTTAGAATCTTCAAACACTGTTCAACATGCTGTCTTTTTCTTAGACTTAGATCGATTCAAGCAAGTTAATGATACACTAGGTCATTCCATTGGTGACTTACTTCTCGTTGAAGTGGCAAAGCGAATTAAACGCTTATTAAAGCATAAAGATATTATCGCGAGGTACGGTGGTGACGAATTTGTTATTACCTTAACAAATATCCATCATCCTAGAGAGGCTGCCAAGTTTGCAGAGGAAGTTATTCGTGAAGTAGAACAGCCAATCATGATAAATAATCAAGAATTATTCGTTTCAACAAGTATAGGAATAAGTATTTATCCGCATGATGGTGTTACAACGGAAGAATTAGTGAATCGTGCAGATAAGGCGATGTATTTTTCAAAACAAAACGGGCGTAATCGATTTTCATTCTACTTTGAAGAATTGAATACTGATAACGAACGTTTAATCGCGCTTGATACAGAAATTCGAAAAGCGATTGAACATCGTGATTTTGAATTATATTATCAACCAAAAGTGGATAGTAAAAAGAACAAAATTATTGGGGTAGAAGCCCTTGTGCGTTGGAAAAATGAAAAATTGGGGTTTGTTTCACCGGGAGAATTTATCCCATATGCGGAAGAAACGGGTTTAATTATTCCAATTAGTGAAATCATTTTGGAAAAGGCATGTGAAGAATTAGCCGTACTTAGAATGGCTGGATATTCAAATTTAACCATTTCCATTAATATTTCCAGTATTCACTTCCAACAACAAAATTTCTTAGAATCCATTCAAAGGATTTTAGAGAAATATAATACATCTGCCCAAAATTTTGAAATCGAAGTGACAGAGCGGACTGTAATGAATAGCGAAGAAGAAACGATTCGCAAATTAGTTCGTTTGAAACAACTTGGTTTTAAATTATCAATTGATGATTTTGGAACTGGTTATTCTTCCTTAAGTTACTTAGTGCGTTTCCCATTAGATTATTTAAAAATCGACCGTAGTTTTATCCATCATATAGTGACCTTAGATGATAAACAAGCGGTAGTAGACGCAATTATCCAAATGGCACATCGATTAAAAATGGAAGTTATCGCAGAGGGTGTTGAAAGTATTCAACAAATTAATATTTTGCGAGATATGGGCTGTGATTATATTCAAGGATATTTCTATAGTAAACCAATTCCATTGGATGAGTTAATTGAATTTTTACAACTCTGGGAATATGAACATCAAGGAGAAATTGAATGATGGCAAAATTTAAATTAGTAGCAACCGCTGCAATGGGACTTGAATCAATTGTAGCTCAAGAAGTACAAGATTTAGGTTATGAAACGAAAGTAGAAAATGGAAAAGTTTACTTTGAAGGCGATGAAACAGCAATTGCAAGATGTAATCTTTGGTTACGTGTTGCAGATCGCGTAAAAATCGTTGTAGGAGAATTTCCTGCTGAAACATTTGATCAATTATTTGAGAATACAAAAGCATTAAATTGGGAACAATATTTACCAGTTGATGCTAATTTCCCTGTTTCTGGTAAATCTGTAAAATCAAAGTTATTTAGTGTTCCAGACTGTCAAGCAATCGTTAAAAAAGCAATCGTTGAGAAAATGAAGCTTCATTATAAACGTCTTGGTTTCTTAGATGAATCTGGAGCAACGTATAAAATCGAAGTGTCCATTTTAAAAGATGTAGCAACATTAACTATCGATACTTCAGGTGCAGGTTTACATAAGCGTGGTTACAGGCAGAACCAGGGGGAAGCTCCTTTAAAAGAAACACTTGCAGCAGCATTAGTGAAAATTTCTAGATGGAGCCCAACACGTCCTTTTGTTGATCTGTTCTGTGGTTCAGGTACCATCCCACTAGAAGCTGCGATGATTGGACAAAACATTGCACCGGGTTACAATCGTGAATTTATTTCAGAAGATTGGCCATGGATGAAAGCTAAAATTTGGGATGATGCTCGCAATGAAGCGGATAATCTTGCAAAATATGACCAACCACTTGAAATTATTGGTTCCGATATCGATCATCGTATGGTCCAAATTGCTCAAGAAAATGCCCTGGAAGCTGGGTTTGCAGATTTAATTACGTTTAAGCAAATGCAAGCAACTGACTTTACAACGAAGTTAACTGATGGTGTAATTATTTCGAACCCACCTTATGGAGAACGTATTGGGGAAAAAGAGGAAATCGAGCAAGTAATTAAACAATTAGGGGATATTATGAAAAACTTTCCTACTTGGTCGGTTTATATGCTTTCTTCGATGGAAAACTTTGAGCAGCTATATGGTAGAAAAGCTACGAAGAAACGAAAATTATTTAACGGGTTTATTCGCACAGACCTTTACCAATATTGGGGTCAAAAATCGAAACGTGACTAATAGATGTTGAATAATATATTTTAACGGAAGGAGAACGGTCTCCTTCCGTTTCAATGTCTTCTTATTAAATAGAAAAGTTAGCGTGTTGTCTAGCCAAAGTCATGAATAGAATGACTTATTGTAGGCATAGAGATAGGAGAAAAATAATGAGACAGTCTTTACCGTTTGAATTATCTAGAGATAAAAACTTTTTTGATTCATTAGGCGATTGGATGGGTGACGTCCTTTATGACGAGTTGCCCGAAAAAGGATTTGAATGTCGTGATGAACAAATTTTCATGGCATACCAAATTGAACAGGCGTTAAAAGAAAAAAATGTCCTTTTTGCTGAAGCAGGAGTAGGAACAGGAAAAACGATTGCCTATCTTTTACCTGCCATCTCGTATGCACGTTATACAGGGCGACCTGCATTAATCGCATGTGCAGATGAAACATTAATCGACCAGCTTGTAAAAGAAGGCGGCGATATTTATAAGTTAACTGAACATTTAGGTTTAACCATCGATGTTCGTCTTGCAAAATCCCGTGATCAATATTTATGTTTAAAACGTTTTGAAGAAGCTGAAAAAGTTGTAACAGACGAATGGATAGACGATATTGCCATGTCTATTCCTGATGGTGTATATGCACAAGGTTCGATGATTTCGATTGAACCCTATGGTGCAAGAAGTGACTATTCAACGGTTAGTGATGAAGATTGGCAAAAGGTAAATTACAATGCCATTATGCAATGTTCTGTATGTGATATGCGCAATCGTTGTGGTCAAACATTACATCGTGCACACTACCGCAAATCAACAGATTTAATTATTTGCTCTCAAGACTTTTTAATGGAGCATTTAGCAACAAAAGAATCTCGTGAACGAGAAGGACAATTACCACTTTTACCAGAAGTGTCGATGATTGTACTGGATGAAGGGCATTTACTTGAATATGCAGCTCAAAAAGCAATGACTGTAAAAGTTCAGGGCCATACGATTGTGACTTTATTAGAGCGATTAATGGTGGATGGTGTAAGAGAAAAAACTCTATACACGATGGAAAAATTACAAGATGATCATGAATTATTCTTTGATCAACTTCGTGACGATGTGGTGCCATCGGAAGAAGATCGTAAAGCAATTAAAAAATCTGCTCGATTAATTGCCCTTGGGAAACAATGTATTCAAGATGTAGAACAATTGCTAGAAGAATTTGTGTTTGAATCGGAATTATATATGATTCCAGAATACGAATTAAATATGGCTGAGGAATTTTTAGAGCAATATCAAGCTGCAATGAGAATTTTTGTTGCTCAAGGTGATGCAGTCGATTGGTTAGAAGATACGGACGGGGAAGAAACATTAGTTATAATGCCACGACTCATTACGGAAGTTCTTCAAGAGAAACTGTTCTCGAAAAAAACACCAATCGTCTTTTCATCTGCAACATTATCAGTTAAAAAAGATTTTTCATATATCGCTTATAGTTTAGGCATTAAAAAGTACCAATCCTTCAGTGTACCATCTCCATTTGACTATGATGAAGTGATGAAAATCTATTTACATGAAATAGACCAAAAGGATAAAGTCGCAAAAGTTGAACAGCTTTTAAAAGACAACAAACAAACGTTAATTTTATTTAAATCAAAACAAGCGATGCTACAGTTTAAATCAAAATTATCAATGATGGCAAGACTTACGGTAGCATTTGAAGGTGATCGCGAACTTTCTGCTATCGTTCGTGATTTCCAAGAAGGCACAATTAAAACATTATGTTCTTATCATTTATGGGAAGGGTTAGACTTACCAGAAGAAGCGCTGACTCGAGTTGTTATTTATGATTTACCATTCCCGCCGAAAGATCCACTATTCGAGGCAAAAAGAGCGTTTTCTGAAAATCCATTTGAAGAAGTAGAATTACCGTTCATGCAGCTACGTCTGCAACAAGGTATTGGTCGTTTAATTCGAACTTCAAAAGACTTCGGAGATATCCATATTTTATTAAATGAAGAGGATCAAAAGGTGAAAAATTCATTTATTGACATTTTACCAGTAGATCCAATGTAAATATTGAGGGCTGACGTTTTAAGAGAAAAAAATCTTAAGCGTCAGCCCTTTTTTGACAAATTAATACAGATAAGTATGATAAAATGATTTGGATATTATGAATAATGAAAGGGGGTTTTCGTTTTGAACCATGTATTACTCTCAAAACTTATCCCGCCAGATCCATCTATTCATTATTTACACAGAAGTCGTTTACTGAAAAAACTATCAAAAAGTGCCCATGTCAAATTAACCGTTGTACACAGTGGAGCAGGCTTTGGAAAAACATCAGCACTTGCCCAATTAATGACCAATCAAAATCAGCGCTTCTCTTGGTATCAGGTAACGGAAGATGATGATGACATTTTGCCTTTTTTAAGGCATTTATTTTATAGTATTCAACGGGTGAATCCTTCCTTTGGGAAAGAAATTGAAGAATGGGATCATTTTTATAGCTTTCCGAAAGTAGAAGATTTGAACAAACTTTATCGTACCTTTATTAATGAATTTTGTAAGACAGAAGAACCTTTATTTGTGATTATTGATGATTTTCATCTAGTGAATCATGTGTTTCAAATCAATTATATAATGGATAAAATCATTGAACATTTACCACCACACATTCATTTTATAGTGGCATCGCGAATTTATCCAAATTGGAAATGTATTTTGCCATTACGAATGAATGCTAATTTAGTAGAGTGTAAAGAGGAAGACTTTGTTTTTTCGGCAGAAGAAGTGGAAATCTTATTTGAAGATTTTTTTGATCGAAAACTTTCAAAAGAAGAAGTCAATAATATTCTAACTTTGACTGAGGGATGGCCGATTGTCATTTTGTTATTAGCAATGCAATCAACAGAAAGCACCCTACCCATTCAAGAGATTGCTAAGTTTTCTTTACAAGACTTCTTTTCCTATTTATCAGAAGAGGTATTTGAAAATTTAAATGCTGGACAACAGGAAGCATTATTAAAATATAGTATTTTCCAAACGTTTTCCTTACAGCTCATTGAAACGTTTTACAATAAAGAAATGGCCACGCAATTAAAGGAACTTGTAAAATATCATGCATTTATACAGCCCCTAGTTGGTTTTCAGGAGTTTCGTTTTCATGCGCTTTTTAAGCAATTTCTTGAGGTGAAATTGCAGGAAAAAGATTATGAACAATGGACAGAACTACAAAAGCAGGCAACAAACTATTTTTCCCATCAAAAAGACCCTGTAAATGCTTTATATCATGCATTCAAATCTAATGATGAAGAGCTCATTGCAAATACATTAATGTCTTTTGCAACAACCTTTATTCGTGCAGGTCAGTTTGATTATTTTTTAGAAAGAGTGAAGGAACTAGGGGAAGATACGAGGAAGCATTTTTATCCGTTATATTTTTTCGAAGGCGAGTGCCAGCGATATCGGGCGCAATATGAAAAAGCAAAAAAAGCCTATGAAAAATGTATGAAATTTGCAACTGAGCAACAAGATCGTTTTTATATTTTAAAGGCAAATGCTGGAATTGCCCATATTTATTTAGATACGATTCAGCCTGCTTTTGCACAAAAATATTTAATGAATGCATTGCACCTTGTTGACACGGTAGAAATGGATGCGGAAGAACTTCATTTATTGCAACGTCAATATGCTGAAAACCTAGTGAATTTAGGTAGAGCTGGGGAAGCGGAAGAATGGGTTCTTTCAAAAGGACTTCCTCAACAAGTGTTAGCCCAAGGAAATTTAGACGTTCGAATTTTGCTAAGGCAAGGTAAACTGGCTCAAGCAAGGAAACTCATTCAACAAAGGGAAAATGAACATAATTATTCATTAGATGCCCATCGTGAATCCGATGTGTTACATGCTTTAATCCTATCTTTACTAGGAGAAAATGAAGAGGCATTACGCTGTTCCATAAATACAATTCATAATAGTTTGCAAGATTATTCCCAGTTTTCATTGGCGGTAGCCTATTTACGAAAAGGACATGCAACTTGGGTTTTAAATCCCTTGCTTTTAGAAGAAGCTGAAACTTGTTATTTAAAAGCGATTGAAGTAATGGACGAGATTCATGTTACAAGGGCAAAAGCTGAATCTTATTTAGGTTTAGCCATCGTAAAGATAAAACAAGGTGTTCTTCATGAGGCATTATCTTTTGTAAAAATAGGTTTGTATGAAACAGAAAAAGCGCAGGATCAATGGGTAACCGCACTATTACTTACAGCTTCTACGATTATTCATTTAGAGAATAATAATTTAGGAGAAGCGAAGAAATGCGCGGAGAAGGCAAAAGAATTATTTGAGATAAGTCCTGATTATTACGGGATGATGGTGACTAATTTTTGGCTTTCCTACATTGCTTATAAAAATGGTGATACTCAAGAATTTATGCAATGCTTCGAATCATTTGCTTCGTTATGTAGTGAACATAATTTTTACTTCTTTTTAAATAAACGAACTTTATTCGGTCCAGAACGATTCTTAAGTTTTTGGGAGACGGTGAGTTATGCTTTACAAACGAAGCCGAATGACCAAAACATTCAACAAATTGCACAATTTCTCCAATTACATCCAGATAGTTTAATTCCAAAGCATACTTTTGCCTTGCGTGTTTTGGGACCATTTACAATGAAGCGAGATGGATTGGAAATAGTAGATAAAGAGTGGAAACGGGAAAAAGCGAAGGAATTGTTCTTATATTTATATTTTCATCGAAATCGCTTTGTGGCAAAGGAAGAGATAATGCATACGTTATGGCCAAATAGTGATGAACAATCCATGAACCGCGATTTTAAAGTGGCCTACAATGCTTGTTTAAAAGTGCTACAGCCAGATCGTTTAGCTCGTGATGATAGTCCATATATTTTAAGAAAGCAATCAATGTATAAATTACATCCTGTTATAGCATTTTCCTCGGATATGGAATTTTTCGAGAAGTTTGCGAAGTTAGGATTAAATGAAAAAAACACGCATTTTGCATTGGAGTTACTCTTAAAGGCATACAGCATGTACAAAGGACCAGTATTAGAAGATTTATCGTCTTTCCAATGGGTAGAAGGGAAAAGAGCTGAATTTCATAAACTTGTTATTTTGGTAAATGAAAAGATTGCTCAAATTTATGCGGAGCTAGAAGATTATCAATCGACAATAGAATGGGCAGAGAAACTACTTCAACTTGATAGCACGTGGGAAGAGGGCTATCGATTGCTTATGTTAGCCTACTACCATCAAAATAACCGTCCTCAAGCAGTTCGATGGTATGAGAAATGTGTGGAAGTGTTGGAGGAAGAATTAAACATCGAGCCAATGGAAACGACAATCCTAGTGTACGAAATGATTTCACGCTAATGCAGACAGAATCTATTTGGGTTCTGTATGCGTTGGTGTTTTTTTGTACTTGCTACAGTCTGATTGTTGGGATTTATTCTAATAGAAGTTCAAATGAGAGTCGTTTATAGTGAGAGGACTAAGCACACAAGCAGCAGAGCCAACTTGTAGTTGTCTCTACTGCTTGTCTTAGTGCTTGTTGCAATGTCCTCTCACATCTAGGTACGCCTTCTAATAAATTCTCGATATATTGCGCGGCTTACAGTGGTAGGCCGCGTATTCTAACGGTAAATCTTTCTACATAAATCGAGGTGAATTATTTCTCTCAAATCAATACTGCACGTTCTAGAATGGAATTCCAGAATCTTTTCTGGCAGTGATACGGCATCAATTTTGTCACTCTCAACAAAATTAAAGAGATATTCTTGTTTATAAGACTTTTTCTTTATTAATTAGGTTTGTTTCTTGAAGGTGAATCAGCAATGTTTTTTGTATTAAAAATAAGACTTACACTTTTTTACTCCAAAATTCTAGTGACATAGGATATGTTTTGTAAACAGTGCATAGCTTTTATTAAATTATTTGGAGACTAATTGATTATCATTTTGTCTTTCAATTAGGAATAACAGTTTAATATTTAAAAACAAATGAATATGCCTATAAGAGTACAATTTGTAGCAGAGTAAAAAATTATTGATGTGAAGATATACAAATAAGCGGATTACAAAAAAACTAATTTTTGAGACTATGAAAATAGAAAATAATAGTATGAACTTTGTTTTAACCTATTTTTTTTACGTGACAGAAGCAATTTTACCAATTAGAAAACGCGGCCTACTACTGTAAGCCGCGTAACAAATTAGAAGTTTTAGAAAGTGGAACAATTGTGAGAGGACCTTAACACAAGCACAAAGACAAGTCGTAGAGACAACAACAAGTTGGCTCTGCGGCTTGTGTGCTGAGTCCTCTCACTAAACGATTCTATTTTTGAATTTTTATTAGATTTAATCAGATAAGCAATTAAATTAATACTAACTTTTTGCACCTGTCGCTTCGCTTTCGGTGCAACAAAAAAGAAGCTGTCATAAATCATGGAGGATGGTGCACCTGTCGCTACGCTTTCGGTGCAGAAAAAATCGATATCCTATCCGGGTTTTTTTGCACCTGCCGCTTCGCTTTCGGTGCAGCAAAAAAGAAGCTGTCTCAGAACATGAAGGATGGTGCACCTGTCGCTACGCTTTCGGTGCAGAAAAAATCGATATCCTATCCCGGAGGATATCGATTTTTTTGTAACCAATTTGTAACTCCTATTTAGTATCTTATATTCAAAGCAGTGTAAGCGCTTTATAAAAGGATAGGGGGTAATCGGATGAAGAAGTTTTGGTCATTATTTTTCATCATGGGATTAGTCGTACTGATGTTGGTAGCTTGTAGTAGTGATGAACAATCGGCAACGAAGGACTCGGATGAAACGGTTACAACAGGGGGAGAGGCAGAGGGGACTGAAGCCACAACAGAGGGCGGCACAATCAAAGTCGGTGTTTTAGCCTCATTAACAGGCGCACTTGAATCTTATGGAAAACAAACGCAAAAGGGATTTGAACTTGGTTTAGAATATGCAACGGATGGCACGATGGAAGTCGCAGGTAAGAAAATCGAAGTCATTTGGGAAGATACTGAAACAAAACCGGAAGTAGCGGTTCAGAAAGCTACAAAACTATTAGAAGATGATGGTGTTGACTTCTTAGTTGGTTCTTCCAGCTCAGGCGATACATTAGCTGTACTACCACTTGCGGAAGAATACGAAAAAATTATGATCGTTGAACCAGCAGTAGCGGACAGTATTACAGGTTCCGAATTTAATCCATACATTTTCCGTACAGCACGTAACTCTTCACAAGATGCGTATGCAGCAGCTGCAGCCATTGCTGGCGATGGTGTGAAAATTGCAACCTTTGCACCGGACTACTCATTTGGTTGGGATGGTGTTGCGGCATTTAAAACAGCTGCAGAAAAATTAGGAGCTGAAATTGTCGTGGAGGAATATGCAGATCCAGCAGCAACGGATTTCACATCAAACTTACAAAAAATTATTGAAGCAAAACCTGATTATTTATTTGTTGTTTGGGCAGGGGCAAACTCGCCTTGGAATCAAATTGCGGACATGAAGCTACAAGAAAACGGTATCAAAATTTCTACTGGTGCACCAGACATTGTCGCGTTACAAATGATGGGTCCTCTAGTGGGAATGGAAGGGTTCTCGGTTTACTATCACACACTACCACAAAATCCAGTAAATGATTGGTTAGTAGAAGAACATAAAAAACGTCATAACGGTGAAGTACCTGACCTGTTCACACCAGGTGGTTTCTCAGCAGCTATTGCCATTGTGGAAGCTTTAGAAAAATCTGGTGGGGATGCGGATGGCAATACACTAATTCCGTTAATGGAAGGGATGTCCTTTGAAACGCCAAAAGGAACAATGACTTTCCGTAAAGAAGATCACCAAGCATTACAAACAATGTATTCAATTCGTTTAGAAAAAGTAGATGGTGTGGATTATCCAGTACCTGTGTTAATTCGTGAATTATCACCGGAAGAAACAGAGCCACCAATCTTAAATTAATCAAATAGAGAACAGATCATTCATTTGATCTGTTTCTCTTAAAATCTTTTCAATTTAGAAGATTTTAAGAGGGACAGATTTGAAGGGGGAGGAGTAACACATGGAACCAATTATTCGAACTGAAAACTTATCCATTCAATTTGGTGGTCATAAAGCAGTTGATAAAGTGAACTTTGAAATGCCTGAAAAACACTTTAAATCCATCATTGGGCCAAATGGTGCGGGGAAAACGACTTTTTTCAATTTAATAAGCGGTGAACTGAAACCAACTGAAGGGGATGTGTTTTTTAAAGGGCAATCCATTGCAAAATTATCTTCCATTGAACGGACGCGAATCGGATTGGGACGTTCCTTTCAAATTACAAATGTTTTTCCGAACTTAACGGTTTTAGAAAATGTTCGCCTTGCTGTTCAATCAAAAGAAAAGGTTCGATTCCACTTCTTAAAACATTATTTACATTATAAAAAGATTACAGAAAAAGCTGTGGAACTGTTAGATCAAGTATTGTTATCGAATAAAATCCATGCCATTGCAAGTCAATTGTCCCATGGAGAAAAACGAAAATTGGAAATTGCCATGCTACTCGCCCTTGATACAGAAGTATTATTACTTGATGAGCCTACAGCTGGAATGTCCTTAGAAGAAGTACCTGCAATTTTAGAAGTGATTAAATCCATTAAAGAACAAGGGAATAAAACCATTCTACTAATCGAACACAAGATGGATATGATTTTAGATTTATCCGATTCTATCATGGTGCTTTTTAATGGCAAGCTCCTTGCTGATGGGACGCCAACTGAAATTATGAATAATACAACCGTTCAAAATGCATATTTAGGGGGACTTTACGATGGAGAACTTGTTGAAACTTCATAATATCCATACTCATATAGGTCAATATCACATTTTACAAGGGATTGACTTTGAAGCGAAGGAAGGGGAAGTCTCTGTTTTACTTGGTCGAAACGGTGCGGGGAAAACGACTACTTTAAAAACAATTATGGGGTTAACCCCTGCATCCAGTGGTGCGGTTCATTATTTAAATCAAGATATTACTAAAAAACCAACCTATGATATAGCCAATTTAGGGATTGGATATGTCCCTGAAAATCAAGGAATCTTTGGCCAATTAACGGTAGAGGAAAATTTAAAAGTAGCGATTAGAAAAGAAACGCCTGAAATAATGGAAAAGCAAGAATATGTGTTAAATCTTTTCCCTGACTTGAAAAAGTTTTGGAAAAAAGCAGGGGGAAATTTATCGGGTGGGCAAAAACAAATGCTTGCGATGGCGAGGGCATTTGTAAATGATAGCAAATTGCTGTTAATCGATGAGCCTTCAAAAGGATTAGCGCCGATCGTGATAGAAAAGGTTATGGAAGCGATTGTGGAGATGAAAAAACAAACAACCATTGTCCTTGTCGAACAAAACTTCTTAATGGCAAGCAATATTGGCGACACATACACTCTCATTGATGATGGCAGAACGGTTCGGAGTGGGGAAATGAGTGAGTTAATTCAAAACGATGAACTAAAACAAAAATATTTAGGTATCGGCTAGGGGGAAATGGGATGGATTTATTAATTAGTCTCGTTATAAATGGCCTAGCAACTGGAATGTTAATTTTCCTTCTTGCTGCCGGTTTAACATTAATATTTGGTTTGATGGATGTGTTGAATTTCGCACATGGTGGTCTCTTCGTTTGGGGAGCTTATACAGGTGTAGTTACCTATGCCTATACAGAAAGTTTTCTCATTGGTATTGTAGTTTCCATTCTTACCGGAATCATTTTAGGGTTCATTATGGAAAAATTAATTATTACACCGGTATATGGCAATCACGTTCAACAAATTTTAATTACCCTCGGATTTATGCTAGTCCTACAAGAGATGATTAAAGTAGCATTTGGACCGAATGCCATTCCTGTGACTGTGCCAAGTTATTTAGCAGGCAGTTGGGAAATCGGTGAAGTCATTGTCATTAAGTACCGAGTATTTATCATTGTCGTTGGTTTTATTATTTTTGGTATCTTCCATTATATTTTAACTCGTACGAAAATCGGGCTTATCGTACGTGCAGGAGTAATTAATAAAGAAATGGTTCAAGCATTGGGCATTAATATTAAACGAGTATTTTTATTTGTTTTCATGACGGGTGCCTCCCTTGCTGCATTAGGTGGAATGTTGATGGCTCCATATTCAGGTTCGATTTATGCAGAGATGGGGATGGAATTTGCCATTTTAGGATTTATCGTTGTGGTTATCGGTGGAATGGGAAGTTTTTCAGGATCGTTGCTTGCTGCCATTTTAGTAGGGTTAGCAGGTAGTTTCATGGCTTACTATGTTCCATATTTATCCTTAGCAGTAAACATGATTCTTATGGCTATTGTACTCATCTTCCGTCCACAAGGTCTATTTTCAATGATTAGGAGGGAAAGTACATGAATCAACCGGCATTATTATCGAAGCAAAATATCATTTTTGCCATACTTCTAGTTGTTTTAGTGGCTTTCCCTTTTGTTGCAGATTCTAGAACGTTAACGATTTTATTAACGCAAATCTTTATTTTTGGCATATTGGCGATGAGCTATGACATTTTACTAGGTTACACAGGAATTGTTTCCTTTGGCCATGCTATGTTCTTTGGAATCGGTGCCTATTCAACAGCGATCATGTTAAAGGAAATTCAGCCAACGATTCCTGTATTTATCGGCTCCATTGTCGTTGGAATGGTTTTAGCAGGGATTCTAAGTTTCTTTGTTGGATTGTTAACTTTACGATTAAAAAGCCATTTCTTTGCAATGTTAACACTAGCAATCTCTGGGCTACTACTAGTGGTTGCAGAAAAATGGCGTAGTGTAACGAAAGGAAATGACGGGTTTACTTTTAGAGCACCAGATGTGTTTAAAGATCGTATCGTCTTTTATTTTTGTGTTCTTGCTTGTCTTGTAATTGTTTTTCTCATACTGCGAAGATTTGTGAATTCACCATTAGGGCGTGTACTCATTGCCATTCGGGAAAACGAACAACGTACAAGATCACTTGGTTTTAAAACATTACACTACAAAGTGATTTCTTCAATTGTGGCTGGTGTGATTGCTAGTTTAGCAGGGTCACTTTATGCGATTTCATTACGCTTTGTCAATACGAGTATGATGACGATGGATATTACCCTTGATGCATTACTGATGACCATCATCGGAGGAGTTGGCACATTAGTTGGTCCATTAGTCGGTTCTGTTGTTATTGAATTTGCACAACATTACTTGTCCGGATTAGCAAGGGATTATCCAATTTTTGAACGATGGATTATTTTCTTTGGAATCATCTACATTTTGGCGGTTGTGTTCTTCCCAAAAGGTATTGTAGGTTCCATCCTAACAAAAATTTCAAAATGGAAGCAGCGTGATCAAGTCCCTTTACCTGAATCGAAGGAGCGATCGAAATGAACGTAGGAATTATCGGATTAGGAGTTTATTTACCAGACAAACGCATGACTAGTGAAGAAATTGCTCGACTTGCCAATATCCCAGTTCATATCGTCCAAACAAAGATGGGTATTGAAGAAAAAACGATTGCAGGTGAAGACGATCATACTGTGCAAATGGCCATATGTGCTGCAAAAGAGGCGATTCAAAACGCCAATATTAATCCAAAAGCAATCGATGTGGTTATTTATTTTGGAGAGGAGCATAAAGAATATCCGCTTTGGTCTGCAGGAATCAAAATCCAAGAAGAAATCGGGGCTACGAATGCTTGGGCTTTTGATACCCAGTTGCGATGCGGAACTGCAATACTAGCGATAAAATTAGCGAAAAGTTTAATGGCTTCAGATGAAGATATAAACACGGTCCTTCTCGCAGGGGGCTATCGTAATCACGATTTAATCGATTTTAACAACCCAAGAACGCGATTTATGTTTAATTTAGGTGCTGGTGGAGGCGCACTTATTTTGCAAAAAGGGGCAATGGAGAATATTGTGTATGAATCGGATTTAATTACAGATGGCTCTTTTTCAGAAGATGTGTTGATTCCAGTTGGAGGGACAAAACAGCCTTTAACACCACTTTTACTTGAACAAGGATTATATCGTTTTGACGTAACCGACCCAGAAGGCATGAAAACAAGGCTTGAACAGAGATCCCTAGATAATTTTATTAAAGTTATTCGAAATTCTTTAATGAAAAGCGGCTTTAAAGAGGAAGACTTATCCTATTTAGCCATGCTTCATATGAAAAAATCTGCCCATGATTATGTGTTAAAAGTATTCGATTTAAAAGAAGAAAACTCCATTTATTTATCGAAGTACGGCCATATTGGTCAAATTGATCAGTTACTATCTCTAAAACTAGCATTAGATGAGGGCAAAATTAAAGAAGGAGATATCGTAACATTAGTTAGTGCAGGAATTGGGTATGCATGGGGTGCAACAACTATCCAATGGGGGAAACGAAAGGAGACAGAGGCATGGGTGAATTAAAATATGTTGAATTACCAAATGGTGAAACTCTTTCTTACCGTGAGCGAATCGGGGGAGAAGAACTTTGTATTTTTGTTCATGGTAATATGACTTCTTCAAAACATTGGGATGTATTAATAGAAAATTTCGATCCTCGCTATACGATTATTGCTCCAGATTTGCGCGGCTTTGGAGCGTCTACTTATAAAAATAGAATTACCCATATGCGGGATTTTAGTGATGACTTAAAAAGTTTCGTGGATTCATTAGGATTAAAAGACTTTAGTTTACTAGGTTGGTCCACTGGTGGAGCAGTAGCGATGCAGTTTTGTGCTGACTACCCAGGACTATGCAATAAATTAATGCTACTTGCATCCGCATCTACACGGGGGTATCCATTTTATCAAACAAATGAAGACGGCACTCAAAGTACAATTCGACTAAAGACAATTGCTGAAATCGAAAACGACATTGGCAAAACAATTCCAATGCAAGGTTTATACGATACAAAAAATCGAGATGGCTTAAAGGCAGTTTGGAACGCTGTCATCTATACTCATAACCAACCAGATGAACAAAAATATGAAGAGTATGTTGATGATATGCTGACGCAACGAAATTTAGCGGATGTGTACCATGTCTTAAATACCTTCAACATTAGTCATCACGACAATGAAGCAGCAAAAGGTACTGGTGAAATTGATAAAATTCTAATTCCAGTACTTATTCTCTATGGCGAAAGAGATTATGTTGTGCCAGGTAATATGACAGAGGAATTAATTGAAGATTTCGGTGAGAAGGCGAAAGTTGTAAAGCTAGTAAACTGTGGCCATTCTCCATTATTAGACGATTTAGACCAGCTGAAAAATGCGATTGAACAATTTTTGAAAGATTGAGGTGGGCATTTTGCGATTAAAAGATAAAGTAGCAATTATTACAGGTGGAGCAAATGGAATCGGTAAAGCTGCAGCAGAAGTGTTTCTAAATGAAGGGACAAAAGTAGTGATTGCTGATTATGATGCAGAAAGTGGCAAACAAGTAGAATCCCAATTTCTTGAACAGGGGTTTGATGTGACATTTCTTCAAGTGAATGTGGCGGACCTAGCAAGTGTTAAAACGATGGTTCAACAAGTACTATCAAAATATTCAAAGATTGATATTTTAATCAATAACGCAGGAATTACGCGAGATGCTATGCTCGTGAAAATGACAGAAGAAGATTTTAATCGAGTGTTAGATGTCAATTTAAAAGGGGTATTCAACTGTACCCAAGCAGTTGTGCCTTATATGATTGAAAAAGGTTATGGCAAGATAATCAATACATCCTCAGTTAGTGGGGTCTATGGCAATGTTGGTCAAACGAACTATGCGGCGACAAAAGCGGCGGTTGTAGGGATGACAAAAACTTGGGCAAAGGAATTTGGTAGAAAAGGCATTAATGTCAATGCTGTTGCACCAGGCTTTACGAGGACAAATATGGTTGAAAAGATGCCAGAAAAAGTCTTGAATCATATGGAATCCATTGTTTCATTACAACGTTTAGGAGAACCCAAGGATATTGCCAATGCCTATTTATTTTTAGCATCGGACGAATCAAGTTATATTACAGGTCATGTATTACATGTTGATGGCGGAATAATGATGTGATGATAGGAGGGTGTTTGAAATGCTTAATAGCGAGTCTTGGATCTTAAAAAGAGCTAGTTTAACACCTTTCAAAATTGCATTAATCGATATCCAAACAAATAGGCAGTGGACTTATAAAGAGTTAGCAAATGAAACCTTAAAATGGCTTAATGTTTTGCAGAAAAAGGGACTATCAAAGGGAAGTCGTGTGGCACTTATTGCAGAAAATAGTATCGACTTCTTCCCGATACTTTTTGCTTGCGGATTGGGCGGCTTCATCTTTGTTCCCTTAAATTGGCGACTCGCTGAAAAAGAATTAATTCATATAATTGAAGATTGTACACCATCATTACTATTAACAGATCACAAATTTGAACAATTGGGGAAACGTATTTTTCAACATACTTTTACTTTACAGTGCAGCGAAGAAAAAGCTGACTATCAATCTACAAGTATGAGCGGTAGCGATCCATGGTTAATGATATACACTGGGGGAACAACCGGGAAACCTAAAGGCGTTGTCCTTTCCTTTGATGCAGTGAACTGTAATGCATTAAACACGATTGTAAGTTGGGGACTTGAACCTTCAGATTGTACGTTAAACTATATGCCTCTATTTCATACAGGTGGAATCAACGCTCTTGCATTGCCAATTTTAATGGTGGGTGGCACAGTTGTAATCGGCAATAAGTTCAACCCAGAAGAAGCAATTCGTGCTGTGAATGATTACAAGACAACGATTTCTCTATTCGTACCGACAATGTATCAAGGCATGGTGGATACGGATTATTTCAAAGAGTCCACTTTTCCCACAGTAAAAGTATTTTTATCCGGTGGGGCACCCTGTCCTAAAACTATTTACGACCATTTTGCCAAAAAGGGACTTCAATTTAAAGAAGGCTATGGCCTGACAGAAGCTGGACCTAACAACTTTTACATTTCACCGGAGCTCGCAGCCAAGAAAAAAGGATCCGTTGGGAAAAGTATGCTATTTAATTCCGTTCAGATACGAAACGAGGAAGGCGCAATTTGTAAAGTAAATGAAGTAGGGGAGTTATACCTTCAAGGAAAACATGTCTTCACAAAATATTGGAACAATGAAAAAGAAACAGCGAAGAGTTTGGACAATGGCTGGTTAAAAACAGGCGATTTAGCAAAAATGGATGAAGATGGCGACATTTACATTGTTGGTCGTAAAAAAGACATGATCATCACTGGAGGGGAAAATGTTTACCCTCAAGAAGTGGAACAATGCATCATTACCCATCCCCAAGTGAAAGAAGTAGCAGTAGTAGGTATACCCGATAAAAAATGGGGTGAAATCGTCACAGCATTCATTGTAAGTAAAAATCCTTCACCTGAAATGAAAGATGACATCCTAGCACTATGTAGAACACAACTAGGAGTATACAAAGTACCCAAACAAATCGACTTCGTGGAAGAACTACCAAAAACCCACGTAGGCAAAATCGACAAAAAACAACTAATAGAGCGATCTGTATAAGCAGATCGTTTTTATTTTAATAAAAATAAATTGATATATTTTTAGTGATAAGAAAGATATTAAAGAACAACTTACTTCACCTCAAAAAGATAGAATTTTATATTAGAAGACGCGGCCTACCACTGTAAGCCGCGCAAATTATCTAGAAGTTTTAGAAAGTGGAATTAAAAGTGAGCGGACCTTTACACAAGTACAAAGACAAGTCGTAGAGACAACACAAGTTGGCTCTGCGGCTTGTGTACTAAAGTCCGCTCACATAAACAAAACTTAATTAAAATCTCAATCAAAACAACTAAATTTCCTTTGTTTACTTATCTATAAGATGTATCCAATAAGTATCTTTTAAAATGGGAAAATTTATTGAAAAAAGATGTGTCATATCCTAAAATTGAATTTGTATTGCTTAATTGGTACCTACCAAAAGGAAACAAAAAACCTCCCCAAACGAATCTATTAATTCGTTCAGGAAGGCTACTGTTACCAGAACTTATAACCAGTTGACCCAAGCGGAGAATTATTAATAATATCAAAGATTGGGAATGTGTAAGCAATTAGAATTAGGGCTACCAAGATTACACCCCATAATTTAAAGTTTTCTAGAATCGCTGGTGTTCTCTCAGCACCTTGAGAAAGTTCTGCTAGAGGGAACTCTTCTTCTCCTTTTGGTGCAAACCAAATTAAGTTAATCACGATACCAATAATTAATATAATCGCAATGAATAATACTGTTCCACCAACTGCTTGCGCAATTTGGTATGGAATCCATTCTGCTGCTTGTTCAGAGCCACCATAAGTTGAGTATTCAGAACGACGAGGAGCACCGAATAAACCAGCAATATGCATTGCACCAGACATAATGAACATACCAATCGTCCACATAATACCAGATGTTACAGCTAAATCGTTCATCTTTTTAGTTAAAACACGTCCAGTTAAATGTGGAATTAACCAGTAAGCTGCACCAAAATATGTTAACACTACTGTTGTTGCAATTGCTAAGTGGAAATGTCCTGTTACCCAAATTGTATTATGGATTAGTTCGTTCATTTGGTATGAAGCATTTACAACTCCGCCTGCACCACCAGGGATAAATGCAGCCATACCGATAAATGGTAATAAGAAACGGCTATCTTTCCAAGGTAATTTTTTGAACCAACCAAATAAACCTTTTCCACCAAGTTCGCGACCACGAATTTCAAATGTAGCAAACATAGAGAATGCAGTTAATAGGGATGGAACAATTACAAAGAATGTTAAAACAACTTGTAAGAATTTCCAGAATCCATCAATCCCTGGTTCAGTTAATTGATGGTGAACACCAACTGGGATTGAGAATAGTAAGAATAACATAAACGCTAGACGAGCTAGTGAATCAGAGAAAATTTTCGCGCCAATAACTTTAGGTACTACTGTATACCAAATCATGTATGCTGGTAATAACCAGAAGTAAACAAGTGCGTGACCAAAATACCAGAATAATGTACGAGATAGTAGAACATCGACACGTTCAACAAGGCCTAATGACCAAGGTAATAATTGGAATAATACTTCAGCTGCTACACCTAGTGTGCAGACAAACCACATTAGATTGTTTACAACAACCATAAATGATAATAGTGGAGATGTTTGACCTTTATTTTCCTTACGCCATTGAATATAACGTAAACCTTGTGCTAATGCGACTGTCCATGAGCCAACAACAACCAATGCTAAACCTAAATAAAAGATCCAGTGTGCTTGTAATGGGGCATAGAAAGTATATAAAACAGATGCTTCATTTAATAAGACCATTGTTGCTGAAGCGGCAGTACCGATTGTCATAATCCAGAAGCCAGCCCAGCCAATCGTACGTTGTTTATTAGAAAGTGCTCCGGATGTGCGGCTGATCGCTGCAGTTTGGAAGCCTAGAATAAAGTATGTTGTTAAAATAAGTCCTAATAATACACCGTGTACTGTTAAGATTTGATAATAGTTAATTCCTGCAGGGAGTTTAAATTGACCAGAGCGTACAAATACTTGTAATAAACCGGCAAAACCACCTAAAAATAATGCGATAAATGCTACAACAATATGGGCTAATGCAAGTTTTGCGTCTCGACGATCAACTTGAACAAATTTTTCTTTGAAAGTTTCTTTACTACCGTTTTTCTTTGTTATTTCTTTAGTGACTGTTGCTGTTGTCATCTGTGTCCACCACCTTAAGTGTAGAATACATCATTGCGTGACCTGTACCGCAATATTCGTTACATACGATTACATATTCACCGGCTTTATCAACCGTTGTGATTTTTTCCGATACATAACCAGGTTCTAACATGAAGTTAATATTTGTTCCTGCAACCTCAAAGCCATGAACTACGTCTTTTGTTGTAGCGATAAATCGTACCTTTGAACCAACAGGAACTTCAATTTCCATTGGGTTATAACTAAATGCCGAAGCAACTAAAACAACTTCGTAATCCCAATCTTTACCTTCAACTTTGTGTACGCCAGGGTTATCAAAAGGTGCAATTTCATCTACCTTTTCATAATTAATCGTCCATTTTGAGTTATTTGGATGCGTACCGCCATGAAATGCGCTCACACCAACAATAACGAGAAACGCAATCAGCATGGCTGCGCCAAATGTTAGCCACCATTTTTCATACTTGTGTATGTGCATGTTGATGATCCTCCTTAAATATCATTCTTCTAAAATCGATCCATAAATAAATTGAAACAAAGTGCCCAAAGAATAATGATAGAAATTCCTACGCCAAATGTAGCGTAAAGAGTTCCTTTTAAATTATCGTTGGACTTATTGTGTTTCCCCATGAAGCTCCCTCCTAAATTAGAGAAATATTATTTCACGAACTCATCATATTAAAAAATTTTTTCTCGTGATGTGAAAAAAATCACACTTTGGATATCCAAATGTGAATTTAATGTGAAAGGTAAATATTATAAATAAATAACAAAAAACACACTATTACCAGATAATAGTGTGTTAAAGTAGCTATTTTAGGAAAATATTAATCTATCTCTACTCATCGATCGTAAAAAGAATCGTTAGGGCTCCAGCATTTTCTATTGTTGTAGGGAGTCTAAAGCATTTTTCGAAACCGAATAATTTTGTATGACCAACCATGACAGTAGGAGGTGTTATATCAATATTTAATTCTCCCGTTCCTACATGCGTACATAAATTCCCTGCGAACATGTTCCCAAATTCCCCAGTAAATGATTCTAACATTTCACCTTCTAGAGGCATTCCAAACATTTGAGCTCCAATTGCACTAAATGCATCGGAAGTACTATCAAGAATAACTCTCCCTTTAATATCCCCTAATAAACCAATTAAAACGCCCATTTCCTTCTGTATGTATGGTTCTGACAAAATGGATGGTGCATGAAAGTTAATATTTGAAGGAAGAATGGTTTTTAATGAGTGCATAGACCCATTCAAGATTGTTTGAATATGTTTCGAATTATTCATTTTATACACCCTTTTTTATGCTTTTTTTCATATTACCATTTACTTAGCATATTCGTATACAAAAAATATTAAAATGAACTTGACGATATTCTGACTTTTTTCATATAATGGATGAAAATGATTCTCATTAACGAAAAAAGAGGTGTAGAATAATGGTTTATGCTTTTGTAGGTGCAACATTAGTCATTTATGCAGGAATCGGTACTTATGTTTGGAAAAGAACAATTAAATCATAACCCCACTTATAATGACACTACACCGATATAGCTTCTATTCAATCCCCATTGTATTAATCCTATTATACAAATATAAAATTTATTTCCCTTTTATTCTTATTTTTTAGCCGATTTGACTACTAAACATGGTAGTATATAATTGTGACAATAATGAGACAAAAGGGGTATAGTTTTTAATGAGTTCTTTTGATGAAAAATTACAGCAACTATTACAGCAATCCGCTGTTCAATACATAATTTATAAAAACAATGAAGACACAGAACGAATGGAGAAACTTCATTTATTTGCACGAAAACTTTTACAAAAAGAATATGTAATTGGTTTTGCTGGACACTTTTCTGCAGGGAAGTCGAGTATGATCAATGCCCTATCTGGGGAAGACATACTAGCAGCTAGTCCAATTCCAACAAGTGCAAACATTGTAAAAGTACATAAATCTGAAGAAGACTTTGCAATAGTTTATATGCATCATGATAAGCCGGTAAAATTTGAGGCAGGATATGATTTTAAAACGGTAAAAGAGCTTAGTAAAAATGGGCAACTTGTTTCTCAAATTGAAATTGGCCATCAAGCTTCATCTCTTCCATACGGTGTAACAGTGATGGATACGCCAGGTGTGGATTCAACAGATGACGCCCATGCGATGTCAACAGAATCGGCACTTCATATTGCGGATGTCGTATTTTATACAATGGACTACAACCATGTGCAATCAGAGCTTAACTTCCAATTTACAAAACAATTAATGAAATATAACCCAAATGTGTATTTAATTGTTAACCAAATTGATAAACATAAAGAACAAGAGTTATCTTTTGAACAATTTAAACAATCTGTTCACCAATCCTTTGCAGCGTGGGGAGTAGAACCAAAAGGAGTCTTCTTTACATCTTTAAGAGACTTTGATCACCCTCACAATGACTTTACAACAGTGAAGAAAATTGTTATGGACTCAATGAACGATTGGCAGGAACAATTAGTCCTTACTGCTGAAAATACACTAAAGAAATTACAAAGTGAACATTTGGCGTTTTTAGAGGAAGAGAAAAATAATTTATTTGCTGAATATGAAAATATTCTAAGTGATGACGAATGGGAAAATCGTCAAGACATTCTAGACCAATACGAAAAATTAAAATTACAAACAAACCTATTCTCCATGGAAAACTGGGAAGAGTCCTTTAAAGAAAAGCGTAAAGAGCTATTAGCAAATGCTGCAATTATCCCAGCAGATTTCCGTGAAAAATTACGACTGTATCTTGAAAGTAAACAACCAGGATTTAAAGTGGGCGGTTTATTCACTGCGAAAAAGAAAACGGAAGAAGAAAAAAATCGCCGTATTCAAGACGTGTATGACCAATACAAAACGATCTTACAATCTCAAATTATCGGGCATTTGAAAAATTTAATGAAGCAATCTTTAAGAGATGTAGGTGTTTTAAAGGATGAAAATGCTGCTCAAATCGATGCAATGCAATTTGATGTTCCATTTTCTCTTATTGAAGACCAAGTGAAAGCAGATTCACTAGCAACGGGGGATGCGCTTCTAAACTTTGCAAACCGTGTAGCAGAAGCCACAAAACGTTATTTTGTTGATGCAACAGATGAATGGAAAGCAAGTCAAAAATCGGTTTTAGAAAATGCAGCAACTACTTTATCTGCACCTGTAATGGCAAAGTTAAATGCTTTATCAGGCAAAGTGACAGCAATTAAATCAATCATGACGTTAGATGAAAGAAAACAAATTGCTGAAAAAGAGATTACTTTAACAACAAAAGATGTTCGCAATGCAGCAAAAGCTCAAGAGAAAAACTGGCATAACGATTTTGAACAATCACTAAAAGAAATTCGTTTATTTGACCCGGCAATGCTAGCTCCAAAAGAAGAAAAAGTAGAAGAAACTTT
The DNA here is from genome assembly GCF_003628435.1 of Ureibacillus endophyticus. Classification (GTDB taxonomy): domain Bacteria; phylum Bacillota; class Bacilli; order Bacillales_A; family Planococcaceae; genus Ureibacillus; species Ureibacillus endophyticus. The sequence continues at coordinate 11,728 of NZ_RBZN01000020.1, read as the reverse complement.
CGAAGAGCAACAAACGACTAATTCCTTCAACGTGAAGGGCGATGAAGTAATTCAAGCAGCTATTCGTACTGCAAATGCAGTAAATAAAGTAAATGGCTTTGAAGAAGTTGCAAGCTTCTTAATGAAGAAGGTAGAACGTCTTCAACAAAAAGATTTCACAATTGCCTTATTTGGAGCGTTCAGTGCCGGAAAATCAAGTTTCTCTAATGCCTTAATGGGTTCAAAAGTATTACCTGTTTCACCAAACCCAACGACTGCTGCAATTAATAAAATACGCCCTGTTACAGATGAACATCCTCACGAAACTGCGGACGTTCAATTAAAAACAGCAGAACAATTATTAGAGGACATTAAATTTTCTTATGAAGCAATTGGATTAACGATTAATTCTCTACAAGAAGCATATACACGTGCTGAAGAGGGACTTAAAGTTCAATTAACCGATGAGCGTTTAAATGTTCATAAATCATTTATTCGTGCCTTTGCACAAGGGTTCCCAACATTTGAATCGAAACTTGGGGAAACGTTACGTGTTAACCGTGAAGAGTTCGAAAAATTTGTTGCGGAAGAAAATCGTTCATGTTTTGTAGACAATATTGATTTCTACTATGATAGTCCATTAACAAGAATGGGTGTTACATTAGTTGACACACCAGGGGCAGACTCAATTAATGCTCGTCATACAGGGGTTGCCTTTGACTATATCCGTAATGCAGATGCAATTTTATTCATTACGTATTACAATCATGCCTTTGCAAAAGCTGACCGTGAATTCTTAATTCAATTAGGTCGTGTAAAAGATGCCTTTGAATTGGATAAAATGTTCTTCGTTGTAAATGCGATTGACTTAGCTTCTACGAAAGAAGAAGAGGAAGAAGTAAAAAGCTATGTACGTAATGAATTACAACGCTTCGGAATTCGCTTCCCGAAACTTTACGGGGTATCAAGTTTATTAGCCCTTCGCGAAAAAGTGGAACAACAAGAGCACAATTCTGGTATGCATGATTTTGAACAAGCTTTCCATCATTTCTTAAATGAAGAATTAACATCGATTGCGATTCAAGCGTTACACGAAGAAGTGGAAAAAACACATAACCGATTCTCAGACCTAATTACTCAAACAGAAGAAAACTTAAAACGTAAAGATGAGCGTTTAGAAGAACTTGCGAAATTAGAGCAACATGTTCGAAATACGTATAGTACAACTTCAACTCATATGGTTGAAAGTGACCTAAAACAAGAACTGGATGAATTATTGTATTACTTAATGCAACGTGTGTATTATCGTTATCCTGACTTCTTCAGAGAAAGCTATAATCCATCAACATTTGCGTCTATGCCAGTTCAAAATGCGTTAGAAACAGCTTTAAAAGAAACGTTAAATGCATTGAAATTTGACTTTGCCCAAGAGTTACGTGTAACGAACTTCCGTTTAGTTCAGTTTATTCAAAAGAAAATGATTGAACGTTTCAAAGATGAAGTACGTGGATTAAAAGAGTTAAATAACAGCTTCTCATTTATTGCTTATGAGCCAGATGAGCCGGATTTATTAAGTTTTGATGGTCCATTTGAAGACTTTAATAAATATGCAACAGTGAAATCTCATTTCAAAAATGCAAAAGCCTTCTTTGAGAAGAATGAGAAAGAGAACTTAAAAGCTGCTTTAGAAGATATCACTAAGCCAGACGCTCAAAGCTATTTAGAGAAGGAAAAAGAGGAATTGTTGAAATGGGCAACGAACTTTATTCAAAACGAAGCAAATCGTTTAAATGAGCACATTTCAAATCAAGCAATGAACCAAATCGAAACAGAAAGACTATTACTTCAAGAAGAAAGCAGATTAGAAACTTGGAAATCTATTTATGCAGACTTACAAAAAACGGGGGTATAGTGTTTGGGGAACGTATTTGTTGAAGCAACCGAAGTAAAATCTGGTCGATTTATTGATACTCGTTTTAATTTACAAGACCAAGAGTGGGGACTAAAAGAGTATCAAAACGCGCATATTGAAGGTAGTATTTATTGGGATTTAGAAAAGGATTTATCCGATTTATCGAGCACAGAAGGCAGACACCCAATGCCTTCTAAAGCTCAATTACAACAATTGTTCGAGCAATCTGGTTTAAGTTACGAAGATACGATTTATGTGTATGATCAAGGTGGGGCACCTTTTGCAGCCCGTGCTTGGTGGATGTTAAAATACGCGAACTTCCCAAAGGTTTATATCGTAAATGGCGGAATAGATGCTTTGAAGGATGCAGGTTTTAACGTTACAAACGAAATACCTAAGTTCAATCCAACAACATTAAATATTGATTGGAACGAAGGAATTTATGTAAATCGCCAATACGTGAAAAATGTTGTAGATGGTGTGGAGCATGCAAAACTGTTAGATGCTCGTGCAGCTATTCGTTATCGAGGAGAAATGGAACCTATTGATAAAGTAGCCGGACATATTCCGAATGCGATTAATTACGATTGGGAACAGTTAAAAGAGGGTCCTTCAATACGATTCAAAGATGAGTTATTAAATGTTGTACAAAAAAACGAGGATATCGTCGTGTATTGTGGTTCAGGCGTTACTGCATCACCATTATATGCAATCCTAGCCGATGCTGGTTATGACAATTTAAAGCTGTATGTCGGCAGCTTTAGTGATTGGATTAATCATTATGATGTGGACACTGGAGATAATAAATAAGTGAAAAAATGAAACGTATAACGTCAAATTATACGTTTCATTTAATTTTCGCATATGAATGAATAGTCATTCATTAAATGAAGGGGGGAGTAGATAGATGATGATAAAGAAAAGTATTGATTTTGGCAATATCAATGGCATCAGTTACGCTAATGGAAAAGTGACGTTTAATAAAGTATCCATGAATGTTTATTGTTACGTAGTCGATGGAATGTTAGTCGATACGGGTCCGAGGTCACTTATGAAAGAATTAACACCATTTTTATTAGGGCAAGATTATGAGCAAGTGGTTATTACACATCATCATGAAGATCATACTGGATGCGCCTCTATCATTGAACAGCAGAGGTCTGTACCAATTTATATTCATCAAATGTCTGTAGAAGAATGCAAGAAGCCTGCCCATTATCCGATGTATCGAAAACTGTTTTGGGGTAAACGAAAACCGTTTCATGCTAGAGGGTTGGATTTAACGATTTCCTCGCGCACTTCCACTTGGGATGTGATTGAAACACCAGGGCATGCAGAAGACCATATCGTTTTACTAAATCAACAGACAGGGCAGCTTTTTACAGGAGATTTGTTTGTTCAACCAAAAACGAAACTAATTTTAAGAAATGAAAGTATTCCAACAATCCTGCGTTCTATTGAAAAGGTTCTAACCTATGATTTTAATGAAATGTATTGCTGTCATGCTGGTTTTGTTAAAAATGGAAGGGAAATGTTACAACGAAAGCGAGACTATCTATTAAACCTTCAGGGGCAAGTGCTTCGTTTATATGAAGAGGGCTATAATCCACGCCAAATTCATGAAGCATTATTTAAACGAAAATATCCCATTACAAAGATTTCTTTTGGAGAATGGGATTCCTTGCATATGGTAACGTCCATTTTAACGGAATTGGCCATAAAAAAATAAAAAATTTTCTTCTATTGTGTAACCTTTTTTCTCGTGCCTCGACTAATTTTACGAAAACAGAGAGAGGAGTGACATAATTGAAGAAAACATTATCGATATTACTTTGTTCCGCAATTGCAGGCACGATGGTTTCTCCCGTTGCAGGAGCAAATGAATTAGAACCAGTCCCTGTAGTGGATCAAAAGGAAGAAGTGCAGCAAATGAACTTCTATACAATTACTGGTACCATCACAAAAATTGCTGAAGAATCAAAAGGGACTTTCTTTGCAAGTGTCAAAACAGACGAAGAGGAGTATGGATTCTATTTTAATAATCAAACTTTAGTTTTTGATAATACTGGTAAAGAAGTAAAACTTGAAGAGGGTATGGAATTTACAGGGTATGTGGATTCATCTAAGCCAATGATGATGATTTACCCACCACGCTATTCAACAGATGTGGTGATTGTTCATACTGATGAACCTGGCACAGTAGAACTTCAACAATTTGATGAAAATTTACTTAATAAAAAGCAAGATTTAATCATTCATTTATCAAAAGAAACTGTGATGGAGAATCTCTCTAAAAAACTAGTTTCAAAAGATGAAATTATTAATAAAGAAGTTCTCATATTCTATGAAGTGGTACTAGAAAGCTATCCAGCCCAAACAGGTCCAAAAAGAGTCATTTTGCTAGAACGTGAACAAACGGCTGTTGATAAAGCGTTAAAAATTGCAGAAACTGATTTTTATGATGTGAATGGTGAAACAATGATCCCTTTACGACTTGTAGCGGAAACATTAGGGTTCAAAGTTGAGTCGACAGGAAAAGGAGCAATTGTTTCAAAAGGCAATCTATCCTTTACGATTACGCGCGGTTCCACAACCTATGGATACAACAAAGCCTTAAGATTCTTTAAAGAAGCACCTGAGTTATTAGAGGAAAAGAAAACGTACGTACCAATCGAATTTTTACACCTATTAATCGAGCACACTGAAAAATAATAATATATATTGGCTACCAACCAAAAACGGCTATTTACACAAATTGTGTAGATAGCTTTTTATTTTTCTAAAAAGGGGATATTGGTTAATTTAAATATCTATGGAATTAATAGAAGAATTATCATGTTAATAGAAAATTTGGTATGAAATTAGAAAAATACATCTTTTATTAGAAAGTATCTAGCCGTTAGAAAATAAATTACTGACCCTTATTTTTCCATTTCCCTCTAAAAATATTTTTCAATTCTATTATTCAATCGAAAAAAAAGTGAACTTTTTTTGAAAATTTTTTCAGAAATTTTAAAAAAGTTTGTGAAAAACTTCTTATTTTCTCTACTAAAGCAAAACGTGTAATTCTTCACAGAGAACCCCCTGATATATATGGTGTAGAAAAATGAAAGTGTTTACACGAATTATTCCAATATAATTATTTTTGGTAAAAAACCTTTTGTGAATATTTGCACAATTATTAAAAAACGCGCAAATTCAACGAAAATGAAGATTTTATAAAGAAAAATTAGCAAAATTCCGTTGACTTTAACGCAATAAAGCACTATGATACAAAAATATAAGAATTATTGGTTGGATAAAGAAGGGATGGATGAAAATGGATTTAATGAAAAAAGCAATCGAAATGCATAGTGAATATAGAGGGAAACTGGAAATTAACTATAAAATACCAGTAGTAGATTCATACGATTTAAGTTTAGCTTATTCACCTGGGGTAGCTGCACCATGTATTGAGATCGAAAATAACCGTTCAAGGGTTTATGACTATACAATTAAAGGGAATTTTGTAGCAGTTGTAACAGATGGCACAGCAGTTTTAGGTTTAGGGGATATTGGCCCTGAAGCAGCGTTACCAGTAATGGAGGGGAAAGCTCTATTATTAAAACGTTTTGCAAATGTGGATGCTGTTCCAGTTTGTTTAGATACAAAAGATGTGGATGAAATTGTACGTACTGTTAAAGCGATTAGCCCTACGTATGGTGCAATTAATCTAGAAGATATTTCAGCACCACGTTGCTTTGAAATTGAAGATCGTTTAAGAAGAGAATGTAATATTCCAATTTTCCATGATGATCAACATGGAACTGCAATCGTTGTAGGGGCTGGACTACAAAATGCACTTAAAATTGTTGATAAACAAAAAGAAAATGTAAAAATCGTAATTAACGGTGCCGGTGCTGCAGGTATTGCGATTGTAAGACTTTTACTTCAAATCGGTTATAAAAACATTGTAATGTGTGATTCAACTGGGGTTATTTATCAAGGTAGAACAGAAGGAATGAACCCTATTAAAGAAAATATTGCATATATTACAAACCCGAACCGTATTAAAGGTAGCTTATCAGAAGCGCTAGTAGGAGCAGATATTTTCATCGGTGTATCTGTTGCAAACTTACTAACAGAAGAGCATATTAAATCAATGAGTTCAGATCCTATTGTTTTCGCATTAGCAAATCCAAATCCAGAGATTACGTTTGAAAATGCAAAAGCATGGGGGGTACGAGTAATTGGGACTGGCCGTTCTGACTATCCAAACCAAGTAAATAATCTATTAGCGTTCCCTGGTATTTTTAGAGGGGCATTAGATGTTCGTGCTACTGATATCAATGAAAGTATGAAATTAGCAGCGGTAGAAGCAATTGCTTCCCTTGTAACAGATGAAGAGTTACATGAAGACTATGTAATTCCGAAATCTTTAGATGAACGTGTTGCACCTGCTGTAGCAAAAGCGGTAGGAAGTGCAGCAATTGAAACTGGGGTTTCAGATTTATTCCAACAACCGTTAAAAGTTGAAGCAGGAGTTTAAAAATAAGCACTCCAACAGCCCACAATTGAGGCTGTTGGAGATTTATTTAATTTTCAAGTTGTGCAGTTAGTTCTTCTAATTGGTCGACTAATGAACTGATAAATTGGATTGTATTTCGAAGTGGGTGATCTGTTGTCACATCAACACCTGCCATTTGAGCAAGTTCTACAGGTGTTTTTGTACCACCGGCTTTTAATACATTAATCCAATCGTTTACAGCAGGTGTGCCTTCTTTTAAAATGCGTTGAGAGACTTCTGTTGCAATTGTTAATCCGGCTGAATAAGTGTATGGATATAAGCCCATATAATAGTGAGGTTGACGCATCCACGTTAATTCGGCGCCTTCTGTAATTTCAACTGCATCTCCCCAGAAATCAACCAATACATCGCGTTTCAACTTATTTAAAATCGAAGCATTGACACTTCCACCATCATCGATGATTTCGTAAACTTTACGTTGGTAAGCGGCCTCTAATAAATGGGTAACGAAATTATGATAGTACGTTCGAGCAATGATTGTAGAGATTACCCAGCGTTTGAACCTTGCATCATTTGAATTTGAAAGTAAGTGGTTGGCCATAAGCATTTCATTCATCGTTGAAGGTGCTTCAATAAAGTATAAGGAAGGACGGGCATTAAAAATGTTTTGTTCTGCATTGGCAAGGTAAAAATGCCCAGCATGCCCAAGTTCGTGGGCTAAAACAAACACTTCATTCATGCGAGAAGTCCAAGAAATTAATACATAAGGGTGATAACCATATGGGCTTGAACAAAAGGCTCCTGTGGATTTTCCGATATTTTGGGCAAAATCAATCCATCTTTCGTCAAATGCACGGTCTAGCATAGCTTGATAGTCTTTACCTAAGACAGACAAACCGTCCTTCATATATTGACGAGATTCTTCTATTGAAATTTTTGGCTCATATGAAGGATCTAATGGTATTTTCAAATCAGCAAACGTCATTTTTTCTAATCCATGACTTTTTTGTAGAAGTTTCGCATACTTACGCATAATCGGGGCTAATTCACTTGTAATCAGGTCAATTTGGCGGTCATAAAGCTCTTTATCAACTTGCTGCTCAAAAAGCAATGAATCAAAAATAGAATTAAAGCCGCGTAAGTCAGACTCTGTTTTTTCGATTTTTAAGTGGGTATCGTAGGTTTTTGCCGTTGTATGCTGATAGTCACGGAGTTTGTTAGAAAATGCGGTAAATGCCGCTCTCCGAATGTCTGTATCCGTTTCAAGCTCCCAATCTCCTTCGAAAGAGTTGTAGCTTAGTGGATAGCTTTTGCCGTTCACTTCAAAGTTTTCGAATTTCATATCAACTAGTTTGGTTGTGTTGTAAAGTTCATATGGAGCTTCAAAAATTGATCCGAAAGCAGCTAACGTTTTTTCAACTTCAGGATGTAATTGATAAGGTTTTTTGCGTATTAATTTATCGATGTAGTGAGAAAAATCTTGGGCCTTATTTTTTGTTTCTGTAAGTGTTTCTTCATCTAATTGTAATAATTCAGAAGTAATAAATGATAGTTGCGCACTGATTTTTGAGTAAAGTTGGCCAACCTTTGCAGCACGCATTTGGGCTGTGTCATTTGTTTGATCCACGCTTAAAGAAAGCTGCGAATAGTTACCGATTGGCACAAGCTTTTCGGATAAGTTTTTGTATAAGGTAATTACTTCTACAGCAACTGTTGAATTTGTGATTTTCCCTTTAAATTTTGCTTCAATCGCTGTAGCTTCCTCTGATACCTCTTGTAATGCCTCTTCAAACTGTTGTTCATTTTCAAATAAATCAGTTAAATCCCAAGTTTCTTCTAGTTTTACTTCGCTACGTTTTAACATATTGCTCCTCCTTTTCCCCTTGAAATTATTACGGAACTCGAAATAATTGTACCATATTTTTCTTTTAAGAGACAACGTGAACAAGAGAGGGGAGACTGAATATTTAACTAGAATCATTACGGAAATAAAAAATCACCTGAATTGCTAGGTGATTTTTTTATTACATTTCTTTAAGTGCTTTATTCATTCAATCTTCATTTTCAACAGAAATCAAAGAAAATCGTTTAATGCACAATAGCTTTTTTAAGATTTAAAAATGTTTATTATTAGAGTTACCTTTTGACACAAGCTTTTCGGTTAAGTTTCTATATACTGTAATTAACAACCATAGTAATTGTTAAATTTGTAAATTTCCCATTAATTCGAAGCTACTTCTAATATCAAATGTAATATGTTATTCATTTTTTATGTATCGATTATATCTCAAGATTCTTCTAGTTTTACTTCTCCTTAACCTTTGTTCTTAAATTATCTCTTCAGAAATTTGAAATAAATGTTCCGTATTTTCATTAAATGCGCAACAATGAAGGGGAATGTAAAAAAATTCCAATAAAAAAACAACCGAATTACAAGAATTCGGTTGTATATTATTCCCCTTTATTATATCGAACAATGTATTATCTTTGGATATATAGAGCGAGCGTTCTCCGCTTTTCTAATGTCTAGCTCCGCGCGTTAGCCGTTCGGAAACTTCAACTTCCTCCTGCGTGTTCAAGAACACTTGTCAGAAGTCTCCAGTTTCTGTCACGGCTGAACGAACGCGCTCCGCTTTTCTAGATTGTCTAGCTGCGAACGCTAGCTCTTTCGGACACTTCAACTTCCTCCGGCGCGTGTAAACACGCTAGTCGGAAGTCTCCAGTGCCTTCAAGAGCTAGGCGAGCGTTCTCCGCTTTTCTAATTAGTACACACCTTCAGTAAGCATACCGTTAGCTACTTTTACGAAGCCAGCGATGTTTGAACCTACTACTAAGTTACCTGGGTAACCATATTTTTCAGCTGCTTCTTTACTGTTTGTGTAGATAGATTTCATGATGTTGTTTAATTTTTCGTCTACTTCTTGGAATGACCAGTAGTTACGGCCAGAGTTTTGAGCCATTTCTAATGCAGATACTGCTACACCACCAGCGTTTGCAGCTTTTGCTGGACCGAAGTATACGTCGTTTTCTAAGAATAAGTTAATTGCTTCAAGGTTTGAAGGCATGTTTGCACCTTCTGCAACGAATTTCACGCCATTAGCGATTAATGTACGAGCAGAATCGCCATCGATTTCGTTTTGAGTTGCACATGGTAATGCGATATCACATGGAATTGTCCAGATACCTGTGCATCCTTCTGTATATGTTGCACTTGGACGATAATCTACGTATGTTTTGATACGATCGCCTTTAACTTCTTTAATTTCTTTAACTAGTTTTAAATCAATACCTTCTGGGTCATAAATATATCCGTTAGAATCAGAACATGATACAACTTTTGCCCCAAAGTGTTGTAATTTTTCGATTGCATAGATTGCAACGTTACCAGAACCAGATACAACAACTGTTTTATTTAAGAATGATTCTTTTTTCTCTAATAACATTTGTTCTACAAAGTATACTAATCCGTAACCAGTTGCTTCTTTACGTGCTAGGGAACCGCCGTATCCAGGAGTTTTACCAGTTAATACGCCTGCTTCGTAAGCGCCACGGATGCGTTTATATTGGCCATATAAATAACCGATTTCTCTTCCTCCAACACCGATATCACCTGCAGGAACATCGACATCTGGACCAATGTGACGGTATAGTTCTGTCATGAACGCTTGGCAGAAGCGCATAATTTCTGAATTTGATTTACCTTTTGGATTGAAGTCAGATCCACCTTTACCACCACCGATTGGTTGACCTGTTAAAGAGTTTTTGAAGATTTGTTCAAATGCTAAGAATTTCATAATTGATTCGTTTACTGTTGGGTGGAAACGTAAACCGCCTTTGTAAGGACCAACTACATTATTAAATTGAACGCGGTAACCACGGTTTACTTGTACTTGGTTGTTATCGTCTTGCCATGCTACACGGAATGAAACAATACGATCAGGTTCTACGATACGAGATAAAATATTATTTTCAATATATTCAGGATGTTGTTCAAAAACAGGTACTAAAGAAAGGAAAATTTCTTCCACGGCTTGTAAGAATTCTGCTTGGTGTCCGTTTTTTGCTTTAACCTGTGCGAATACTGAATCTATATACTCTTGTGCTGCTGTTTTATTGTCGATGAATTGTGTCGTCATTGTGTGACCCCCTAAATTTGTTGATGAATGTATAGTATTATGATTTTTCGAACAATTCAATAAAAGATTTTGGTGACAAACCGATGTAACCTGTGTAATGGTTGGAAAAATATTATATAAATATAATAAATTAAAGGAATTATTTTCTGGAGGTGGAAACGATTTTACAGCTATTAATTGATGCAGATGCATGTCCAGTTATTGATTTGGCGCTATTTGTTTCATCTGATTATGAGATTAAACCGTTCTTGTTTTGCGATACTTCCCATCGTATAGAAAGGGAGAATGCAATAACAATTATCGTTCCGAAAGGACCCGATTCCGTTGATTTTAAGCTAGTGAATGCGGTTACAAAGTATGATATTGTTATAACACAGGATTATGGATTAGCTGCCATGTGTTTGGCAAAAGGTGCCTTTGTCATTGATCAAAATGGAAGAGAAATGACAGCAGACAACATAGACCAATTGCTCGCATTTCGTTTTGAAAGCGCAAAATTTAGAAAAGCAGGTGGACGCACTAAAGGACCGAAAAAACGAACGGAAAAAAATAATATTGCCTTCGAAAGGAATTTTCGACAAATTTGTGAACGAGCAATTTTAGCAAAAAAAAGGGGTGAGATGAGTGATTGAACGAGAAGAATCAATCTCAAAATTAGATGAAATCCATCTAATAAATGAAATAAAGAACTTAAAATCAGTATTATGGATAAATCCGAATAGAAAACCCATACCTAATCAAGAACAATTCTCATTTCAACAAATGCATGAAGCAAGTGAACGATTGAATCGACTTTCTTCATATATAAAAGTAGCTTTTCCTGAAACAGAAAAATTAAAAGGAATAATTGAATCTCCTCTTAAAGAAATTCCTCAGATGAAAAAGCTCATTGAAGGGCGTAGAGGTTTTAAGATACCCGGAAGATTAATCTTAAAATGCGATCATTCCTTACCGATTTCAGGGTCGATCAAAGGGTAGTGTAAAAACTTCTATGAAAAACTGAAAATCACAAAGTATTAGGCTCAAAATTACTCTTCGAACGAGATGACAATCGCTCTTGACAAACATTCCGAAAAGGTTGCGCCTTGTTTTTGAGGGCGAAGAGGAAAAAGTAGGCACACTAAATAACCCTCGCCAAATACCAATTTTAACCTTTTCTCCATTCGGTTTGTCAAGAGTTCGCTACGCCGATTG
>NZ_RBZN01000001.1:31911-269158 GCF_003628435.1 Ureibacillus endophyticus | reverse complement strand
TTTGTGTGTGGTAACCTCAACTAACACCAAAATCCAGGGGGTGGCAAGTTTTTTTGCGTAAAAGACTATAAAACCAACGATTATTAGCGATTTATATATATAAGTTTTGACAATACGATAATTTTTCAGGGGGTGGCTTTTATGAATTTTGACTTGTTAAGAAAGAAAGATTTACAGACGAAAAATAAGATTTTAATTATCGTTTACGCTCTAGCCGCCAATTTAGGAGGCATTGCTCAATTTATCATTGGTCGACCAATCGGAATTGCACTATCTTTAATTATTCCTGTTTTCATTACTTTAATTATTTTTGCTATACAACATAAAATTGAAACAATTCGTCCGATTTTCCCATATGTAGTTATAATCTCTGGTGTCATTACCGTTTTCGGAACCATCGCCAGTTATAAAGTTACTTTAGCAACTATCATACTAAGTTTTTTTGTTTTAGTTTTAGCAAGTATTCATAATCAATTGAGTATATTTATTGTTGGATTTATCGGTTCTGTCATTTGTTTACTTTTTAATGTAATCCTTGATACAACAGGATTTATGGTAGAACCGGCGAATGTATTTGTCGTTCATTTTTTAATGGGTCTCGCAATCTTTTTGCAAGTACGTCAAAACAAAAGATTATTGGAAAGTATCGAATCTTTAAGTTTAGCATCCCATGAAATGGCAGTTAAAGAACAAAATTTACACAATCAACTTGAAATTGCTGTTAAAAAAATTACATCCAAACTTCAAACAATTACTGAAAGTATGACAAAGGCTTCTAGAGCGCAAAGCGAAATGCTCGCATCAATTCACGAAGTAAGTGTTGGTTCCCATAGTCAATCTCAATATGTCTTAAATATAGTAAATAGTGTCGAAGCAACATCAGCTGAATTAACAACTATGTTAAATCAGCTAAATCAAATTGTGAAAAGTGTCAATCTTGCTAGTCAGAGTGCAACAGTTGGAAACGAAGTAATGAATCAACTAAAAATAGAAATTGACTCATTTAGATCATTTTTCAATGAACTAAATGAAACATTTCTACTTCTTTCTAAGAAAATTGAAGAAACAAATCAATTTACATCAGACATTCAAAAAATTACAACACAGACAAATTTACTAGCATTAAACGCCTCTATCGAAGCTGCAAGAGCTGGAGACCACGGAAAAGGGTTTGCAGTAGTAGCAGATGAAATACGAAAATTAGCCAATATAACAGACCAAACTTTAGTAAAAATTGATGAAAATTTAGATCAAGTAAATAGTTACAACAAAGATACACTCCATAATTTGACTACCGGGTTGCAGCGTATTTCATCTCAAATCGAAACAGCTGAAAAATCTAACAATACCTTTACACAATTGTTTCATGCGATGGGACAATTACAAACTGAAATTAAAGATTTCACATTTGCTGTAAATACTATCGAAAATAATAGTAAGTCTATACAAGAAAGTACAAACGAATTTGCAGCAATTATCGAACAAAGCTCCTCTGCGATTGACCAATTGAGCACCATTCTTAGCGAAGTTAATAAAGAACATAATCAAATTTCTGTATTTGTAGAGGAAACATATAATGAAACAACCAATATTCAAGGTGTACAAGCTATATAACGTATAAAGAAAGGTGCGCCCATTAATTTGGACGCACCTTCCCATATAATTATGACTGCGGTGGTTAGTTAATTCTGAACTCTTGTGATTTTTATATCTTTTAAAATATTGTTAATTACCCAACTAGCTGCAATTAAGCCTGCGACAGAAGGACAAAATGCGTTTGAAGATGGTGGCATTTTCGCTTTACGAATTTGAGCATTAGGGTTACCTACGTGTTCCACTACTTCTGGACGAGCGATGATTGGTGACTCATCTGAGAACACAACCGTAACACCTTTTCGAATTCCTTCTTTACGAAGCTTAGTACGTATTACTTTTGCCAATGGATCTGTATGAGTTTTTGAAATATCTGCTATTTGGAATCTTGTTGGATCCATTTTATTTGCAGCACCCATACTTGAAATAATAGGGATATTTCTTTTCAAACATTCTTTCATTAAATGAATTTTATACATAACAGTGTCCGAAGCATCGATTACGTAATCAATTCCTTGTTCAAAGAATTTCTCATATGTTTCTTCTGTATAAAACATATGCATATCAATAACTTCACACTCTGGATTAATATCTGCAATACGCTCTTTCATCACAGCAGATTTTGATTTACCCACTGTCGATAAATAAGCCACTAATTGACGATTAACATTTGTAATATCTACATTATCTTTATCAACTAAAATAATACGGCCTACTCCACTTCTAGCACATGCTTCCGCAGCAAAAGAACCAACGCCACCAACACCTAGTACAGCAACCGTAGTATTTTTTAACTTTTCTAAACCTTCTTTACCAATTGCGAGTTCGTTTCTAGAAAACTGATGTAACATGTTTTATGCCTCTCAATCTATATTTTACTACTCGGAATTATAACATATCGAAATAATGAAGTAAATTTACTTTGTTGCTTATTTAGGATGTACAAAAGTTCGAAAAATAGCAAAAAAATAAAACCCTCCTGCAATTACAGAAGAGTTTTGCATGGTACGAATCCCGATAATACCGTAACCCTTGTTGTTTTGAACCCACTACCCTTGCAGGTGGGTGCTCTCATTAACTTTTTAAACTTCCCTCAGCGTCCAGGGCTTGTTTGCCAAGTTAAAATTTGAACTCCCTTTTAATTGTTGTTCGGTCAAAACTGTAATGTCAAGAAGAGTACTTACGTGTAATTCAGGATTCGTGTTGTTATTATCTTATCATCAATTATCTGAATTTTCAATATAAATTAGAAAAAATATTAAATTTTTTTAAAACTATTACTAAATTTGATTATTATTCTATTAAATAATCTATTAATAATCACACTTGAATATATTATTACCAAAAAAGATATTTTTGTATTAATTTTTAATAATTTTACTAGAGATAAAGCTTTAAACGACTTTTATTTATAAAACGCCAATATACCTAATGAGATAAAAAAAGAAGCATTCCATTTTTAATGGAACGCCTCTCTTATTTCAAATAATTAATCTTCTTTTTTCTTATTTACTGTCAGATTTAACTCTTGTAATTGTGCTTCTGAAACTTCACTTGGTGCTGAAGTTAATAGACAGCTTGCCGTAGCCGTTTTCGGGAAGGCAATTGTATCACGTAAATTTGTGCGTCCAGCAAGTAACATTACAAAACGGTCTAAACCAAATGCAAGTCCTCCATGTGGCGGTACACCATACTCAAAGGCTTCAAGTAAGAAACCAAATTGTTCTTGCGCTTCTTCTTGAGAGAAACCTAAAAGCTTGAACATTTTTTCTTGTAAATCACGTTCAAATATACGTAATGAACCTCCACCTAACTCATAACCATTTAAAACGATATCATAAGCTTGTGCACGTACACTTGCAGGATCAGTTTCCATTTTTTCAATGTCTTCATCAAATGGACGAGTGAATGGATGGTGAGCTGCAGTGTATCTTCCAGCTTCCTCATCATACTCAAGTAATGGCCAATCAGTTACCCATAAGAATGCATATTGATTTTCATCAATTAAGTTAAGTTCTTTACCTAATTTGTTACGTAATGCACCTAATGCCGCGGCTACTACAGATGGTTGGTCAGCAACGAATAATAGTAAGTCTCCAGCCTCTGCATTTGTTGCACTCATTAAGTTTTCTGCAATTTCACCCTCAAAGAACTTCGCGATTGGACCATTTAAGCCTTCTTCTGTTACTTTTAACCAAGCTAAACCTTTTGCACCGTAAATTGCAACAAATTCTGTTAAAGCATCGATATCTTTACGAGAATATTTGTCCGCGCTTCCTTTTACATTAATTGCTTTTACTTCTCCACCATTTTCAACAGTTGAAGCAAATACTTTAAATGACGAACCTTTTACAATTTCAGAAAGCTGAACTAGTTCTAATCCGAAACGCACGTCTGGTTTATCAGAACCGAAACGATCCATTGCTTCTTTATAAGGCATACGTGGGAATGGAAGTTGAACTTCAACACCTTTTGCTTCACGCATTACCGTTTGAATTAAACGTTCGTTCATTTCAATAATTTCGTCCATTGTCATGAAAGAAGTTTCAATATCTACTTGTGTAAATTCTGGTTGACGGTCTGCACGTAAATCTTCATCACGGAAACAACGTGCAATTTGGAAATACTTCTCAAAACCAGAAACCATTAATAATTGTTTAAATAATTGCGGTGATTGTGGTAATGCATAAAATTCACCATCATGTACACGAGATGGCACTAAATAGTCACGAGCGCCTTCAGGTGTTGATTTTGTTAAAATTGGTGTTTCCACTTCTAAGAAACCTTCAGTTTGTAAAAAATTACGAATCGAACGTGTAATGTCTGAACGTAATTTAAACGTGTTGTACATTACCGGTCTACGTAAATCTAAATAACGGTATTTTAAACGAAGATCTTCTCCAATTTCTACTTTATCATCAATTGCAAATGGAGGGTTTTTTGCTTCGTTAATAATTGTAATTGATGAAGCAACAACCTCAATTTTACCTGTTTTTAGGTTCGGGTTAATTTGACTTTCATCGCGAAGTACAACTTTTCCTTCTACTTCAATAACATATTCATTTCGAATTTTATCAGCAATTGCTAGGGCATCTTTTGCTTCATCGCCAAATACAACTTGAACGATACCAGTACGATCGCGAACATCAACGAAAATTAATCCACCTAAGTCACGACGTCTTTGTACCCATCCTTTTAAGACAATTTGTTGTCCCTGATGCTGTTCTGAAATTTCACCGCAAGCATGCGTTCTTTGTGCCATTTTCATTTCCTCCAATTTTTACAACAAAAAAATTTATTTATGTTCTAGTAAATAGTTAACCAAATTATGGAATTCAACCTTTTCTTGGTTTCCTGTTTCCATTTCTTTTACGTTTACAGCGTTTTCTTCTAGTTCAGATTCACCAATTACGATGACAAATTTCGCGCCTAATCGATCAGCAGACTTCATTTGCGCTTTCATTTTACGGTCGACGTAATCCATATCTGCAGCAATTCCTTTTGTACGGAATGAGCTAATTAATTCAGCCGATTTTAATTTTGCTTCTTCACCCATTGCCACAACATAAATATCTAGTGCATCTTCAACTTCTAGTTCAACACCTTCAGCTTCAAGGGCTAATAGAAGTCGTTCAATAGACAATGCAAAGCCGATACCTGGCACATCTGGTCCTCCAATATCTTCGACTAAACCATTGTAACGACCGCCACCACAAAGTGTTGTAATAGCACCGAATCCTTTAGCTGTACTCATGATTTCAAATGCAGTGTGATTGTAATAATCTAATCCACGAACTAAGTTTGGATCAACTTCATATTGAATACCTAATACATCTAAGTAATTTTTCACTTGACTAAAATACTCTGCTGAAGATTCAGTTAAATAATCTGTTAGTGCAGGTGCAGTTTTCATTAATGGGTGTTCGTGATCTTTCTTACAATCTAAAATACGTAAAGGATTTTTTTCTAATCGATTTTGACAATCTGAACAGAATTCTCCGATACTCGGTTCAAAGTGTTTAATTAATGCTGTGCGATGTGCATCTCTTGTTTCTTTATCTCCTAAAGAATTAATGACTAATTTCAGGTCTTTTAATCCGACAGTTTGATAAATATCCATCGCTAATGAGATTACTTCAGCATCAATCGCAGGATCCGCACTTCCAATTGCTTCGACTCCATATTGAACGAATTGACGATAGCGACCTGCTTGTTGTCTTTCATAACGGAACATTGGCCCCATATATGAAAGTTTCACAGGTTGATCAGGATAGCCAAACATTTTATGTTCTACATAAGCACGGACTGCTGCTGCCGTTCCTTCTGGTCGAAGTGTCAGTGAACGTCCTCCACGATCTTCAAATGTGTACATCTCTTTTTGAACGATATCCGTTGTATCTCCAACCCCACGTTGGAATAATTCCGTTTGTTCAAAAATAGGTGTACGAATTTCTTTATAACGATACACCCGACTTAATTCACGTAGAACCGATTCAACTTTCTGCCATTTTGGTGTTTGTTCTGGCAAAATATCTTGTGTTCCTCTAGGTACTTTAAAAGCCAATTTGATTACTCCCTTCTATTAGAAAAGCGAAGAACGCCCGCTATGCTCCGCGTTGCAAAATCACCACGTCCTTATGTCTTATCGACATTACTTACATCAAGTTCGAGAATCTTGTGTTCGCAGTTAGACATTTTAAAAATTTTATTTTCCAAAATAAAAAAGCTTTCATCCCATGCATTACGCAAGGGACGAAAGCTTAAATTCTTCCGCGGTTCCACCCTAGTTGATATACAAAAGTATATCCTCTTCATTACGGATAACGGCCGTTTCCGTTTTTCCCTACTAGGTTTATTACTTTTCGAGAAAAAACCTCCCAAGTGTTTTTCACATTTACTTACTGTAGGAAAGATTTCAGCCTAAGTCTTTCCCTCTCTTGTCAGCAGTGGTAATTGCTACTTGCTTGATCATAGGTGATTTAAATTTTTCACATTAAATTTATCTTAGTCAAGTAAATCATCATTGTCAACTACTTTTAAAATCCTACCAACTAATTCTTCTGGCCTAAAATAGATTAGTACAAATTAAGGGTGGTTTTAGCTTATAATTGAACTTACAATAAGTATTATATGTTAATTCCACTTTTTTTAACCAGTCAATAAAGGTAGGTAAAATATGAAAAAGAAAATAATACCTTTGATACTTACAAGTACTCTACTCTTTCCTACATTTTTCTATAATTCTCATCACACTAATATAGTATATGCAGAAGATAACGAAAATGCAGATTTAATTGTTTCTGCAGAAAAATTATATTTAAGAGAAGGACCCGGTCTATCCTACGCTATTCTTTCTACTTTAACAGAAGGACAAGAATTAGAATTTATTGAGAAACAAAATGATTGGTATCATGTTAAATTTCAAGGTAACGAAGGATGGGTCGCATCATGGCTAACATCATCAAAGGACAAAGTAGAGCAATCCTCTACTAACAAAACGATTATTTCACAAGTCAATCATTTAAATCTAAGGTCTGAACCTAATATTTCATCTCCTGTATTAGGTCAATTAAATATAGGGAATGAAGCAACTATCATTCAACAAAAAGACAACTGGCTTCAAGTTATTTTTAATGGAACAACTGGTTGGGTTTCTACTCAATATGTTTCAATTAATGATAACGACAATTTAATTGAAGAAGAACCTAAAGAGATTGAAAATGAAAATGATAACGATGATAACGAAAAAACACCTTCTGAAGTACAAGTTGAAATTGATCCAAATGCATTTACTATTACAGTCGATGCGGTAAATATCCGAAAGAAACCTGATCTGTCCTCAAAAAAAATTGGTATTGGGAAAAAAGGAGAACAATATGAGGTATTGGAACGGAACAATAATTGGGTAAAAATTCAATTTGGAAAGAAAAAAGGTTGGGTTTATAGTTTTTATGGAAGTTTTAATGTAAATAAAACAGAAACCTCCTCTTCTACCAGTGAAATTACTGATAACTCCCCAACAAGTAATTTTGTAACCATTATCTATAATGGGACAAACCTTCGTGAAGCACCGTCTACTTCATCAAATGTTGTAGTTCGTGCAGATGCAGGTGATACATTTAATATAATTGATACAGATGGTGATTGGTTCGAAGTTGATTTAACTGACGGTAGAACCGCATTTGTTGCAAATTGGGTTGTTTCTTTAAATGATGAAACTGCGAAAATGGAAAATGTAGAAAAGAAAAATAAAAAAGAGAAACGTAAAGAAGGAACATTAAAAGGAGTTACAATCGTTATCGATCCAGGTCATGGTGGAAATGATAAAGGAACTACTGGTGCTCGAGGAACTGAAGAAAAAGAGATTAATATGGAAACTGCTGAATTATTAACTTCTAAATTGAGAGCGAACGGTGCAGAAGTAATTCTTACTCGAGAATCGGATGTTTACGTTGATTTACGGAAGCGAGTATCGATTTCCCATCAATATGAAGCAGATGCATTTATCAGTATTCATTACGATGCAACAGATGATAGTTCAATATCTGGCTTCACAACCTATTATATAAACAATTATCAACAACCATTAGCTCAATTCGTCCATGAAGGTCTTGCTGAAAAAGTAAACTTGCGAGACCGTGGTGTACAACCTGGCAATTATTTAGTTTTACGGGAAAATAAACAAAATGCCATCTTAATTGAATTGGGTTATTTAAGTAATCCTAATGAAGAAAGAATCGTGACAACAGATATGTATCGTGAACAAGCAACACTGGGTATATATCAAGGGATATTAAATTATTTTGATAGTTTATTAGAGTAATGTAAAAGGCTGACTCCGATTTTTTTAGAGTCAGCCTTATTTATTGGATTAATTTTATTTACTTTTGGATTCTACGATAACAGTAACAGGACCGTCATTTACGAGTGATACATCCATCATTGCACCGAAAATACCCGTTTCAACTTTTAATCCGAATTTTCTTAGCTCCTCATTAAAGGCTTCCCATAAAGGCAAAGCCACTTCAGGACGTGCAGCATCGATAAAACTTGGTCTTCTACCTTTGCGAGTATCACCGTATAGCGTAAATTGCGACACTGAGAGTATGTCTCCCCCGTGTTCTATTATCGATTTATTCATTTTGCCCTCTTCATCTTCCCAAAGACGAATTTCAGCAACCTTTTTTGCAACATACTGTACGTCCTCTAACGTATCTGTATGTGTTAATCCAACCAATAATACATAACCATAATCGATGGCCCCTGTAACCTTGTCTTCAACAGTTACAGAAGCCTTTTTACTACGTTGTATAACAACTCTCATATTTATTACCTCAAAATTTTAATTGATAACTCGTTGAACAGAATAAATATCTGGTAACTGTTTAATTCGTTCAACCACTTTGTGTAAACCAGTAATATTTGAAATGCTGATAGTTAAATGAATTGTAGCAATTTTATCATGATCCGCTCTACCTGTTACAGCAAGAATATTCGTTTTTGCTTCTGTAACCGCATGCATAACATCGTTTAAAATTCCCGGACGATCAAAGGCAGATACTTCAATGTCAACTGGATATTCTTTTCGACTAGGTGATTCACTATGCTCCCACTCTACTTCAATAAGTCGGTCAGCTTGATCGCCTTCTTGTATGTTTGGACAATCTGCACGATGGACGGATACCCCACGACCTTTTGTGATAAAACCAACAATTTCATCCCCTGGTACAGGTGTACAGCAACGAGATAAGCGAATTAATAAATTATCGATTCCTTTTACAATAACGCCAGACTCTGCTCTACGCTTCTTCGCAGATGCATTTTGCATTTCTTTTACGATTTTTTCTAGAGCTTCTTCCTGTTCACGCTCTTTACGTTTCTTCTCTGCCAGGCGATTAACAATTTGTAAAGGAGTGATTCCGCCAACTCCTACAGCAGCATATAAATCTTCTTCGTTTGTATAATTTAATTTTTCTAAAACTCGTTTAATGTTTTCAGTAGATAAAACTTCTTTTAAATCATAATCTTGAGCTTTAATTTCTTTTTCAATCAGCTCTTTACCTTTTATGATATGTTCTTCGCGCAGATGCTTTTTGAAGAATTGTTTAATTTTATTTTTCGCTTGTGAACTTTGCGCAATTTTCAACCAATCACGGCTAGGTCCGAAAGATTGCTTAGAAGTTAAAATTTCAATAATATCGCCTGTTTTTAAAGGCGTATCAAGGGGAACCATTTTTCCATTTACCTTTGCCCCAATTGTTCGATTTCCAACTTCCGAGTGTACTCTATAGGCAAAATCGATAGGAACAGAACCTGCTGGAAGTTCGATTACTTCTCCCTTAGGCGTAAAGACATACACCATATCCGAGAATAAATCGAATTTTAATGATTCCATAAATTCTTCAGCATTTGACGATTCATTTTGGAATTCCAAAATTTCACGGAACCAAGTTAACTTTTGGTCAATACTTTCTTTATTGTTATTTACAGATTTTCCTTCTTTATATGCCCAGTGAGCAGCAATCCCGTATTCAGCGATTTGGTGCATCTCTTTTGTACGTATTTGCACTTCTAAAGGATCTCCATAAGGACCAATTACCGTAGTATGTAAAGATTGGTATAAATTTTGTTTTGGCATTGCAATGTAATCTTTAAAGCGGCCCGGCATTGGCTTCCAAAGGGTATGCACAATTCCAAGAACTGCATAACAATCTTTAATACTATCAACTAAGATACGGACAGCAAGTAAATCGTAAATTTCATTAAATTGTTTATTTTGTAAAACCATTTTTCGATAGATGCTATAAATATGCTTTGGTCGACCATATATTTCAGCATCTATTTCTACAGATTTCAATTGGGATTTTATTTCATCCATTACATTATCCAAATAAGCTTCTCGCTCAACTCTTTTACGTTTCATGAGGCTGACGATTCGGTAATATTGTTGTGGATTTAAATAACGTAGTGCTGTATCTTCAAGCTCCCATTTAACTTTAGAGATTCCTAGGCGATGAGCAAGTGGTGCAAAGATTTCTAATGTTTCATTGGAAATCCTACGTTGTTTTTCGGCAGATAAATGTTTTAATGTTCGCATATTATGAAGACGGTCTGCAAGTTTAATTAAGATAACTCGGATATCCTGCGCCATTGCAACGAACATTTTTCGGTGATTCTCAGCCTGTTGTTCTTTTTTCGATAAATATTTAATTTTCCCTAGCTTTGTAACCCCATCGACTAACATTGCAACTTCTTCGTTAAATTCCCGAACTAAATCTTCACGAGTTACAATTGTATCCTCTACAACATCGTGAAGAAAGCCTGCTGCTACAGTTTCAGGATCCATTTGTAGTTCTGCTAAAATCCCCGCTACTTGAATTGGATGGATAATATACGGTTCACCAGAACTACGGAGCTGTTCTTTATGTGCCTCATTCGCAACTTCGTAAGCCTTTTTTACGAAGGCGACATGTTCATCATTCATATAAGTTTTGACCTGCGCGAATACATCCTCGGGCGTCAAAATTTGCTCTTTCGCCATTAGTTGTCCACCTTGTTAAAAATAATTTTTCAAATTTGATATATAAACTTAATTGTATAAAAACTATGTATAAAAAGTAAAGACAAGTCATAAAATCATTTTGCGATTCCGACAATTTAGAACATTTTTCGAACTTTTTACTCTCTAGTTTATGAAAAACCTCTTTCAAAGTGATAAATATCATGAAAGAGGTTTTTGTAATTAATATTCAATTAATGTTTTTACTGGGAAATCACCAATTTTATTTCGACCGTTTAACTCTTTTAATTCAATAATAAATGCACAACCGGCAACAACACCACCTAATTTTTCAATTAGCTGAATTGTAGCATCAACTGTACCACCTGTTGCTAATAGGTCATCTACAATTAATGCCTTTTGACCAGGCTTAATTGCATCTTTATGCATCGTTAAAACGTCTGTACCGTATTCTAGTCCATATTCCACTTTTACAACTTCACGAGGTAGTTTTCCTTCTTTACGAACAGGTACAAAACCAACCTCTAATGCATAAGCAACAGGGCAACCGATAATGAAACCACGTGCTTCAGGACCAACAATAACATCTGCACCTACTTCTTTCGCGAATTTTACGATTTCATCTGCTGCATATTTGAAAGCAGGGCCGTTATCCATAATTGTTGTAATATCTTTGAAGCTAATACCTTCTTTCGGCCAATTTTCCACTGTTGTTACATATTGTTTTAAATCCATTATTTATTTGTCCTCCTTAGGAATAATTATATTCCTTCATTCGATCGTTAAACCATTGTTTCAATTCTAAGTATGGTGCGTATAAAAGGGTTTGTTCAATTGCAATTTGTTGCTCTCTTTTTTTATAGCACTGTGCTTCACTTAATGCCCGTTTTGGTGCATTACTATCTACAGTTGTCAGACCATTATCTATTTTAACAAATCCTAACTCAAAAAACACGTTTGTCATGAATTTTATTACTTCAGTATTTAAGCCAATATGTTTTGAGAGTTGATCGATATGTAGTCTTAAATTAAATGCTGGTCGTTTTTTTAAGAATGAATAATACCATGCAAAATGTTCTCGCGTTGGCATCCCGTTAAAGAACTTTGATTCCTGCACATGAAAAATTGCATACACTCGCTTTGGCTTAATTGACTGAATAACTTCTTCCAATTTCTCTAAACTATCAGGAAGATCGAGAAGTACGATGTATTGTGAGTTTACCAACATAGTATCTCCATCATTCAATAAATTAATTGAAGTTTGGATGATTGGTTGAAACATTTCAATTGTCGTTTCATTGAATGCAATAACTGAACATTTATTTAAAGGAATCGTATTCATCCATTTTTGTGCTAAACTCTTTCCACGATAATCAAACAATTGCCACTCATTCGATTGTACATCTTCTATCATAAATTGTGGCTTTTTCTTACCTTGCCATTCATTAATTTGTAAATCTCCTACAACAGAAATGTTTACTCCGTATGAAATTTCTTCATGTAAATAGCCTTTACTAAAACCAATGGCATCGATTGTTCCATATTTATCTTCTAACTCCATTTTCAAATGGTCTTCCCCTGCACCAATTTTACGCATAGAACGTACTTGAACATCCTGCAACGCAAAAATAGGTTTGGCAAAGCCCGTTCCAAATGGGCCCAGTTTTCGAATTTCTTCAATGGATTCTACTGTTATTTCATCTATTTCAACTGGAACATCAATGAATAATTTAGGGACAAGCATTTCCTCAGTTAAACATTCTTTAGCTTGTTTATGAAGGCGACTACGTAGTTCATCTACATATTCTAATGGGAATGTCATACCGGCTGCCATAGGATGTCCACCAAAATGCGGCAGTATTTCTCGATTTTTCGCTAATTCATTATATAAATGAAATCCTTCAATACTTCGACCTGAACCCTTTGCAGTACCTTTTTCAATATCAAGGGATAATACTATAGTGGGCTTATAATATTTTTCTACAAGTCTTGAAGCAACTATTCCTATAACTCCTGGATTCCAGCCTTCTTTCGCAACTACAAGTACAAGTGAATCCGAGATAACTTCATTTTTTTCAATCATTTCGATAGCTTGTTCTGTAATCTCACTGACAATTTCTTTTCGTTCAGTATTTTTAGAATTAAGCAGTTTAGCACCTTCTACTGCATCGATATCATTTTCACTCATTAAAAGCGCAACTCCAGGATCTGCATCTCCTAATCGACCAATCGCATTTAATCTCGGGCCGAAATAAAAACCGATGACCTCTTCGTTAATCTCGTTTTGTTTCACACCAGCAATATCGCATAATGATTTCACCCATGGATTAGGAGAAATTTTTAAATGCTTTATTCCTTGTTTAACAATATAACGATTCTCACCAACAAGTGGTACAAGGTCTGCTATTGTCCCTATTGCTGCAAACTCATATAGATGTTCAGGTACTTCACCATACAAAGCATGAGCTAATTTAAATGCAACCCCTACTCCTGCTAAATCTCCAAAAGGATAGTGTCCTTCTGGGACTCGAGGATGGATGATAATATCTGCCTCAGGTAATACGTCTCCTGCTTCATGATGGTCTGTTACGATTACGTCCATACCAAGTTCTTTTGCAATTCGAATCGGTTCGATGCCACTAATCCCATTATCAACCGTAATAATTAATTGTACCCCGTCTTCATATGCTTTTCGGAAAAGCTCTTCATGGGGACCATATCCATGAGTAAAACGATTCGGTATACAAAAATCTACGTCTGCACCTAAATCAAGTAGTACATTCATCATAATCGTTGTACTTGTAATTCCGTCTGCATCATAATCGCCGTAAACTAGTATTTTCTCACCATTATTTAATGCTTCTTCAATCCGCTCTACAGCTTCAGCCATCCCATTTAATAGGAATGGATCATGTAGCTGGTTTTCGTCCATTTGAAGGATTGATTTCGCTTTTGTCGGCGTTTCATAACCCCTTGCTATTAATATTTTAGCTGCAAGAGAAGATATATTTAATTCATTTTGTAATTGAGTGATAGTTTCTTCTTGTGGTTGATGAACAATCCACTGTTTTTTTGATTCGATCATTATGTCACTTCCTCAATGACTAATTATACAAAAAAATATCGTTCTCTACTAACTTATAAATCATTTAAAATATTAGAAATTCTTTTTTTGCTTATAAAAATAAAAAAAGACAAAGTGCAATAAACACTTTGCCTCTTTTCTAGAAAGTTTACACAACTGGCTCGTCTGAACCCCATTGTTGTTTTTCTTTTTTCTCTACAACAGTACCTTTTTTACCCATTTCACGAGTTTTTAAAGAGTACCAAATTTGAGCTGCAATACAAATTGATGAGTACATACCTGTAACTAAACCAACAAGCAATGCTATTGAGAAGTTACTAATTGCTGGAGCACCGAAAATTAATAACGCAACGACTACAATGATAACTGTTAGAACGGTATTAATTGAACGTGCCATTGTTTGACGAAGGGATTTGTTTACAATATCTGCAAGTTCTTCCTTCGATGTAATTTTACCTTTCCGGTCAATATTTTCACGAATTCGGTCAAAGGTAACAATTGTATCATTAATTGAGTAACCAACAATCGTTAAAATGGCCGCAATAAACGTAATATCTACTTCTATTCGGAATAAACTAAAGATTGCTACCATAAAGAATACGTCATGTAGTAATGAGATAATTGCCCCAATACCCATTCTCCATTCGAATCGGAAGGCAACGTAAATAATGATTCCTAAAGCTGCAATTGCAAGAGCTTTAATTGCGTTTTTAACCAACTCTCGCCCTACTGTTGGTGATACAGTACTTACACTCGGTTCATGACCATAATCTTTTAATACTGAAGCTTTTAAATCTAAAATCTCTTTTTGACTTAAATCTTCCTTATATCGAATGCTAGCATTATTTTGTTCCTCACCAGAAATAATTACATTTTCAGATGGGAAGCCAATCTTATCAATATACTCCGTTATCTCTTCTTGAGTAATTGATTTATCTGCTAAAATTTCTACTCGTGTACCACTAGAGAAGTCAATACCTAGGTTTAATTTGAATACACCTAAAATAATTGCCCCAACTAGTAAAATAATTATTGAAAACGAGTAAAATTTCTTACGATTATGAACGAAATCGAAACGATCGTAATTCGTTGATAAGTCTAATGATTCTAAACCTTCTGAAGCATCGTGAATTTTAGATTTGCGAACACCGTAAAAGAATGGACTATCGAAGTAACCACTTTTTACTAGTAAACCAAGTAAAATTCGTGATAACCATACAGCTGTTACGAAACTTAGAACAATTGATATCATTAAAGTTGTTGCAAAACCTTTAACTGAACTTGTCCCAAAGAAGAATAAAACCGCAGCAGCAAGTAATGTTGTTAATTGTGCATCCACAATGGCAGATAACGATTGTTTCATACCAAGATGGAATGCTTCTTTTGCCGTTTTACCTACACGTAATTCCTCACGAACACGCTCAGCACTTAGAATGTTTGCATCCACTGCCATACCGATTCCAAGTACAAGGGCAGCTATACCAGGTAAAGTTAGAACAGCATTAATACCATTAAAGACTAATAAAACTAAGTATGTAAATACCGATAATGTAATGATAGAAATAAACCCTGGTAAACGGTAATACAATAACATGAATACGAAGATAAGTAGAACACCAATCACACTTGCAAATACAGTACTTTTTAACGCTTGTTCACCAAATTGTGCACCGACAGATGTTGAATAAATTTCTGTTAATTTAACTGGTAGTGCACCAGCGTTTAAAACACTTGCAAAATCCTTTGTTTCTTGAACTGTAAAACTACCGCTAATCATAACATCCGTTGTGTTTAACACTTGACTAACTGTTGCAGCAGAAACAAATTTTGGATTTGGTTTTTGAGACTCAGCTGCGTATGAATCTACACCTTCTTGGAAATCAAGCCAAACTACTAAAAGATTTTGTCCAGCAGGCATTTGAGAAATTTTCCCAGTAACATCCGCAAATTTTGATGCATCTTTTAAAGTCAATGTTACGATTGGACGATTTTGTTGGTCGAATGAAGCTTTTGCTCCACCTTCTTTTAAATCTGTACCATCAAGTAACACATTGTCGTTAACATCACGGAAAGTTAAATTTGCCGTACTAGAAAGCAATTCCCGCGCAGATGATTGATCGTCAATCCCCGCAAGTTGAACACGGATTCGATTTTCTCCCTCAACCTGAATACTTGGTTCACTTACACCAAATTGGTTGATACGATTCGAAAGGGCTGTTGTCGTATCCGTCAAAACATCCTGAGTTATTTTTTGACCTTCTTTTAGAGGTTCAACTTCATATAAAACCTCAAATCCACCTTGTAAATCAAGCCCGAGTTTTACGTCCTTTAAAACTCCCTGTACTGTTGTTCCCATTGCTGCTAATATAACTACAACAACAAGGACAAAAGTAAAAATCCGGCTTTTTAATTTCATTTTAAAAATCCTCCTCAATACGTGTGTATAGTCCTCATATACACACAAACACGCATAAGCGAACTGCGCCAAAAAATGATTTTAATCCCACCTTGATTTGGAGGAAAGCCCAAATCAATACATTATGTAACATACTAATTATGAGTTACAGAGGCTAAACTGTCAAACCGTATCTATATGGAATTATCTTCATTTTTTGATGGGTTCGGCTTTAATAATTCATTTAATTCCTCACTACTAATTTCACTAAACCAATTCGCAACTTGAAATTGTTGAATTTGAAAATGACTAATAATTTCTGACGGTTTTATTGTAAATATGGTTGCGACCATTTCATGTAAATGAATCTCTTCAATTTTTTGTTTCCGCCATTTCTTTTGAATACAGAAGTTCCAAATATCTTCTATAGTGACGCTATTATACTCGTAATATCTGATTTCCTCCATTTTACTCTCTAATACTGGTAACACTTTTCTAAAAAGCTCTTCGTACTGAATCATAACATTCACCCCACCAGTAGTTTTAAGTCTCGTCCCCTTTGCATACAGTTATTGTAGCTGATATTTCTTTAAATGAGAAGGGATTGAATGAATGGGATCGTTCGTTAAAGGTACAATTTTTCTGACGTTTGTCATCTTCTTATCGAAGCTTTTTGGCTTTATATATAGGATGCAATTTATGCGCGTTGCAGGAGAAGAAGCGGTAGGAATTTACATGACATCCTATCCAGCTTTTGTTTTTTTTATTTCCCTCTTACAACTAGGCATTCCAATTGCTCTTGCTAAAATAGTGGCCGAGCTTCATGCAAAAAGACGTGATGGACAATTAAAATCTGTAATGCAAACAGCAACGCGATGGTCAATCGTATCAATAATTTTATTCGCACCAGTTCTTTATTTCTTTATTCCATTTTTAGCAGGTACTCTATTACATAATGAAGCAACCAAACTTACATTATATATTGCATTAGGTGCTGTTCCAATCGTTGTTTTCTCAGGATTAATTAGAGGATATTTACAAGGTATTGCTGTCATTTCAGCTACTGCTTGGTCTCAAATGTTAGAACAATTAGTACGCATCGGCTTAATTACAATTTTATTACCACTATTTGCAACACCAGATAACCCAGCACAAACTGCAGCCTATGCAATGGCAATTACTGCAGTAGGTGAATTAATATCTTTCATCTACTTATATATCCACTATTCATTTAAGAAAAAAAGACCAAAACAATCTGAAAATGTAAAGCCTTATCCTGCTATGCCAATGTTGCGTATTGCAGTTCCTTCAGCAGGAAGTCGATTGTTTGGTACATTTACTTGGTTTTTAGAACCTATTGTATTTTTAAAAGCATTAACTGTTTCGGGGTTAACAGCTGTTGGGGCAACAACTTTATATGGAATTATTTCTGGTGTCCATATTCCATTGTTATTATTCCCTTCATTTATTCCGAATGCTCTAGCGATTGTGTTAATACCAGCAGTTAGTGATGCTGTAGCAAGAAGCAATCATCAATTATTAAATGAACGAATTGGCGTTTCTTTGCGTTTATCATCTGTAATTGGATGTTATGCAGCAACTTTCTTCTTTTTACATGGAGACGAGCTGGCAATGAGACTATTCCATTTGGAAGAAAATCGAGGGTTTATGAGAGTATTAGCTCCAATTTTTTACTTTTACTATATCCAAAGTCCGCTACATTCCATTTTACAAGCAATGGATGAAGCTCGACCTGCCATGATGAATTCAATTTACGGGGGTCTCGGTAAATTATTTGTAATGTTTGTACTAGCCTCCCAACCATTTATCCAAGAATTTGGAGCAATTATTGCAATTGGTTTTGGCGTTTTAATTACGTCCTTCTTACACATTGCAACGTTACGCCAACATAAGATGATAGCAGCAGGCTTTAGATTTTTCGTCATTCCGTATGCAATGTTTATTCTAGTTTGTGTGGCTCAAACCTTTGCCCAACCTTATTTTGCTTTTGATTTTTGGACAAATTGTGCCATTACAATTCTTCTACTAACAATCATACTATTATTTACTAATCAACTTAAATGGCAAGACTTCAGCTACTTAAAGTCTATTATTTCCAGACGTTCTTAATTGCACGTGTATTTCGTTATTTTCATAACAACAATAAAAAATGTCTTCAATATCTTTATATCCCTTTTCAGCTAATTGTTGTAAAAGCCAATCTTTATCTTGATTTATATAATTCAAATGATTTTCTACAATATAGCCATCAACGATAAGTGGAAAAATCAATGGATCATCTTTTTTTAAAAAAATTGATAATTTCCCTGAAGGCTCAAGGAATGCATAAGCAATTTGCTGTACAGAAGGAATTCTCTCTTCACGCATCTGTTGGAATAAGTCATCGAGATTATATCGTTGCTTTCTCATCTCTTCCTGATTAATGACACCATTATGCACAATAATAGAAGGATCACCATCGATAAGATCGCGGACTTTTTTACTTTTCAACGTGATGAGAGAATTCAAATATTGAACTGCGAAAAGAATTACGATTGGAAAAACATTTTGTAATACTGGTTTTTCTACTTCATCAATTGCGAATGCAACACATTCCGCAATTAATACAAAAACGACTAAATCCATAATACTTAGTTCGCCAACTTCTCGTTTACCCATTAAACGGAAGACAATTAAAATAAATATATATAAAAAAATGGTACGTAAAAAAAGCACCCAATAAATTTCCACGCTGACTTACCTCCCTTTTCACCCATCATTTTAGGCACAACCAGGAGGGACTATTCAGATAAAATCACTTTCTCCTTTTTTGTTTCTTAAGTACTAGATACATTCAAAATAAAAAAGCTTACTATTGTCAGAACTTGTCCGACAATAGTAAGCTTTTAATTTACTCAGTAATAACGCGACCAATTGCTTGACGCTCGAATTTTAAACGTGTGTTTCCATCTACTTTAATAACAACAGTAGCATCTTCAATCGATTCAACTTCTCCATGAAGTCCACCAATTGTTACAACACGATCTCCTCGTTTTAAACTGTTTTGCATTTGAGCCGTTGCTTTTTGTCTTTTTTGTGCAGGACGAATTAAAATAAACCACATTGCAACGAACATAATAAGGATTGGTAGTAAGCCTGTAAGCGTATCCATGTATAAATCCCCCTTTCTAAATCTCACTTAAATAAGTATAGTATAAAATCAGTATAAAAAGCGATTTCAAAATACTATTTTTATGAAAGAAATGATAATTTTTATAATAGAACCAATATTTTCAACCTAGAAATTCTTTGCATCCGGTTTATTAAATCCGTATTTTTCGAAGAATTCTTCACGGAAGTCACCTAATCGGTCTTCACGAATTGCTTGTCTAACTTGTTCCATTAGTTTTAATAAGAAGTGTAAATTATGATAAGTCGTTAAACGGATACCGAATGTTTCTTCCGTACGAATTAAATGACGAATATATGCACGAGTATAATTTTTACATGTATAACAATCACAATTTGGATCTATTGGGCTAAAATCACGGGCATATTTCGCATTTTTTACCACTAAACGACCTTCAGATGTCATGAGTGTACCATTACGGGCAATACGAGTTGGTAATACGCAATCAAACATATCAACCCCACGAATTGCTCCATCAATTAATGAGTCTGGTGAACCGACACCCATTAAATAACGCGGTTTATTCGTTGGTAATAATGGTGTTGTAAATTCAAGTACACGGTTCATAATATCTTTTGGTTCTCCAACTGAAAGACCACCAATAGCATATCCTGGGAAATCTAGTTCTACTAATGCTTCTGCAGAACGTTTACGTAAATCCTCATATTCCCCACCTTGCACAATACCAAATAAACCTTGATCTTCCGGACGTTGATGCGCTTCTTTACAACGTTTTGCCCAACGAGTCGTACGATCAACAGATGCTAACATATAATCGTAAGTTGCTGGATATGGTGGACATTCGTCAAAAGCCATCATAATGTCTGAGCCTAAATCATTTTGAATTTCCATTGCTTTTTCTGGACTTAAGAAAAGCTTGTCCCCATTTAAATGATTTCTGAAATGAACCCCTTCTTCTTCAATTTTACGAAACTGGCTTAGTGAAAATACTTGGAAACCACCAGAATCCGTTAAAATTGGACGATCCCAGTTCATAAATTTATGAAGACCGCCTGCTTCTTTTACAATTTCGTTTCCTGGACGAAGCCATAAGTGGTATGTGTTCGATAAAATAATCCCGGCATTCATTTCTTTTAATTCTTCCGGTGACATCGTTTTGACTGTTGCTTGTGTTCCAACCGGCATAAATGCAGGCGTTTCAAATGATCCATGGGGTGTATGGACAATCCCTAGTCGAGCACCAGTTTGTTTACATGTTTTAATTAATTCATAAGTTACAGCTGGTTTTGTCATAAAAAATAATTTCCTCTCTGAAAAAAATCCTTTGAAGTTATCGAATTGGGCGAATAAACATTGCATCACCAAAACTGAAAAATCTATATTTTTCCTCTACTGCTTTATTATAAGCATTTAAAATAATTTCTCTAGAAGTAAGTGCACTCACTAACATAACTAGAGTCGATTTTGGCAAATGGAAGTTTGTAATTAGTCCATCAATAGCTTTGTATTCAAATCCTGGATAAATAAAAATGTTTGTCCATCCTTGTTCAGCTCGTATTTCTCCATCGTATTTTTGTGCAATTGTTTCAAGCGTACGTGTTGATGTTGTACCAACAGCAATAACTTTTCCGCCATTTGCTTTTGTACGATTAATTGTTTCTGCTGCACTTTCTGATACGCTATAAAACTCAGAATGCATATCATGATTTTCAATGGAGTCCACACTAACAGGACGGAATGTGCCTAAACCTACATGTAGTGTAATAAAAACTATTTCTACACCTTTTTGTTTAATTTGTTCTAAAATTTCATTTGTAAAGTGTAATCCGGCAGTTGGAGCAGCGGCAGAACCAATTTCTTTTGAATAAACTGTTTGATAGCGTTCACGGTCATCTAATTTTTCATGAATATATGGTGGAAGTGGCATTTCTCCTAATTTATCCAAAATTTCATAAAAAATTCCATCATATGAAAATTCAAATAATCTACCACCGTGATCAAGTTCACCGATACAAGTTGCTTTTAGTAATCCTTCACCAAATGAAATTACTGTACCAACCTTTACTCGTTTTGCAGGTTTTGCTAACGTTTCCCATACGTCACCTTCACCTTGCTTTAATAGGAGTAATTCAATATGGGCTCCTGTTTCTTCTTTTACACCCATAAGTCGTGCTGGCATTACTCGTGTATCGTTTAATACAAGGCAATCACCTTCATGTAATTCATCTACAATATGTTTGAAATAACTATGCTCCACTTCTCCAGTTTTTCGATCCACAATCATTAATCGACTTGATGTGCGATCCTCTAAAGGTGTTTGTGCAATAAGTTCTTCTGGTAAATGGAAATCAAAATCTTCTACTTTCATCGTTTTCTTCCTTTTTTATGTTTGTTCTGGATAAGTATAACCAAAATGTTCATATGCTATTTTCGTAGCAACACGGCCTCTTGGTGTACGTTGAATAAAACCAATTTGTAATAAATACGGCTCATAGACATCTTCGATTGTTATCCGTTCTTCACCAATCGATGCAGCTAGTGTATCAAGCCCCACTGGACCGCCTCTAAATGATTCTATCATGCTAATCATTAACTTATGATCTATATGGTCTAGTCCTTGCGGGTCAACTTGCAACAGTTCTAATGCTTGGTTAGCTAAAGCTAACGTTATCGAACCATCCCCAATTACTTGGGCATAATCTCGTACACGCTTTAATAAACGATTAGCAATACGGGGTGTCCCACGGGAACGCTTTGCAATTTCCCTTGCTGCTAGATGGTCAATTTCGACATCGAATAATTTGCTGCTACGAATAACAATCTCAGTTAATGCGTTTTCATCATAATATTCAAGTCGTAATAAAACGCCAAAACGGTCTCGTAATGGAGCGGATAATGAACCTGCTCTAGTTGTAGCACCGACAAGTGTAAATGGTGGTAAATCAAGACGAATAGAACGTGCTTCTGGTCCTTTTCCCACAACAATATCTAAACAAAAATCTTCCATCGCTGGATAAAGTACCTCTTCTATTGCCCGTGGTAGTCTATGAATTTCATCAATAAACAGTACATCACCAGGTTGAAGTGAGCTAACAATTGCAGCTAGATCACCGGGTCTTTCAATGGCTGGTCCACTTGTAAGTCGAATATTAACATCCATTTCATTGGCAATTATAGCTGCTAATGTCGTTTTCCCTAATCCAGGTGGTCCATAAAGCAAGACATGGTCAAGGCTCTCTTGTCGAAGTTTGGCAGCTTCTATAAAAATAGTTAGATTATCCTTTACCTTTTGTTGTCCAATATATTGTGATATTTTTGACGGTCGGAGTGAAAGTTCAAATTGTTCATCATATTCGTTTACTTCACTAGAAATGATACGATCAGACATTTCTCTCCCTCCTTACTTTGTTTTTAACAATAACTGAAGTGCATGTTTCATATAACTTTCCGTTGTTGTTAATTGTTCATTTTCTTCAAGTTTCGGCTTTATTTTTGCTAACTCTTTTTCTGAGTATCCTAAAGCCATAAGGGCAAGTAGCGATTCTTCTAGTTCATGCTTATTCGGATTTACCCCAAATAACGGCAGTTCATTTTCTGCACTTGGTAATTCAACTTGCTCTAGTAATGAACCTAGTTTTCCTTTTAAATCTAGTATCATTTGTCTCGCTGTTTTTTTACCAACACCAGGAAACTTTACTAAGAACGCTTCATCTTCTAATTCAATTGCTGAAATTACTTGGTTCGGATTTCCACTAGCTAAAATTGCTAATGCACCTTTAGGACCTATACCTGACACTTGAATTAACTTTCGGAACAATTCTCGTTCTTCTAATGTTTTAAAACCAAAAATCAATTGTGCATCTTCTCGAACATGCATATGTACAAAAATCTGTTGTATATCTTCTTTTATTCGAAAAGCAAATGGGTTAGGTGTAAAGATTTGCCAACCTATTCCTTGTTGCTCTAACACTACGTATTCTGGCGTAATTCTAGTAATTTTACCTATGATATAATCGTACATCGATCTCCCCCACATTTCACTTTTAAAATTATAGCATAACATAATCAGACCACGTACTAAACATTCCTTTTAAACAAATAGAAAGACCGCCTATTTCCTAGACGGTCAAAATTCATCTTATAATAGTTTAATAGTAACATAGTTTTATTTTGATTGTAATTTTTCAGTTTCAACAACTAATTGAGGCCAATGTCTTAATGCTTTTTCTGTAAATGGCATTAAATAGTCTAAGAAGGTTTCTTTTTCATAGTCACCTAATTGCAAAACATAAAGCCATTCTCTTAGGAGTTCGTTTGGGTATTGTAAATAAAACAGTTTTTGCCTACAAAGATCATATAAAAATGGATTTTCAGTAAAAAGCTTTTTAATATTGTAATTCATTGTTGGTAATGCTCGGTGCATCCATAGTATCATTTCTTCTGCGGAATCACCAACAACGGCTAAATCAAAATCAATTAATTTCATGGTTTGGTCTTCACAAATTAAGAAGTTATGGTGAACAACATCCCCATGAAGTAAAGTGATTTTCCCACTAACTCTCTGTCTTTTCCTACGCATTTGTTTTAACACCCTACTTGCGTAGAGAACTATGTCATAAAACCCTTCATTTAAATAGGGCAGTAATTCCTTTTCACTCAATATAAAACGTTCAAGTCGTGCATTCCATTTTTGGTATAAATGTTGTCGTGGAATGCGATAATCATTTTTCCAATCAATCAAGTTACTCGTATCATGTAACTCATTTAAAATTTTTAACGCTTGTTTTCGCTGATGTTCATTAGAGAAGTCTGCACTCAAGCTATTATTTTGCCAAACTTGAACGAGCAAATTAGGCTCTTTGCTCTTCTTTAATGGTATAACATATGGAAACTGGATAGATTCTAGTTTATTGTGTATCAGTTTTACTTTTTCATATACTGCATGATTTTCGTACTTTTTTATAAATAAAGTACCTTTAGTCGTCTCATGCTTCCATATATTGTTTTTTATTTGCATATTAATATTTCCAAGGTGTGTAATGTGGTGAATAAGGGTTCATATATGGATAGCTTTGACAGTTCGGATACATTTGTTGAGGCATCATGTTGTCATACATTGGTTGTTGTTGCATCGGCATCATATGGTGTGGCATATGCGGCATCATATGATGAGGACTGTCATAATGGCCATCATAAGCTTGAGACTTCGGTAAGAATTGACTATCTAACTCATACATCTCATGATATTCATCAGCTACTTTTGAATCGTCAAAAGCAAGGTCATGGTGTTCATCCTTCATTTCATCATATGCTCCCATTACCTGTTCAGACTGCTGCAGCTCAGTAGAATCTTTTAACCAATCTGGCAAACCACCTTGTTCTTCTTGTTGTGGGTAGTCCTCTTCCATAATAGGTGAAATATCATAATTTGGTTCGAAATATGGTACACCATAAGGCATCATTCCAGCACTTTGACTTCCACCACATCCGCATGGAGAAGGTTGCATATATTGTTGTTCATGTTGAACATATTGTTCTTGACATCCACATCCACATGGTGGTTTTTGATAATGATGTTGTTCATGGCAACCACACGGCGGCTCGTAATAGTGTTGTTCATGGCATCCGCATGGCATTGGATAGAAATGTGGCATTACTGGAACATAAATGATTTGTGGTTGTGGAACAGGTACATATTCAATTTCCTTTTCCTTATCCGTCACTGGTTGCATATGTGTATGTTGCATATGAATATCTGGCATCTCTATAAAAATTGGCTGTGGTTGAGGCATTGGCATTGGTTGTGGCTGTGGTTGTTGAAAATGCATTTGCGGTGCAAAATCTAAATGGAATTGTGGTGTCATATCAAATTGTGGCATTACAGGTTGTGGCATTGGTTGGACAGGTGCTGGCATTTCTTGTGTCATTTTTTCTTTTGGCGATGGTGGCATCTCCATTTGTGGCATTTCTTGTGTTACCATTTCCTTAGGTGCTGTTTGCATTTCCTTAGGCGCCGTTTGCATTTCTTTTGGTGCTGTTTGCATTTCTTTAGTTGGCATCGGTGCAGTTAGCTGTTCCTTTGTCATATTACTTTTTGTTGGTGTTGCAGAATCAGGTAAAATAATTTCCATACCAGGAACAATATAATCAGGGTTTGCTAAATGTGAATTTAAGCTTTTTAACTCATCGAGACCAATCCCGTATTGTTTAGCAATTCTCCAGAGTGTCTCACCTTTTTGTACAATATGAATTCGCACAAACATCCTCCTTTTCTCGTTTTATAATATGATAAGCAATTGAAAAGGACACAAAAAAATTCTAGGAATAAGTTCCTTCGTGATAAACTATGAATTAGGGAGTAATAGATATACATGAATTTCTCTTTGAAAGAGGTGTGAATATGAAGAAATTATTAGGTGAAGAACGACGTAATGAACTATTATCCTTATTAAAAAATGCAAAAAGACCAATTACAGGGACGGATCTTGCAAAACATTCAAATGTATCTCGGCAAGTAATTGTCAATGATATGAATTTATTAAAGGCACGTAATGAACCAATTATTGCCACTAGCCAAGGTTATTTTTATATGTATAAGGAAGACACTGCTTCAAACTACGAACGCAAAATTGTTTGTCTACATACTGCGGAGCAAGCAGAGGATGAGATGCTAACTATTGTAGATTGCGGTGTTACGTTAAAATCTGTTATCGTAGAACACCCTGTATATGGAGAAATCACTGCTTCTATGATGTTATCAAATCGAAATGATGTTCAAAACTTTATTGAACGTGTAAGTGAAACAAATGCAAATTATTTATCTGCTTTAACAAATGGTACCCATCTTCATGTTATTTCCGCTCCTACTATTGAACAATTGAATTTAGCCGAAGAAAAACTACGAGAAAAAGGTTACCTCGTGGAAGGATAACATTACGAGATCATTCCTCAAAAATAATACAATAGTATATGTGAGCAGATATTAACTAAGCACAAAAATTAGCTGTTAATATCTGCTCATTTTTTATCTAAATAAAACGATCCAAATCCTCTTTAGAAGGAATCATACATGCATTGTTTTGTTTTAATAGTTTGTGACGATTTTTTGCAATGATATCATAAATGATATTTCGTAAAGGTACTGGTACGAGTAAAAATACGTACAATAACTTCCAATATCGGTCAAGCCCTAAAGCAATTCTTAATACGGCCGAAGATTTAGTATAGGCACGATCATTGTCAACTAATACAACACTATCAATCGTTTTTGGAATGTTATGCTTTTCTACTAATTCTCTTCCACTTGTACTTTGAAGTGAAGCAAATTTGAATTGTTTCCTCTTATCACGCTTTATGATAAATTGAACACTTTGACTACAGAAATTACACTCACCATCAAACAGAACGACCTTCATAATAGACCTCTCCTCACTCAGGTGTTAAATATGTATAATATGTACCTAGCGACTTCACTGTACAACCAAGCGCACCTAGCTCCTCCACTGCCCCTTTTACCATTGGCTCATTTTCATCTGCTAATACATCAATAATAAAGAAGTAATCCCCTAAACCTGTTTTTAATGGTCTTGATTCAATTTTACTTAAATCAATTCGACGCCAAGCAAAAACAGAAAGCACTTGATGCAATGCACCGGATACATTTTCTGGTAGAGTTAGCATAAATGTCGTTTTTGATTTTCCTTCTGATGTCTCAATTGGTAGTCTAGAATTCTTTTTAGCTAATACAAAGAAACGTGTGTGGTTAAAATGGAAATCATGAATATTTCTTTCTACAATTTCTAAACCATATTTTTCTGCAGACGAAGTATTTCCTATTGCTGCAATACATTTATCTGGATTTTCTGCCACATATTTAGCCGCAGCTGCTGTTGAGGATGTTTGGTTTAATGGAACCGAACTAAAACGGTAAAACAAGTATTTATGACACTGTGCTAATGCATGGGAATGGGAATAAACCCCTTCAATATTTTGCCAGTTATTTACTTGTTCTTTATTTACCATAAGGTGTTGTTGAATTTTTGATAGCACTTCACCTACAACATATAAATCTGCCTCATGATATAAATAGTCAATTGTTAGCGTAACTGTTCCTTCTAGAGCATTTTCTACCGGAACAACGGCAAAATCAACACGATCATTCGAGACTGCTTCAATACAATCTGGTATTGTTGTAAACGGCATTAACCATTCATTTGGAAAAAGACCTTTAGTTGCTAAATATGTAAAAGAAGCTTCCGGTCCTAAATAGGCAATTCGTTTCTCCCATTGTTGATGTTTCACGTATAAGCCCCCTACTTTTTTAATTATTCAGTAATTTTATCATAAAAAAGAGTCCAATCATATAGACAAGATTACTCGGTTTAAATAAAAAAAGAGAGCAGACTATTTTGCTCTCTTTCCTCACTTATAACGCTCCAGAACTAATTACTTCTGCAGACTCAACAAACTCTAATTTTTTCAGCAATTGAATTAACTGATCTAATTCAATGGCCATACTTGTTACGTCTAGTGATAATGTAACGTTTGCACGTCCTTGAATTGGAATAGTTTGATGAATTGTAAGTACATTACAATGTGACTCTGAGATAATTTCTAACAACTTTGCTAATGCACCTTTTTCATCTTGTAACTGGATAAAGATCGTTAAAATTCTTTCTCTCACAATGGAGTGGAAAGGAAAAACGGCATCTCGATATTTGTAAAATGCGCTCCGTGATAAATCGACCTCTTTTACTGCATCCCATATAGAAGATACAGAACCACTTTGCAATAGATGCTTTGCTTGTAATGTTTTTTGCATTGCATCCGTTAATACATCTTCACGAACTAAATAATACCGTTGATTCGCAACGTTTTTCATACTCTCCCCCCAAAATCCCTAAAAACAAACTCTATTCGATAAATTCAAATTCAAATTCCATTAAACGAACAATGTCACCATCTGTTGCACCACGTTCACGTAATGCATCATCTACTCCCATTGCACGTAATTGTCTTGCAAAACGACGAATTCCATCTTCACGACTAAAGTCAGTCATTTTGAACAGACGCTCTATGCTGTAGCCAGATAAAACAAATGCTCCATCATCATCACGAGTAATTTCGAAGTCTTCTCCTTTTTTCTCGTGTTTATAAAGTACTGTTGTGTCGCTTTCTTCTTCGACTATTTCATGCAATTCGAACTCTGGTGTTACTTCTAGTAAATCTGCTATTTCAAATAATAAAGGCTTTAACCCTTGACGAGATATAGCTGAAACTGGGAATACTTTTACAGTATCGCCAACCTTTTCTTTAAATGCAATTAAATTTTCTTCTGCATCAGGCATGTCCATTTTGTTCGCCACAACAATTTGTGGACGTTCAGTAAGGCGTAAATTATATTGTTTTAGTTCTTCATTAATCGTAACATAATCTTCATATGGGTCACGACCTTCCATTCCGGACATATCGATTACATGGACAATAACTCTTGTGCGTTCGATATGACGTAGAAATTGCATACCTAAACCGACACCTTGGTGAGCACCTTCAATTAATCCAGGTAAGTCTGCCATTACAAAACTTCTGCCGTCTTCTGTTTCAACCATTCCTAAGTTCGGAACGATTGTTGTAAAGTGATAAGCTCCAATTTTTGGTTTTGCCGCTGATACAACAGATAACAAAGTGGATTTCCCCACACTTGGGAAACCTACTAAACCAACGTCAGCTAATACTTTTAATTCTAATATAACATTTAATTCTTGTCCTGGCTCCCCTTTTTCTGCAAGTTCTGGAGCAGGATTTGCAGGTGTTGCAAAACGCGAATTTCCACGTCCTCCACGACCACCACGTGCAATGATAGCAGTTTGACCATGTTCAACTAAATCTGCAATAACTGCTTTCGTTTCTTCATTTATTACCACTGTTCCAGGAGGCACTTTAATCACTGTATCTTCCGCATTTTTACCGTGCATGCCTTTACTCATTCCGTGTTCGCCACGTTGAGCTTTAAAATGACGTTTATAGCGGAAATCCATTAATGTTCTTAAACCTTCTTCTACTTGGAAGACTACATTCCCACCATGTCCTCCATCTCCACCTGCTGGACCACCATTCGGTACATATTTTTCTCTACGGAAAGCGACCATTCCATCGCCACCATCTCCGCCTTTCACATAAACCTTAACGTGATCGACAAACATACTCATACTATCACTCCTGTTCCAAGCTCAAAACATATTTCCATATCTTATTAGTTTGCTCATACGTTTGAACTTTCATATTCGGTAATTCTTGCTGTTTAAACTGTGGGGCTTCCCAATATCCTCTTAAGTCCAAAGTTAACTTGAATTCATTCTTATTAGATTCGACTTCGATAAATAGTTGTTGCTCTGTATATGGATCTAAATGATCATAAACATGAATAATTGTCTTTTCTAAGTATTCTACTATTTGCACATCTTTTTTCATATTAACAGGATGTTCTACATGACTTTTTAAATTAAAGTCTATGGAAGGATATCTCCATTGAAATGTTTGTAGCCACTCTACCGTTTTTGGTAAATTAAGTTTATTTAAATTCGATAAGGTTTTGCAGTTTTCCGAAATATTTTCAATCGTATTTTTTGCTTCGTCTACCTTACCTAATTCTAAATACATTTTAATCAATTGTAGATGGTTCATAAAATCGTGATTTGCAAACCTTATAACTTCACTATTAGAGAGAGAATGAATCTTCATTTTGAACCTCCAAACTAACTTAAAAAACTACTACTATTATCTTTCTAAGTATAACAGTTTTTCTTATATTTTCCTCTCTAACATTCTAAAAGAATTAATACTTTGAGAAAATTTCAATTATCCAGTATACAGATACTCATTTCGTACTAGGAAGTACTCTAATTGTTAATCCTTCTAAATTAGTATGGTACTTATTCCGTACCTTTTAGCATTAAAATCATAAAAAAGGACTGCTGGCTAGCAGTCCTTTTGCATTCGTATAATATTAAGCTTCTTGAGCAACTGGGTATACACTTACTTTTTTCTTGTCGCGACCTAAACGTTCGAATTTAACAACGCCGTCAACTTTAGCGAAAAGTGTGTCATCACCACCGCGGCCTACGTTTGTACCTGGGTAAATTTTTGTACCGCGTTGACGGTAAAGAATTGAACCACCAGTTACGAATTGACCATCAGCACGTTTAGCACCAAGGCGTTTTGCTTCAGAGTCACGTCCGTTCTTTGTAGAACCTACCCCTTTTTTCGAAGCGAAAAATTGAAGGTCTAAAGATAATAACAATTTCATTTCGTTCCACCTCCTACTTGATTGTAGTTGATTCGAATATATTGTCCATAGTTTTGAACCATCGAGTAAACTTGAGCAGTCATAACTTGGACAATAAGCTGTAATTTTGCATCAATATCAGCATCTAATTTAGTAGGAAGATCTACTCGTAAGTAACCTCCACCTTCAGTTGCTTGATCAACTTCCGGTTCAATATTTAAAAGTGCGTAGATAGCATTTACTGTACCAATGGCAATAGTAGATGCACCAGCACATACTAAATCTCTACCAGTTTGATCATATTCAGCATGACCTGAAAATTCAAATGCAGATACATGTCTATTTTCATCGTGATGAATCGTAACCGTAATCATTCGGTTCACCTCATTAATTAAGCGTTGATTGATTCAACAACTAATTTTGTGTATGGTTGACGGTGACCTTGTTTACGACGGTAGTTTTTCTTCGCTTTGTATTTGAATACAGTGATTTTTTTAGCGCGACCTTCTTTAACAACTTTCGCTGTTACAGTAGCACCTTCAACAGTAGGAGCACCTACTTTTACTGTTTCGCCACCTACGAATAAAACTTTATCAAATGTTACTACTTCGTCAGCTTGAACACCTAGTTTTTCAACATAGATTTCTTGTCCAGCTTCTACTTTGATTTGTTTTCCACCAGTTTCGATAATTGCGTACATTTACCTGCACCTCCTCTTAGACTCAGACTCGCCTGTAATGAAAGGTGATCTTAACGATACTTAATAACCTTCCCAGAGCGGTTGTAGCACGGGTGCTACAAACAACATTAAAATACTAACATATATATTTTTTCAAGTCAACCGTTTCATTACATGTTTCTCAAATGCTAGACGATATTTCCTATATCTCCATTCACTTACTAATCTTAAGAAAATAAAAATTGATAACACTAATAAAAATAACGTTTTTGGTAACAAAATAAAAGTAATAATCATTGTTAATATTGTCAAAATAAGTGATATGGATAAGTACATTTCATAAAAACGTGCTTTCGGATAAATCAATAATATTAACGATAGAATAATTCTTCCACCATCAAGGGGCCAAATTGGAATTAAATTAATGCCAAGTAAAATTAATTGGATTTTTAATAAAGGGTCGGCCAATAACGGATCGAGGAAAGGGACAACACATAAACAAAGCAGGGTAGCCATAGGACCTCCAATAGCAATAATAAGCTGCTTGTTTGGCGATAATGAAATCCCACCCTGTAATTCAATTTCACCACCATAAGGCAT
Source organism: Ureibacillus endophyticus (assembly GCF_003628435.1). Taxonomy (GTDB): domain Bacteria; phylum Bacillota; class Bacilli; order Bacillales_A; family Planococcaceae; genus Ureibacillus; species Ureibacillus endophyticus. Next base: position 236,851 of record NZ_RBZN01000001.1, on the reverse strand, counting down.
AATTACACAACGCTCTACCTTAACTTTACATAAAAAAGCAGCAACAATATGCCCTAACTCATGGATTATTAACGATGTTAAGATAAGTGCATAATATGAAACATTCCCAGATAAGATCATTGAAAACAAAATAGGCAAAAATAATGGATGAATTGTCATCCGCATCATGGTTGCGTATGCTCTTTCATCCATTGTAATGTTTCTTCAAGATTTAAAACTCGCCCATCTTGTTCAATTTTCAAATATAGATCCCCTGGTTCTTTATTGGCAATCGTACTACCTCTTTCAATCGAAGTATAAGGTAAGAGAGAAAATGAGTCCACATTTCCATAAGTCACTGTTGTATTATCTTCATAATAAACCGAAATTGTTTTACCTGTTGTCTTAGAATGTCCAGTATAAACAACCAAGCCATTTTCAATAGCAAGAATTGGAATTGTCTCTTCGAAGCTTAATAAATAGCCATTATCATAGGGTTTGATAGCAACAAAAGAAAGCAATTCTTGATTTACTGGCTCAGATGACACAGTAATTTTTGCATCTGATTCTTCACCAAAAATTTCTCGAAGAACATTACGCATTACCGTCAAATCCTCAGAGCTATATACAATTTTCTTTACATCGATATTGATTTGTCCCCGTTCCTGCATCCCATTGCCAATCAAGACAAGTGCACATAGAAGAAAGGCTGCAATCCATTTCCACTTTTTGTTCACTACCTCATCCATTCTGCATTTTTCATAGTATATGAAAAATATGAAAATACGATTCAATGAGATTTAGAAAAATATTAAAATAGTCAACGAGAATGATGCAACCATCGCAGGTCCAAAGAGTTTTAACTTTTTTGGATACCCTCATTCAACTTATAACTAAACAAAGAGAGATGCCTCAGTAACCGTTGAGACACCTCCTAAATTGTTTGTTATTAAACTTTCACTCTTATTTTGAAAAGATAGAAATTAATTTTTTAAACATCCCTTTTTGCTGATCTTCTAAAGTCATAAGCGGGACGGATTCACCTAAAATTCTTCTAGCGATATTGCGATATCCCAAAGAAGCTTTGTTGTTTGGATCCATTACAATTGGTTCACCTTTATTGGATGAACTAATAACCTCTTCGTTATCTATGATTATTCCTAATAAATCAATAGATAAATGAGTTGTGATTTCTGTAATGTCCATTGTATCCCCATTCTTCATTAAATCTTTTCGAATGCGGTTAATAATTAATTTTGGCGGTTCGATCGCCTCTTTTTCTAACAACCCAATAATTCGGTCTGCATCTCGAACAGCAGAGATTTCCGGAGTTGTCACAACGATAGCACGATCAGCACCTGCTACTGCATTTTTATATCCTTGTTCAATCCCTGCAGGACAATCGATTAATACATAATCATATTCACGTTTTAATTCATCTATTAAACTCTTCATTTGCTCAGGCGTAACAGCATTTTTATCTGTTGTTTGAGCAGCCGGTAATAAAAATAGTTTCTCATCTACTCGTTTATCACGAACGAGCGCTTGATGTACTTTACAGCGGCCATTAATAACATCAACTAAATCATAGATTATACGATTATCTAATCCTAAAACTAAGTCTAAGTTTCGTAAGCCGATATCAGTATCAACTAAACATACTTTCTTCCCTTGAAGAGCCAATGCAGTTCCCAGATTGGCAGTTGTTGTTGTTTTACCTACCCCGCCTTTACCTGAAGTTATTACGATTGCTTCACCCACATCAGCTTCCTCCTTTTACCTTATTAAAAAATGGACGTATTTTTCTTACTTCTTGTAAACGTTCATACGAAATTATGCCGTCTCTATTAAGGTATGCAAACAATTGTTCTGAGCTGTTTTGCACAACAGGACTTTCATTTGACATAATTTCAATAGAGTCAGCAATTAAAACGTGGGTAGGTTTAAATTGTGATGCAGCAACAATTGCATCACGATTTCCTTCAATTCCAGCGTGTACTATACCTCTTAAATTTCCTAACACATAAATATTTCCGACTGCCTCTACTTGACCATTCGGATTAACATCACCAATAACTATGATGTCGCCAGCTGATTTCAATACTTGGCCTGAACGAACAATTCCGACATATGTATCGTACTGTTCCGTTATTAGTTTTTCATTACTCTCTATTATTGGTATTACATCACTATGCAATTTTGCAACTTGCATACTACCAGAGTTTTCTACAATATTAATTAGTTCAACTTGCTGTTCATTAGAGAGGTAACGATTCCCTAAATGGAGTTGTACATCTACTATCCCATCAATACTACCTTCTGAAACTTTATGACTAAGTTCCTCTACTAAATCTGCGTAGGCGCACTGATCATCAAGCCGAAGTACTAACCCTTCTTTTGTCCCTTTAATATGGACAAGCTGTTTTTTCATAAAAAGCGACACCTCACGCCATCAAATTAAGAAGCATCTCGGGCATGCTGAATTACTCGCGCATTAATTAAATACTTAAAAGCCCACCCAAGCATACTTAAAAACAATAAATTTGCAATAATTGTTGGAAGTAAACGATTACTTAAAAAACTTGTTAAAGGTATCGTTGTTAGATTAATAAAAGAGAAAAAATAGTATAGTACTAATTCCATAATTGCCACTAAAAATAAAGACAATATAGTTGTTACGCTTAGATGTTGATGAATAAATTTAATCGCAGATCCAGCAACGAAGCAAACAAGTGGATATAAAAAGGAATATAATCCAATAATATCAATGTAAAAGACATCATACAAGAGTCCAAAAAACAAACCGTACAAACATGCACGTTTGCGACTATAGTAAATCGATATAAAAATTAAATATAAGATAAGAAAGCGGGGTACTAAATATAAAATATCGTCCCCCCACTGTATAGGAGAAAACAGTGCAAATTCAGGCTCCAATAAAAATAAAACTACGGCTACAAAAGGAATTAAAAAGCGAATCATATTTTATTCTTCCCCTTCACCTGTAGACTCGTCAACATCATTTGTTAAGTCTGCATTCGTTCCATTTCCATCAGATCCGTCTACTTCATTAATATTTCTTTTAGCAATAATAACATCCTCCAGCATTGAAAAATCTGCTGCAGGTTTGATATAAGCCATTTTTGTTAAACCAAAATCATCTGTTGTTACTTCTGTTACTTCTCCAATTAAAATCCCTTTAGGGAATATCCCTCCTAGTCCAGAGGTTACAACTTGTTCACCTTCATTTACATCTAAGCTAGAATCAATTCGTTTTAATATTAATTCATTACGTTCAGTGTCATATCCTTCTAACAAACCAAAAATATCCTTTTTCTTTCCATGAACAATGGCAGATACTCGGAAATTTGGATTGTTTGTTTGTAATAATTCAACTTCAGAAGTAAATGGAGTAACAAGACTAATTTTCCCAATTAATCCTTTAGCTGTCATTACAGCCATGTTTAATTTTACACCATGAGAAGATCCTCTGTTGAGGATGATTTTTTCTTCCCATTGATCCGGATTTCTCGCAATCACCGTTGCCTTAAGTGGATTAAAATCTTTTAAACTACTTTCTTTTTTCACTAGCTCTTTTAAAGATTCATTTTCTGATTGCAATGTATTAACTTCTGCTTGAAGCACGGCAAAATCTTCCAAACGCATTTTTAAACGTTTATTTTCTTCGTACGTATTTAATAAAGAATTAATATCATTAAAAATACCAGTTATGTAATTAGCTGGCTTAGCAACAATAGATTGTGCAAAGCCAACTGTGTCTTTAATAAATTGTTCGGGAAGATTAGCATTTTGTCGATCACGTAATGAGAAGCTAATCAATGCCACAAGGAAAATTATACCAACTAGGAGCAGTATTAATTTCTTGTTTGAAAAAAACTGTGGCATTGCTATCCCCCCTATTTTTTCATTTGCTGTGAACGAACTAAATCAATATGTTCTAAAGCTTTACCTGTTCCGATTGCAACACAGTCTAGTGGATTTTCTGCGATAAATACAGGCATATTCGTTTCGTCACTGATTACTTTATCAAGATTACGTAAAAGTGCTCCACCACCTGTTAATACAATCCCTCGTTCCATAACGTCTGCAGAAAGTTCAGGAGGTGTTTGCTCTAATGTTTTCTTAACTCCATCAGTAATTGCAGAAATTGCTTCACGTAATGATTCAGAAATTTCTTCTGATGAAATTTCGATTGTTTTTGGTAGTCCTGTTAAAAGGTCACGTCCACGGATTTCCATTTTTTCATTACTGTCATCTACTCGAGCTGTACCAATTTCAATCTTAATTTTCTCAGCTGTACGTTCACCAATTGTTAAGTTATATGTTTTTCTAATATAACTAATAATTGATTGATCCATTGCGTCGCCACCAATGCGAACTGATTCACTAGTAACGATACCGCCTAAAGAAATTACGGCAACCTCAGTTGTTCCTCCACCGATGTCTACAACCATAGAACCAGTTGGATCCCATACTGGCAAATCAGCTCCAATCGCTGCTGCGAACGGTTCTTCAATGGTAAACGCTTCTTTAGCTCCAGCTTGTCTTGATGCATCGATTACTGCTCGCTGCTCAACTGAAGTAATGCCATAAGGAACACAAATCATTACATTTGGTTTTTTCCAATTTGAACCTGAATTTTTTAATGCTTGTTTTAAATAATATTGTATCATTGCAGTTGTGATATCAAAATCTGCAATAACCCCATCTTTCATTGGACGAATTGCAACAATCGACCCTGGTGTACGTCCAATCATATTTTTCGCATCATTACCAACAGCAACGATGTCTCCAGTTTTAGTATTTTTTGCGACAACAGAAGGCTCGCGTAAAACGATACCTTTTCCTTTAATAAATACAAGTGTATTTGCTGTGCCAAGATCAATCCCGACATCTTTATTTCCTAATCCAAACAATTTTGTACTCCCTTTCTCTTTTTAGACCATTCTCATTCCAATGCCTAAAATCATAAAATTTATTATAGCTGAAAAGCTCGAAAAATTATAGTATCACATGTACTGTTCTACCACATTTGTCTATTGACAATCAATTTTAATCGACATTTTTCATTGTATTTCGATTGTGGCTTTGAAACAAATAAAATAAATATGTAAGTTTTTACAATCGTGTAACAACTTCACCATTCAAATGACGAAATTTAAAAGAAATGGTTCGATGAAATAATACAGTAATAAAATTAATTTTCAAATCTTAATTTTACTCCTTTTAAGGAAATATTAGTAATGTTTTTAACATCGATTTGTTACTTTATTTTTACTTTAATTTACCCAAATTTGAAGGGAAAATCCGTCTTAATAAAAAAGTAAGAAAGATTCCATCAAAAATGGACGTCTCAAAGTTCTTGAGGCGTCCATTTTCCTTCTAACTATTACTTCATCATTATAAGTATACGTAAAAACATTCAAATTTACGAATCCTAATTTGAAAAAATTCAAGTTCTAACAATTACATATATCCTTTTTCTTTTAAGCTGATAAATTGATGATCACCAATTATGACATGATCAATCAATTCAATGCCTATGATATATCCCGCTTCTTGCAAACGTTTTGTTACATCAATGTCCTCTGGGCTTGGTGTAGCATTGTAGTGTAGAAATGATGCGCCGTGTTATGTTACCATAACCGGTTTCAAAATTCCCCACTCAGAACCGTACGTACACTTTTCAATGTATACGGCTCGCCAGTTGTTTAACCAGGAATTACTTCTCGTAGTATGTTTGCTATGGGTCCATTTCTAGCGGCCAGATTTCGTATTTGCCAATTACCACTACTTTTTTAAATCTTTTAGTTTAAGGAATGTATGTACTATTTGATTACCTTGCTTGTGCTGAACTAAACATAAACGCCCTTGTTGATATCGTCTCATCCTCATTGCAACCTTTTTAGAAGTACTTCTTCTTTTAAAGGCAATAGTTTTAAGAAAACTGCGTTCTGCTAAATAAAATAATTTGTTTAATATGTGAAAGTTATCTGCTAGTTTATAATAATTTGCGATTATTTCTAGCTCTTTATTATAAGTTAACAAAATTTCGGTATCAGAAAGATTTGTTAGTTTTCTTCTGGGCTCCACCGTGAAATTTTGTAAATTCCCATAACCATTTTTTGATGCAAAGGTTTGTATACTTTTAGCAGGTATTTTTATCATAATAGATTGGTTCCATTGTTTGTTTAAAGTAAATTCATATCCTAAAAATGGTATTTCCTTTTCAATGTGAGTGATTAGAGTCTTTTCTTCACTAAGATGTAACTTGTCCATTAGAAATTCACTAATTAAAAATTGTATCTTTCGAGCACTTTCCTTTGTACCAACAATCCCAATTACAAAAATATTAGCAAATCTTACATGTTTTACATTTAAATGGTACCCTATAAACGAATCAAATTCATGTAGATAAATATTTAAAAGCAATTTTGAAAAGTTGCTAGTTTGTGTTTCATTTATTTTCCAACCATTTAGAACACCACATTTAAGGGCATCGTGAATAAGTAATAAAAAACGTCGATCTTCTATTTTTTGGCCTAATAAGTTCAATAATATTTGAAAATGAATTGGACTCCAATTTCCCCCAATTTCACCATGAATACACCAAGTTATCCCTCTCCAATTATCTTTAATATCAAGTAATGCCGTATGGTAGTTGCGATTTTTTATTGAACAATGTGAATGCTCGCTGAAAATTGGTTCATATATTTTTTGAAGCATCATATTCAAAACCTCAAACATTAATCTATCTTGAAAATTTATTTGACTTGTTTGTCGAATTGGGAAGAAGCGGTATGTACCATGTCGTAATCTTTCAATGATATTTTCGATAATTTTTTCATCAATATTAGTGTTTGGATAAAGGTTAGTATATGCTTTGTTCCACAATTCTTTGTGATAAAGTAGACGATAACAATCTTTTAACTTTTTATTTTTACGAGAAATTTTCAAGTAAACGTCTAACTGTTGAAATGGATTTGATGCCATGTTCATGACTCCTTCCAGCCTAAACGTTTAAGAAACAACCTGTCTTCCTTCCCCTTGCTAAACTCATTACAAGCAAACGTTGAGTACTATGAAGACTCCGTTGCCATATGTGATTTTCAAATACCAATATATTATAGCCAATAAGGCACTCACACTTAGGCAATCCCTGCATTACATATAAATTCAGTTTCGTGATGGTTAGGTATCCCTTTCGACATTTTCCTCTACCAGAGGATTGAAGGATAAATCTCACTATGGATAGGAAAGCGGAAAATTCCAATAGACTTTAATTGTCACCCATTTTATCCTCATTACCTGTTAGCTATCGTAGGCAATGGCACACCCAACACTCATCTGTCTAGGATTCAGGCAGTATAGCTTTTACCATACATCACTTGGTCTGAAGAACTGATTCAATGTTGATAGCTACATTGTCTATTCTCCTTTTCACGTCATGCTATGTTCCCTTTATAAGTTTCCTTGCAAGGTAAGACGCTGACCATAGAACATTGTGAGAAGTTCTAGTTTTCTTTTGAAAACGCTGAATTTATATACATTACAGGCGCACTCCGCTTGGGTGATTATGTGCACATATAATTGATGCTGCTGATCGTTTAACGGCTTCACGGAATATTTCGCGTGGATGGACGATACTTGAATTTAAGCTTCCGATAAATATTGTTTGTTTGTGCAATACTTGATTTTTAACATTTAAGAAAAGAACTACAAAATGTTCTTGTTGAAGCGAGGACATTTCAGGCATTAGGAACGTAGCAGCATCTTGTGGAGATCGGATGGTAAAGCGCGAATCTACTTGTTTTTGGGCTAATCTTCTTCCGAGTTCAATGGCTGCAAGAAGTTGTACAGCCTTTGCTTCACCAATCCCTTTAATCGAGACTATCTCTTCTAAAGTAGCGTGTTTTAACCCATGTAATTTTTCAAAATAATTTAAAACGCGATTAGCAAGAGTTAACACTGACTCTTGCTTTGTACCAGTACGTAATAAAATCGCGATTAGTTCTTGATTAGATAAACTTTGAGCACCTTGATTGATTAACCTTTCCCTCGGTCGATCGTCTACATGGACATCACGAATCATCAACTCTGGAAATGGAATCGTCATCCCTACCACTTCCCTTATATTTTAATAATATCTAGTTCAACTAATTTTTCGAATAGACTAGCTAAAGGGAGTCCTACGACATTGTTATAATCACCATTAATATGGTCGACAAATAAAACACCGTCAGTTTGAATTCCATAACCTCCTGCTTTATCAAAAGGGTCACCAGTATCAACATAGGCTTCAATTAATTTTTGCGACAGATTTTTAAAGTACACTTCTGTAACTTCTACAAAAGTAAATTCTGTACTATCCTGCTGAATGATTGCAACACCTGTCATTACCTGGTGATGGTTGTTAGATAACTTTTGTAAGTGAGTTATAGCTTCTTCACGTGTTTTAGGTTTATGTAGTAGTATGTCTTCAAAAACAACTATCGTATCAGCCCCAATAATTGTTTTCCCCACTACTTTTTTTGCCACGTCACGAGTTTTTAACAAAGCTACATCCCGAACATAATCTAACATCGTATTAGCAGTTACCGTTGTCTCAATAACATCACTTGTTATAACCTCAAAAGGAATTCCTAGTTTTTCAAATAGTTCTTTCCTTCTTGGTGATGCTGAAGCTAAAATAATTTGTTCATCAGTAGTAAAATTCATTTCCATTCCTCCTAACTATATAATAGCTTAGGAAGTGCATTTTGAAAAATTTCGAGGAATTCCCTAAATCCTCTTTTTACCCCAAAAACGACCTATTATAATTTAATTTTCATACAGTCGTTTTCATTAAAATAATGTGTAATTAGGTGTAATCTCACAACACTTAAATCACCTGAAATGCTTGATAATGCTGAAGTTATGGAATCCCAATCAGATGGAATACTGTCAGGTTCTTTCGTATCTTCAAAATAAAATTTTGACGGATTATTACTTTGCAAATGTGTTGGTAAAGATTGTAACGCGGGGTTAGAACAAGCTGAACCGGAAAAAGTAAAAGATTTAGCAAAAGATGTCGGATTGTCTGAAATTACAAGTTCCTCTTTTACAGGTGTAACAGAAGACCAAACGTAAAAGTTCCCATCTATTTCAACGATTGCGCTCGTATTTAATGAGGCGTAACCAGCGATAAAATCCAAAGCTGATTTATGACTTGAGAATACACCATGTTGGTTTGCGAAAAATTCCACTGCCATTTTGTCTACTTTTGGTTCTTCAGATGATTGAACTGGTATTACTTCTTCTTCCTCAACTTGATTCGTTGCCTGTTGCTGTTGTTGTTCATTAGAATCCATTGAACTTAGTAATAATATGAAAAATAGAACACCTGCTAAGCCTGCAACTGATCCAATTATCGCCGCATGCATTAGATCTCTTTTTCCTATAACATTTGGAAATTTCATTCGCTTCACCTCATATTAACCGTATCAAAAATAGAACGAAAAAAAGCGAAACTAATGTCGCCTCGCTTAAAAAATAATTCGCAAATAGTACTATTAAACGATAAATTCCAACATTATTACTTATCACTATTTGCATATTTTTTTGTTTTCAATCATTCAATGTTTAAAATCTCTTTTCTTAAATCCGTTAATAAATAAAGTGATCCCGTGACAATTGTTTTCCCTGGTAATTTTGTGCAACTTTTAATGAAACCTTCCCTATCTTTCAACACGTTTTTCTTTGTTGCATTAGAAAGTTTCAACATCTGCTCAGCATTCATTGCGCGTGAATTTGAAAAATCAACAAAATAAAATTCATCACTTACCGTCTCCAGAATAGCAAGCACATTTTTAACGTCCTTATCCGCTAACATGCCAATGATGAAACGGATATATTCATTGGGAAATTGTTGTTTAATAGTGCTCACTAGCATTTGTGAACTTGCAGGATTATGTGCTCCATCAAAATAAACATTTTGCAGCACTTCCTCAAATCTACCTTGCAGTTTAGAATTGTGCACACCTTCCTTAATTTTTTCAGCGTCTACTTTTACTGAAAAATGTTTTGCCACTTCTAAAAACGCGGTTATTGCCAAAGTCATGTTTTCACCTTGATGATCACCTGGAAGAGTTCTGTTTAAATGAGAAATATCAATTCCTAGAATTTCATTTAAATAGCGGTCTCCATTAGTAGAAGGTATCACATAAATTTGTCTACCCAGAACATACAAGGGCGAATTTTTTTCAGAGGCTTCGTCTTCAATAACATTCATAGCATCCTCAGGTAATACCCCCACTACAACAGGCTTTTCATGTTTTATAATTCCAGCTTTATGCTTTGCAATACTTGAAATGTCAGATCCTAAAAATTTGGTATGTTCCAACGAAATACTTGTTATTACAGAGACGATCGGAGTGACAACATTTGTACAATCTTCTCGCCCTCCCATCCCTGTTTCAAGTAAAACTAAATCGACTTTTTTATTGACGAAATAAAGAAATGCCGCGCATGTTAAAAGTTCGAAATCTGTTAGTTTCCCACTTAATCCAGCACGTTGCATTCGTTCAAAGATTTGATTGAATTCTTGCTCTGTAATTGATTCACCATTTGATTGAATCTGGTCATGTACATCAACAATACATGGCGACATAAATTTGCCCACATTTAATCCATGGTGCATTGCGATTTGTTCAATAAACGTTAATGTAGAGCCCTTTCCATTCGTCCCTGCAATATGGACAACAGAAAGTTTATCCTGTGGATTATCTAATAAGTTTAATGCATGTTTAATTGCATCTAATCCTGGTTTAATTTCATTACTACTTTTTATATTCCATTCGTTTTTATACTTATCCAATCCTACGATCAACACAATACACCCTTTAACATTTAATTAAGTTACGTTCAATTATAACATTATCAAATACTTATTAGAGTGTTAAACTATACTCAAGGAGGTTCTTATGACAAACTGTTGGATTATTTATAATGGAAGTCTTATATCAGAAAAATTTGTTGACCAAGCTAATTTAATGGCTGAAGCCGTAAAAAAATATAATGTGGAACCTGTTGTATTAAAAAACTGTGATGTAATGATGAATTTACAAATTGACTTAGAAGATCGACCAGATTTTGTCATTTTCCTCGACAAGGACGTTTTATTAGGCCAATTTCTAAAACAACAAGGTATACCAGTATTTAATGACCCGGATATTATTGAAACATGTGATAATAAAGCAAAACAATACTTAAAATTATCCCAAGCTAACATACCAATTCCGAAAACAATTATTGCTCCAAAAATTTATAAAAATTTCTCAATAAAACAAACCGGTTATTTTGAAAAAGTAATCGCACAACTAAAATTGCCAATGATTATTAAAGAAGGACATGGCTCTTTTGGGATGAAAGTATATTTAATTGAGACAGAAGAACAATTTTATGAAAAAGTTGAGGAATTAAATGGTGTAGACTTTGTGTTCCAAGAGTTCATTGCATCAAGCAAAGGCCGAGATATACGAGTAAACATAGTTGGCGAAGAAGTAGTAGCTGCTATGTATCGCCATTCTGAAACAGATTTCCGCGCAAATATTACAAATGGCGGTACTGCAGAGCGTGTCGAACTTACAGAAAAACAAATTAACATTGCCAAACAAGCTGCGAAAGCATTAGGAGCAGAGTATGCAGGTGTAGACTTGTTATTCGGGAAAAATGAAGAACCTATTGTATGTGAGGTTAATGCAGCTGCCCATATTCGAAACATTTATAATGTGACAGGTGTAAATGTTGGAGAAAAATTAACAGAATATATATTAAGGAAGCTTGCACTATGACAGTGGGATGGTTATTTTACTCTGAACAAGATGCTAAGAAAAACAAATCGTTTATTGATGAACTTATCGCTGAAGCACGTACACAACAAATTGAACTAATATTAAAATTTGAACACGAATATAATTTACATCACCACTTCGACATAGATTTTGTTTGGAACCGTACACGAAATTACAAAGTAGCCCTTTATTTTGAACAACAAAACATTAAAACCTTTAATAATCATTTAGTTAATAAGTTAGCAAATAATAAATGGGATACTTATCAATTTGCAAAAAAATTGAACATTCCTTCCATCCCATCTTGGAAAGCATTACCTGAACAAATCACTTATCCCGTGGTTGTAAAATCTGTATCCGGGCATGGTGGACAAGAAGTTGTACTTTGTAAGACGGAACAAGAAGTAAATCAGTACATAAACCAATTTGGTAAGGACTCATCAATCATTCAACCTTTTATGCCATCGAATAACCAAGATATTCGAGTGTGGATGCTTGGTGAACAAATACTTGGTTCAGTATTAAGAACTGGTTCAGATAATTTTAAATCCAACTACACACTAGGGGGAACAATTGAGCATTTTCTTATACCAGAAAATTTAAAAAGTTATCTTTACAAAATTACCCGCGAACTTAAAAGTGACTATATTGGTATTGATTTTATAAAAAGCGATGGTGTTTATTACTTAAATGAATTAGAAGATCCTGTTGGTGCACGATCATTCTATAACCTATATGATGTCAATTTACCTCAAGTCTTAATTTCATATATTAAAAAGATGCTATCTTAGAAATTGAAAGCTCATCAATTCCATTCCCAATGGTTTTGATGAGCTTCTTGATTCACTGATCTTTTAAAATTTTTAAAATACTATTCGTTAGTGAATCTATTACCCCTTGAACTTGATGATTAGGTGAAGCTAAATCAAGTAATCTCCAATTTATTTCAATTTGAATGCAAGGGATTCCAACTGTCTTTGAGACTTCTGAAGAAACTGTATTTTTATAACCACCAGTAAAGAGCTCGTCTATAATCACTGGTGTTATATTTTGACTTTCAAACGATTCTTTAATAATGCCCGCATATTGGGGATTGTTAAAAACATTTTTTCCGTTACCGGTTCCAATTTCAATCGCACTCGGTCGTTTACTAGACATAATATGCAAATCAAATAAATACTTAAGATTGAACTCTGTTACCACTTTTTTTATAACTTCTTTATATGGATGAAAACCATCGTAATTCGGATCAGTCAAATCATTTTTCGTTTTCGTAATGGCAAAACAATTTAACCTTTTTTGAAGGATCTTCACTAATGCCCCTGTCATGAATTCACCTTGTTTTATCTTGCCCTCTCGAAAATGTGTAACACTATGAGGGCTAGATAAAATAATAGGAAGCTCTCCTTTAAGTATTTCAAATGATTCAGGGAAATCTTCTTTGATATAGGCTTTTTCCAAACCCATTATTTCTTCAATGAGATCCATATTTTCCTCCTAAAGTTTAGGTATTTTCTCACGCACTGCTGATAATGTTAGATAACTAGATAAAGGAACGATAATAATAATCATAGCAACCTTTATCCACCAATCATCAATCTTTAACTGCGTGATAGTAAAAATCGTAGCAAGGACTGGCAAAAACTGTGTGTTCACACTTTTTCTAAATAAATAGAAGAGGTCCCTTTCAACATCACAAATCTTACCAATTTGTTTAATCCCCAACTTATCTCTTAAATGTGCTGGTATCCCTATGGAGATGTTGATACTACTTTCATTTGAAATTATATTTGTTTCTTTAATTAATTCAGTAGATGCAAGTTCAAGTACAGGTACAGTTATTGTTCTTCCACGATAATGAAGAGTAATTAAATCATTTTCAGCTATCCCCAATAAACTCATCACACTTTTTGACACACGTACAATATTACTCGATTCATCTGTACTGTATGGACGAATTACTTTCAACTTTACTGAAGAAGGACGAATTGACCATCGCAGGTAAAAATAAAACAGTTTTTGTAACGGATTTAATTTCTTCCTTCTCCGCTTCTCAGGCAATGGATAAATCACCGCTCGATTATATCCAACTTTTTGAAGAAGTTTCTTAGCCTTTACTTTCTCCTCATATGTATCAATCTTATGTACTTTATTATGACTATAGTGTTCTGCTAAAAAGTTCAATTGCTCATCAGTTAGTTCAGGTGTACTACTAAATAATTGGTAATAATAATCAGATAGTGTATCAGGTGGATGTTCAAAATTTAAAAATTCCCGCTGTAAGTAACTTAATCTGATTGTTCCAGCATCTAAAGAACTATCTAATATAATTTTGGAACGCTCCAAATCGATAGATGCGGAAGTTGCCCTATTTACAATTTCAAAATGTGATGTACCGATTTCATTAACCTTTTGGAAAATATCATCAGATACAGTAATACTGCCGTCAGCAATCTTTTTTACCGCCTGAATTTGGATTTTCGAACTAATAATTTTCTTTAAAGGATGGAACACGATTGCAGATGGTAGTTCTAATTTTTTCTTAATTGAAAAACTTAAAATAATTTCATCAGCCATCGATTTCTTTGAGCTTTTAATGCATCCTATGGCAAATTTGCTATTCATTGGATTATATATAACAACATAATCATTCTCTTGTAAATTCAATTGTTCCAATACTGAAGGATTTAGCTCAACTCGATTAAAAGGAATGTTCTGCCCTACTTTTTTCCCACTCACACGATATATCTTACTTTCCCTATGTTCTAATGATAATTTAGGATGTAAGTGAATATAGGAAGTAAAGAAGGCAAAAAATCGATGATAATTTTTTATCTGACCAATTTTAATTAAAGAAGTAAAACGGCTTGTCCTAAACGTTTTTACATCTTCCTTATTCAAATTAACTTGCTGTTCATTATTGGTTGATAGTGATTCTGATAAAAAAGAGTACAAACTATCATCTTCTGTTGAAATAACAATCCCCTTATTAGTAGCTTCTATATCAACTACAATTACCGAGGCAATATTGTTTTTATTTATATAAGAATCGATTTTTTGAGAATGAAATAACGTTACTGCTAAAACATGAACATTATAAATTTTATGTAGTTTTCTCGCCCAAAACTTTGCTCTGTTTTTATTTTGGGTATCTTTCACAACAATTAAAATTTCCTTTTCACCTTTATACATACTTTTTGAAAAGGAAAAAGACTGTTTTTGTTCGTAAACAAATAAGTGATTTATTTCATTTTCGAACGATGGATTGCTTGCCATCAATTTACCTCCTAATATGAGGGCATTTTATATTAAAAAAGGAGAAGTAATTAGAACCTAATTACTTCTCCTCATATTTTATTACATATTACGTAACTCTGCTAAACGTTTTTCAACTGCTTCATGCTTTTCTTGATAATCTGCTAATTTTTCACGTTCTTTAGCAACTAGGGCTTCTGGTGCTTTTGAAACGAATTTTTCATTTGAAAGCTTACCAGATACTAATTTCACTTCTTTTGCCCATTTTTCTAATTCTTTTTCAAGACGAGCAATTTCTTCATCTAAGTTGATTAAACCAGCAAGTGGTAAGAATAATTCAGCTCCAGTAACAACTGCTGACATTGATTGGCCTGGTGCTTCTAAGTTTACACCAATATTTAAATTCTCTGGATTACAGAATTTTTCAATGTAAGCACGATTGTCTTCTAAAATGCCTGCTGTTTCTGGATCTTTAGCTGCAATGTATAATGGAACTTTTTTACTCATTGGTGTGTTTACTTCTGCACGAATGTTACGCACTGAACGTATAATGTCCATGAGTAGTTTCATACTTGTAGCTTCTTGTGCAAAATTAAATTCTTCTTTCACTGTTGGCCATGCAGCTACTGTAATTGATTCTCCTTCGTGTGGAAGGTGTTGCCAAATTTCCTCTGTAATAAATGGCATGAATGGATGTAATAGGCGCATTGTTTGATCTAATACATATGCTAATACTGAACGTGTTGTTTTCTTAGCCGCTTCATCTTCACCATAAAGAGGAAGTTTCGCCATTTCAATATACCAAGAACAGAAATCATCCCAAATGAAGTTATATAATTCGCGACCAACTTCACCAAATTCATAACGTTCTGCAAGATCTGTTACACGTGCAATTGTTTCATTTAATCGAGTTAAAATCCATTTATCAGCAACATTTAAATTACCTGTTAAATCGATTTCTTCAAATGTAAGACCTTCCATATTCATTAATGCAAAACGTGAAGCATTCCAAATTTTATTCGCAAAATTCCATACAGCCTCTACTTTTTCAGTTGTATAACGTAAATCTTGACCAGGTGACGAACCAGTAGCTAAGAAGTAACGTAGGGAGTCAGCTCCGTATTGTTCGATAACTTCCATTGGGTCTACACCGTTACCAAGAGATTTACTCATTTTACGGCCTTCACCATCACGAACTAAACCATGGATTAATACATCTTTAAATGGACGTACGCCAGTAAATTCTTTACCTTGGAAAATCATACGACTTACCCAGAAGAAGATGATATCATAACCCGTTACTAATGTGTTTGTTGGGTAGTAACGTTTAAATTCTTCGTTTTCAGTATCTGGCCAGCCCATTGTTGAAAATGGCCATAATGCTGATGAGAACCAAGTATCAAGAACGTCTTCATCTTGTGTCCAGTTTTCGCTATCTTCTGGAGCTTCTTTCCCAACATAAATTTCGCCTGTATCGTTATGATACCAAGCTGGGATTTGGTGACCCCACCATAATTGACGTGAAATACACCAGTCATGAATATTTTCCATCCAACGATTGTACGTATTTTCAAAACGATTTGGTACGAAGTTTACTTTCTCGTCTTCATTTTTTTGAATTGCTAGTGCCTGTTCTGCAAGAGGTCCCATCTTAACGAACCATTGTGCTGAAAGGTACGGTTCAACCACCGCTCCTGAACGTTCAGAGTGACCTACTTGATGCGTATGTGGTTCGATTTCAACAAGTACACCAGCTTCTTGTAAGTCTTTTACAATTTGTTTACGGCATTCAAAACGATCCATACCAGCATATTTGCCAGCTAAATCATTCATAGTACCGTCTTCGTTCATTACTAAAATACGTTCTAAATTATGACGATTACCTACTTCAAAGTCGTTAGGGTCATGAGCAGGAGTCATTTTTACTACACCTGTACCGAATTCCATATCTACATATTCATCTGCAACGATTGGAATTTCACGACCTACGATTGGTAAAATGACAGTTTTACCAATTAAGTGTTTATAACGTTCATCTTCAGGGTGAACGGCAACCCCTGAGTCACCTAGCATTGTTTCAGGACGTGTAGTTGCAACACGTAGTTTACCTGAACCATCTGCTAATGGGTATTCCATATGGTAGAATGCACCTTCTACTTCTTTATGGATTACTTCGATATCAGATAATGCTGTTTTTGCTGCAGGGTCCCAGTTAATGATACGTTCCCCACGATAGATTAACCCTTTTTCATATAATTTTACGAATACTTCTTTAACTGCATCCGATAAACCTTTATCAAGAGTGAAACGTTCACGTGTATAGTCTAGACCTAACCCTAATTTAGCCCATTGTTGACGGATATGACCTGCATACTCTTCTTTCCATTCCCAAGTTTTTTCTAGGAATTTCTCACGACCAAGGTCATATCGAGTAACGCCCTCTTCACGAAGTTTTGCTTCTACTTTTGCTTGTGTTGCGATACCAGCGTGGTCCATACCAGGTAACCAAAGCGCATCATAACCCTGCATGCGTTTCATACGGATAATAATATCTTGTAATGTTGTATCCCAAGCATGACCTAAGTGTAATTTACCTGTAACGTTTGGCGGTGGAATTACGATTGAATACGGTTGTTTTCCACTTTCAGGTTGTGCTTCAAAATACTTGCCTTGTAGCCACCATTCATAACGACCAGCTTCAATATTTTGTGGATCGTATTTCGTTGGCATTGAAATGTTTTGTTGTTCTGTCATGATTGTTTTCCTCCTTAGAAAATAAAAAAACTCCATTCGTCAAAAAAGGACGAAGGAGTTTATATAAAATTCGCGGTACCACCTTTATTCCAAATTAACTTAAATAATCAAGTTGTATTTAAGAAAACTTGGCACTTATTAGGGTAACGGTTTTACCGGCATTTTGCTACTAACGTTCACAAAAGCTGCTCCTAGGCTACCTTCAAATGAGCACATGCAGAAACTTTTCAGCTACCGTTTCCTCTCTTTTGCATGTAAGAATCATTTTACTCTTCCTATTCATAGCATCAACTATTCATTTTCACTTGAAACACAGCTGTCTCGGAGCAAAAGGAATTTAATCCTTATCGCTTCCCTATTCATAGGATAGGGAACCAAAATGCTACTGTATACATTGTATAATATTACAACAACTGTTTTCAAGTTACAACGAATATCCCGAAAGGTGTGTGAACAAATTGAAAAAAAAGGGCTTCCAAGGTAGAGGCTATAATCCATATTTATTGCCACCATGGCTAAGGAAAACAAGATTTTTCTGTAAACAAATCATTATTCCAATTACTGTTTTTCAGGGAATACGAACAATCATCATACCAACGACAGGTGACATTATTTTTCTATTAATTTTAGCTGGGTTATGCTATTTATTCATTACGGATTTTATTTGATATATTTAAAATCGTATAGGACTCTTTCAAATCATTATAAAAATCATCAGCATCTGTTGGGAAATATTGATTGGAGTGAATTATTTTCTCTTTCTTTTGTGGTTCTTCAACTTGAGAATAAACCTGGTTTTCATCACTATCTTGAACGATTGTACCTCTGTTAACTACAACATCTGTAGCAAGGTCTAAAATATTACTATCACTCTCATCAAACGTATTTAGATGAACTTCTTTGATTGCTGTATTTTTTGTTTTTGGTGCTTCTTCTTGCAATTCAACTGGTTGTATCGTTTGTTCATCCACTGGAGTTGGTTGAACTGCTGGGGCTACATTTTGAACTGGGGCTACTTCATTTATAGATTCCTCTTGTTGCAATGGTACTGCTTCTTGAATTGGTTCCACTTGTTCTTTTGGAACTACTTCATTTACAGGTACCTCTTGTTGTTGAGGAACTGCTTCTTTTATCGGTTCCATTTGCACTGGAGCAATATCATCAATTGGTGCTACATTTTGTTCTGGGGCTACTTCTTGTGAGGGTGAATAGTCTTCAGTACTTGATGGAGTTCCTTCAAAAGTTTGTCCATCCTGAATAGTTTCTGTTACATCTAGTACTGGGAAATCGCCAAAGTTTGGCTCTTCAGGGAAAATGGCATCATGACCGAAACGAATTTCCTGAGTTATATCTTGTTGTGGTTCCTCAGCTCGATAATCGATAATTGGAGGTTCATTTACCGGTTCATGATTAAATAATGCCCCATGTACTGGTTCTTCAAAGGCACAGTTTACTTCCCATTTAAATGTACAACTGCAACCATCGTAAACTAAAAATTGAATGTTATCTACAGCTATTTCCGGTTTGTTATCTTGAGCAACTTTCTCACGGGGTAAATCTACATTTAAAGGCAATGCATATTCAAAATAGCCATTATTTCCATCAAACTCTAACTCTTCTATTAACGTACCTTCACTATATTGTGGCAATTCATGTGGGTTAAAACGAGCAACTGCCGTAATATGATAGATTCCATGAAGTTGAATCGAATCTTCTGTTTCAATTTGTTGCCAACGAGGTATGATATTGCACGAAATAACTTCTTCGACTAAGCCTAATTCTTCTGGAAAAACAAATTGTGTCATCATATCCCAATTAATATTTTGCATATGATATCCCTCCCGTATCTACCATATGCGCAAAAAATTGAAGTATACCAAGAAAAGCGGAGCGCGTTCGGTCAGCCGTGAACGAAACTGGCCGACAAAAACGCCACATCCTGTAGCATTGTCGGCACTTGTACTTCCTTGTACTTCGGAGACTTCTGACAAGTGTGCTAGCACACGTAGGAAGAAGTTGAAGTTTCCGAACGGCTAACGCGCGCAGCTGGACATTAGAAAAGCGGAGGCGGCTCGTTTAGCTCCGATAGAAACTGGAGGCTTCTGACAAGTGTGTTTACACACGCAGGAGGAAGGCGAAGTTTCCGAGGAGCTAGCCGCCAAAGCTAGACAATAGAAATGCGGAGAACGCTCGCCCTGCTCCGACAACAACTGGAAGAATCGGCAAAAGGGCGCTTTTTACCCTTGAAGACGATTCTGAAGTTGTCGAGGAGCAAGCGTTCGGAGCTAGACAACTAGAAAAGCGGAGGCGGCTCGTTCAGGCTCGACACGCGCTGGAGACTTCGACTAGAAGGCGCTCTTTGCCTTCGTAGGAGAAGTCGAAGCGTCGCGAGAGCCTAGCCGCCGTAACTGGACATTAGAAATGCGGAGGCGGCTCGTTCAGGCTCGACACGCGCTGGAGACTTCGACTAGAAGGCGCTCTTTGCCTTCGTAGGAGAAGTCGAAGCGTCGCGAGAGCCTAGCCGCCGTAGCTGGACATTAGAAATGCGGAGGCGGCTCAGATCGGAAAACACAATATCCAAAACAAATAAAGGCAATCATGAAATGAAAATCATGATTGCCTTTTATATTTTACTTATCGAGCTAATTTCGCAAACACTTTATGGAAAGCATCTACTGTTTTTGCAATATGCTCTTCTGTATGTGCAGTAGAAATGAATAATCCTTCAAATTGAGATGGTGGTAAATATACCCCTTCTTCAGCCATCAATTTAAAGTATTCTGCAAATAGCGCAAGATCAGAAGTTTTCGCAGTTTCAAAATCCACTACGTCTTCATTTGTTAAGAATAAACCAATCATTGAACCTGCACGATTTACTGTGTGTGGAATGTTATATTTCGTAGCAGCTTCACGAATACCAGCTTCTAATTGATCTCCTAACTTTTTGAAATACTCATAGCTTTCAGGAGTTAGACGAGATAAAGTTTCAATACCTGCTGTCATCGCAAGAGGATTTCCTGATAATGTACCTGCTTGGTATACTGGTCCAGCTGGTGCAATATGCTCCATAATTTCACGTTTACCGGCAAAAGCACCTACTGGAAGTCCTCCACCAACAACCTTACCTAAACATGTTAAGTCAGGATTAATGCCGAAATACCCTTGAGCACAATGATAGTCAACACGGAAACCTGTCATTACTTCATCAAAGATTAATAATGCACCGTGGTCTTCTGTTAACTTTCTTAATCCTTCTAAGAAACCTGGCTTAGGTGGAACAACTCCCATATTACCTGCAACTGGCTCTACGATAACACCGGCGATTTTGTCTCCTAACTTCTCAAATACCGTTTGAACAGCTTCTAAATCGTTATAAGCAACTGTTAATGTATTCTTCGCAATATCTGCTGGAACTCCTGGGCTATCTGGTAAACCTAGTGTAGCAACACCAGAACCAGCTTTAATTAATAAAGAATCTCCATGGCCATGATATGAACCTTCAAATTTTAAAATGATATCACGGCCAGTGTATCCACGAGCTAAACGTAATGCGGCCATCGTTGCTTCAGTACCAGATGAAACGAAACGAACCATTTCAATAGAAGGTACACGTTCAATAATAATTTGTGCTAATTTTGTTTCTAATAAAGTCGGTGCTCCAAAAGAAGAACCTTTTGCTGCTTGTTCTTGGATTGCTTTTACCACTTCAGGATGAGAATGACCTAAAATAAGTGGTCCCCAACTTAATACATAATCGATGTATTCGTTCCCATCAATATCTTTAATAATAGCACCAGAGCCAGACTCCATAAATATTGGATCTGCATTTACCGATTTAAATGCACGAACAGGGCTATTTACCCCACCTGGCATTAAGTGGATACTTTCTGAAAATGCTTGAATGGATTTGTCATAACGATTCATATTATTTTCCCTCCAACCAACGAGCAACATCTTTTGCATGGTAAGTTAAAATTAAATCTGCACCTGCACGTTTCATACCTAGTAAAGTTTCCAGTACTACTGGTTTTTCTTCAATCCAGCCATTTTGTGCAGCTGCTTTAATCATCGCGTACTCACCAGATACGTTATAAGCAACAATCGGTAAATGATAATTGTTGCGGACATCTCGAATAATATCTAAATAAGATAATGCTGGTTTCACGATTAAGAAATCTGCACCTTCTTCAATATCTGATTCAGCTTCACGGAATGCTTCTAAACGGTTAGCAGGGTCCATTTGATACGTTTTACGGTCGCCAAATTTTGGAGCACCTTCTGCAGCTTCACGGAATGGACCATAATAGCCAGAAGCGTATTTTACTGCATATGACATAATTGGAACATCTTCAAAACCTGCTTCATCTAATGCAACACGAATTGCAGCAACAAAACCATCCATCATATTAGAAGGAGCAATAATATCAGCACCAGCTTTTGCTTGAGAGACTGCTGTACGTGCCAAGATATCTAATGAAGGGTCATTTAAAATCTTCTCACCTTCAACTACCCCACAATGTCCATGATCTGTAAATTCGCAAAGACAAGTATCTGCAATTACAAGTAACTCAGGGTGACGCTCTTTAATTAAGCGAGTTGCTTCTTGAACAATCCCGTGATCATGAAAAGCACCTGTTCCAACAGCATCTTTTTCTGCAGGGATACCGAATAAAATAACAGATGGAATTCCTAATGAAACAACTTCATCAATTTCTTCCTCTAATTTATCTAAAGAGAATTGGAAAACACCAGGCATTGATTTTACTGGGTTCTTAATATTTTCCCCTTCCACTACGAAAATAGGGTAAATTAAGTCCTCTTTATGAAGATATGTTTCTTTTACCATTGAACGCATTGTAGCAGATGAGCGTAAACGGCGATGTCTTTTAAAGTTTAAATTTGTCATTGATTCGCATCCTCTTTCTTTACTATTTCTTCAATAACAGATTCCATTGTATAAGTTTTTGGTTTATATGTAACGTCCAAGCCATTGCGATGTAATGCAGCCTCCGTAATATGACCAATTGCTGCATATTTAACATTTTGGTCCTTAGTAAATGGAGCTATATGTTGTGCATAAACATCTACAGCAGACGGACTTGCAAAAATAATTATTGGCCTTTCAACAGTTTGAATTAAGTGCATTAGTGGATCCACTGTTGCAAGGTTTTCAACTGTTTCATATACATTCCATTCTTTTATGCGAAAAGGTAACCCTTTTTTCAAAGTATCTTTTGCTTTCTTCCCACGCACAAACAAACATCGAGGGTTATTGCCTGCGATATCAGGGAACTCTTTTACAAATACATCCGCACTATATACTGAAGGCATGAAATTTACTTGAAAACCATGATATTCAAGTAATTCTGCTGTTTTTTTACCGACAGCTGCGATTTTACCTTTAAATTCAGTTGGTTTAACGCTGTTTCGCCTTAATTTATCAATAAAGACTTTAACTGCATTTTGACTAGTAAAAATAAGCCAATCTAGGTTTCTTGCCATTTGTATTTGAATATGATCATATGGTTCTATAATTTCTTTCGTATCAATAAGTGGATAGGCAAGCGCCTCTCCACCTAATGAATGAACTTTTGAAAGGATTGAAGTTGTTATTTTAGTACCTGTTACAACAACCGTAATTCCTCTTAAAGGGAAATTATGCATTTTCTTCAGCCTTCACTTTTTGAATGAGATCAAAGGCTCCTTGCTCTGTTAAAATCTTCGCTAGTTCTTTTCCTAATTCTTCAGGGTTATTACCTTTTATCGTTTCTTTATAAATGATAGATGCATCAGGAGCAGCTACTAAACCTGTTAATGTAATTTCATCACCATTTGTCGTAGCATATCCAGCAATAGGAACTTGACATCCACCATCCATTGCAGCTAAAAATGCGCGCTCAGCATGGGCTTCGTTCCAAGTTGTTTGATCTGTAATTTTCGCAAGAGCTGCTAATAATTCTTCATCATCAGCTCGGCATTCAATCCCTAAAGTACCTTGAGCTACAGCTGGTAAACAAATATCGACATCTAGATATTCAGTCACAACGTCATCATTCCAACCAAGACGTTTTAAACCTGCTGCTGCTAAAATAATCGCATCATAATCTTCATTCTCTAATTTTGCTAATCGAGTATCAACGTTTCCGCGAATCCATTTAATCTCAAGGTCAGGTCTAGCCTGTAAAAGTTGCGCACTACGTCTTAATGAGCTTGTTCCAACAACAGCACCATTTGGAAGATCGGCAAATTTAACATGATTTTTTGAGATAAATGCATCACGAGCATCTTCGCGTGGAGGAATACAACCAATTACTAACCCTTCAGGCAAAATGGCAGGCATATCTTTCATTGAGTGAACAGCAAAATCAATTTCTTTATCGTAAAGGGCTTGTTCAATTTCTTTAACAAATAACCCTTTTCCACCTACTTTAGATAATTGAACGTCTAAAATACGGTCACCTTTTGTCACGATTTCTTTTACTTCGAATTCAAAAGGAGCACCTGCATTTTTTAATTCATTAATAAACCAATTTGTTTGTGTTAACGCTAATTTACTTTTTCTTGATCCTACGATGATTTTTCGCAATGTAAATCCTACCTTTCTGCTAATACCAAATGTGGAAGTTTGAAAGCTTGCTTCCTAAGAAGAAATTTATAACTACAAGTAAAAATGTATATATTTGAGCCCATGCAAAATTCAATCCTGTTAATTTTCCACTTCGATGTAAAACTAAAACGATTAAATAAATAACCATTATTACAAAGGAACCAATGATTTTAGTATCAAGTATAGATAACCCTTCTAATTTTAAATAAGCCCACTCTAAACCCAATAATAAGCTTATAAAGATAATTGGTATCCCAACGACAATTGAATACGTCATCCATTGACCCATTTGATGTAAGCTTGGTAATCGAGACCACATTTTGGGAAACTTTTTCTTTTTCAAAATATTGTACAAGATTAAATACAACAATGAAAAAACAAAGGAAAGTGTGAACGCTGCATAGGATAAAATAGCAAATGAAATATGAATAAACAGCATTTCTGATTCTAAAGATTCTACTAAAGGATTTCTTACTTGATTTGGAGCAAACAAATGAATTGTTACAAAGATAAAACCTAAAGCATTTATGAAAAATACAGGTAAATCGACCCGTACAATACAATGCAAAATAATAGAAATCGTAACTAACAACCAAGCATAAAAATATATACCTTCAGATAGTGAAAGAATTGGAAAACGCTTTGTTACCAAAATGTTCAACAAAAAGAAAGAAGTTTGTAAAATCCATACGACCGAAACAAACCAAAAGGCTACCCGTCGTACTTTTACTTGTTTAAAGAAAAAATCAATAAAATAACAAACAATCCCGATTGCATATAGGACAACCATTATTTCATAAAGTCTAGCCATCACTATTTGTGTCATGTAGCAACCCTTCTTTATCTTTAACAACTTTTACTACAGTAATACGAAACATTTAGAATTTCAGTAAAATTTATGTAAAATCCCAAAAGAATAAGCGTTTACGTATCTATAGTTTACCATACAGATACGAAAACGCCTCACATTCTTTCTCCTTAATATGACAATTTTCGATTTAAAATTGTCTCTTTTTGTGAACTTACTGCTTGTACAACTTCTCGGTTTTGTTGTTGAACCTCTTCTTGTACATCCTCTTCAATTCCAAATATTTGTTGGAACAATTGAAGTTGTTGGCTAGCCTTTGGTGAGTTTGCCAATTCTTTTGCTTGTAAAATTGGTTCCTTTAATAATTGGTTAATAATCGATTTCGTATGTTTGTTTAATATTTTACGTTCACGTTCAGTTAAATTCGGCATTTTGTTTTCAATACTAACCATTGTTTCTTGCTGAATTTTATTTGCTTTTTTACGTAACGCAGAGATAACAGGGACAACGCCTAAAGTGGCAAACCAATCTTTGAATTGTACCACTTCTTGTCCAATCATATCAGTAATTTGTCTTGCAGCCTGCTCCCGTTCAGCTAAGTTTGCTTCTACAATTCCTTGTAAATCATCAATGTCGTATAAGAAAACATTTGGTAAATCACCAATGCGTGGATCTAAATCACGTGGAACAGCAATATCAACCATGAATAATGGCTTACCTTTACGCAAACGTTCTACAAATTGCATTAATTCGTAATCAATTACATAATCCGTTGAACCAGTTGAACTAATGAGAATATCAGCTTCAAGTAGTACACATTGTAATTCTTGCATTGATTTTGCATTACCTTCAAATTTAGATGCAAGGTGTTTTGCTTTTTCAAAAGTACGGTTAACAACGGTTACTTTACCAACACCATTCCCGTATAAGTTTTGAATCGCAAGTTCCCCCATCTTACCAGCACCCAAAATTACTACATGTTTATGTTTTAAGGAACCAAAGATTTTTTTCGCTAATTCTACTGCGGCATATGAAACAGATACTGCGTTTTCATTGATAGTTGTTTCACTATGTGCACGTTTTGCAAACGTAACTGCTTGCTTAAATAATTGGTTATAAATAGTACCAGTTGTCCCTACTTCTTGAGCTTCTAAAAAGCTTTTCTTAACTTGTCCAAGAATTTGAGTTTCACCTAATACCATTGAATCAATTCCCGCTGTCACACGGAACAAATGATGTAGAGAGTCGTCATCTTCACGGATATAAAGATGTGTATCAAATTGATCGACTGGAATATTAAACCATTTAGATAAGAATTGCTTAATATAATAACGACCTGTATTTAACTGATCGACAACGGCATATATTTCAGTTCGATTACAAGTTGATACAATGACGTCTTCCAATATGCTTTTTTCTTTTTTCAACGCTGCCATTGCATCCGGTAATTCGCTTTCAATAAACGACAATTTTTCTCGAATTTCGACTGGCGCAGTTTTATAATTCAAGCCTACTACAAGTGTATGCATGAACTTTACACCTCACACGTTCTTTTTCATAAATTCTATTCTAACACAAAGATTGCATAAACCAAACTTTAATTATGAATAAGTTATGACGACATTTACAAATTAGAATAATTCTAAAGTAAGTCTAACAAATATCTATAGTACTTTCAATGAAATTCACTCAGATGTCGAATTTAAAGAAGTATTTCATATACATATTTATATTGTAATACATAATACGACAGAAATAAACTACTTATTGATATTTAGTTTTTCTTATTAGTGGTGATATATTCCGGAAAAAATAAATTTTGTGCTTTGTATGAGGATTTCAAAGAATTAAGTAGAGCAATACATTTGATTAAAGCCTTTCTAGATAGATTTATAGTTTCTTACCTCACAATAATAAAAAAGATGCTTTATTAAAACCGACTAAAAAGCCAGTATTAATAAACCATCTTTAATAAAGAAGTATGTAGAAATTAGCCCATGCGTTTTTCAATTTCTGCCCAAGCTTGGTCAAAGCCATGACCAGTTTCAGATGAAAAGACAACAAGTGGATCATTTTTATCCATTTGCAATGTTTCTTTTACTACCTTCTTATGCTTGTCTAATTTACCCTTTGGAATTTTATCTGCCTTCGTTGCAATAACAATACTTGGAATATTGTAGTATTTTAAGAAATCATACATCATTACATCATCATTTGTAGGTGCGTGTCGTAAATCAACAATAAGGATAACAGCACGTAACTCTTTACGCGCTGTTATATATTTTTCAATCATTTTTCCCCAGGCTTCACGTTCTGTTTTTGATACTTTTGCATAACCATATCCTGGAACGTCTACAAAAAATAATTGATCCTCAATTTTATAAAAGTTCAATGTTTGAGTTTTACCTGGCTTTGATGAAATTCTCGCCATTGATTTACGACCAATCATCTTATTAATAAACGATGATTTTCCCACATTTGATCTTCCTGCTAAAGCGAATTCTGGCAGTCCATCTTCTGGATATTGTTCTGGTTTAACAGCACTGATGACCATTTCTACGTTGTGGACTTTCATTTATTCAAAACCTCCAACAAGTGCTATTTTAAGCACTTCTTCTGCCGATGACACCGGTTTAAAAGTAAGCTGTTCGCGAATACTTTCCGGAATTTCATCAATATCCTTTTCATTATCTTTTGGAATAATAATTGTAGTTAATCCAGCACGGTGAGCACCTAATGATTTTTCTTTTAAACCACCAATTGCTAATACTCTTCCACGTAATGTGATTTCACCAGTCATACCAATCTCACGTTTTATTGCTTTATTTGCAATTGCTGATACTAATGCCGTCATCATCGTAATACCTGCTGAAGGACCATCTTTCGGTACTGCACCTTCTGGAACGTGAATATGAATATCATGTTGTTCAAAGTAATCTGAATCAATTGCTAGTTTGTCGGATAATGAACGAACATAACTCAATGCAGTTTGAGCAGATTCTTTCATTACTTCTCCAAGCTTACCTGTTAGCATCAGTTTACCTTTTCCTGGAGTTAGTGACACTTCGATTTGTAAAGTATCTCCTCCTACAGTTGTATAAGCTAAACCTGTTGCTACACCGACTTGGTTTTCAGTTTCCGCTTGACCGTAATGGTAACGATGTTTTCCAAGCATTTCTTCTAACACTTTTGAATTCACCGTAACTCGTTTTTTATCTCCAGAAACAATGATTTTTGCAGCTTTACGACATAATGCTGCAATTTGGCGTTGTAAGTTACGAACCCCAGCCTCACGAGTATAATAACGTATTAAATCAATAATTGCTTCATCTTTTATAGTCAGTTGGGATTTCTTTAAGCCATTTTCTTCAATTTGTTTCGGGATTAAATGATTTTTCGTAATTAAAGTTTTCTCAATTTCAGTATACCCTGGAATTGTGATTACTTCCATTCGGTCAAGTAACGGTCCAGGAATTGTACTTAAATCGTTTGCAGTCGCTATAAACATAACTTGAGATAAGTCGTAAGGTTCTTCAATATAATGATCGCTAAATGAATTGTTTTGCTCTGGGTCTAAAACTTCTAGCATCGCTGCTGAAGGATCTCCACGGAAATCATTAGACATTTTATCGATTTCGTCTAAAAGGAATACTGGGTTAATCGTTCCAGCTTTTTTCATACCTTGAATAATACGCCCAGGCATAGCCCCTACATACGTGCGACGGTGACCACGAATTTCAGACTCATCACGAACTCCACCTAATGAAATACGAACAAAATTACGGTCTAAACTTTCTGCAACCGAACGCGCTAAGGACGTTTTACCAACCCCTGGTGGACCAACAAGACATAAAATCGGACCACGTACTGAATTCATGAGTTGACGAACAGATAAATACTCTAAAATACGTTCTTTTACTTTTTCAAGACCATCATGATCTCGATTTAATATTTCTTCAGCGTGGTGTATGTCAAGTCGGTCTGTAGTTGTTTTTGTCCATGGAATCGTAATTAGCCATTCGATATAGTTTCGAATAACACCACTTTCAGCACTTGCTGCAGGTAGTTTTTCATAACGATCTAATTCTTTTAATGCCGTCTTTTTAACTGATTCTGGCATTCCTGTTTCATCAATACGTTTTCGTAAATCTGCTACTTCACCAGTCTTACCTTCTCTGTCACCTAACTCCGCCTGAATCGCTTTCATTTGTTCACGCAAATAGTATTCCTTCTGCGTGCGTTCCATTGCTTGCTTCACTTTTGAGTTAATTTTCTTTTCAAGATTCAATACTTCTTGCTCATCATGAAGTCGGATAATTAAATGATCTAATCGTTTTTTAATATTAAAAATGCTTAATACTTCTTGTTTTTCAGCAACTTTAAATGGTAAATGGGAAGCGATGATATCTGCTAAACGGCCAGGTTCATCAATGTCTACAACAGAATCAATTGTTTCTGTTGTAATTTTGTTCGAAGACTTTGCATACTTCTCGAAATAACTTATTAGTGTCCGCATTAAAGCTTCGATTTCTACATCTTTCGTTGTATCATCTTCATGTAGTTCTAAATCAACTACAGTGAAATCTTTTTCTTCTGTGTAATTTGTAATTTTTGCTCGGCTAATACCTTCAACTAAGATTCGTAAAGTACCATTCGGTAACTTTAACATTTGTTTTACATTCACCAGTGTACCGATTGAATATAATTCTTCTTGTTTAGGTTGTTCTACACGTAAGTCTTTTTGCGTTGCTAAGAATATTAAATTTTCATTCATCATTGCGTGCTCTAATGCAGCAACAGAACGAGCTCTACCAACATCAATATGTAAAACCATTGAAGGGTATACTAATAAGCCACGTAAAGGTAACAATGGAATATTTGTTTTCGTATTGCTCATGCGGGCGTTCACCTCCATCCAGATTTTCCGTATTAACCCGCGTCCATAGTATGTGATAAAAACAAAACATTTCACTTACATAATCATAGTAATTTTTGCAAATTTTAATTTCAAATTCTTCGTTAAAAAAAGATGGTATTACTATTTATTATGTAAAGAAAAAAATAATATTTGTATGTAAATCTTGGTAATGAAGAAATTTGAAAAAAAACTGACTTACGACCTAGCGGATTAACGCATGTTCGAAGTCAGCTTATTACTGTTTTATTCAACGCTGAACTTAAGCTATTTATGCTGAAGTTTTTTTGCCTTTTTTATTCAATTCAGTACCATCAGCAAGAATCAACTTTGGTGTAGCTTTTTCAGTAATCGTTTCTTCCGTTACGATACATTTTGCAATATCATCACGAGAAGGAAGTTCATACATCATATCTAACATTGTTGACTCAATAATAGAGCGTAAACCACGTGCACCTGTCTTACGTTCGATTGCTTCTTTAGCAATAGCTTTTAATGCCTCTTCTTCAAATTCTAACTCCACTTTATCAAGTTCAAGCATTTTTTGATATTGTTTCACCAAAGCATTTTTTGGCTCAGTTAAAATTCTCACTAATGCTTCTTCATTTAATTGTTCTAAGGATGCTAATACTGGTAAACGTCCAATAAACTCTGGAATTAAACCGAATTTTAGTAAATCCTCAGGAATTAATTGAGAAAGTAATGATACATTGTCATCATCTTGTTTTGTTGGATTAGAACCGAAACCAATTACTTTTCGACCTTGACGACGTTTAATAATCTGTTCAATACCGTCAAATGCTCCACCAACAATAAATAAGATATTTGTTGTATCTATTTGTAAAAATTCTTGATGAGGGTGTTTACGTCCACCTTGTGGAGGAACACTTGCTACAGTACCCTCAAGAATTTTAAGTAATGCTTGCTGTACACCTTCACCTGATACATCACGAGTGATTGAAGGATTCTCAGATTTACGTGCTACTTTATCGATCTCATCGATATAAATAATTCCTTTTTCCGCACGTTCAATATCATAATCTGCAGCTTGAATCAGTTTTAATAAGAT
Organism: Ureibacillus endophyticus; assembly: GCF_003628435.1. Classification (GTDB taxonomy): domain Bacteria; phylum Bacillota; class Bacilli; order Bacillales_A; family Planococcaceae; genus Ureibacillus; species Ureibacillus endophyticus. The sequence goes on along the minus strand of NZ_RBZN01000001.1, from coordinate 205,612 downwards.
GTTCTCTACATCTTCACCAACATAACCTGCTTCTGTTAGAGATGTCGCATCGGCAATTGCAAATGGCACATTCAAAATACGTGCTAATGTTTGTGCTAATAAAGTTTTACCACTACCAGTTGGTCCGATTAAAACAATATTTGATTTTGCTAACTCTACATCATCTATTTTACTGTTTGAATTTATACGCTTATAGTGATTGTACACAGCTACGGCTAGTGCTTTTTTGGCGCGCTCTTGTCCAATAACATATTCATCTAAAATTGATAATATTTCTTTTGGTTTTGGAATATCTTGAAAATCGATTTCTTCTTCTACTCCAAGTTCTTCAACTACGATTTCAGAACATAGCTCTATACATTCATCACAAATATATACACCTGGTCCAGCTACTAATTTACGTACTTGTTCTTGCGGTTTTCCACAAAAAGAGCACTTTAAATTGCCTTTTTCATCATTAAATTTGAACAATTTGCTTCACCCCTATTCAAGCAACAATCTTACAAGATTCTTAAGCCTTAATCAAATAGATTGTTTCGAGTTTGCTCATAATATAATTATTATAAGCAATTTATGTTTATGTATTAGTATGTTAAAACAAGGCACGGTAAAACGCCGTACCTTGTTTTACATGAATTTTATTGTAACATTATTTCAAAATTCTACTAGTATTTTGAATTGGTTTAGAAATTATTCTGTAATTTTAGCGTTTTCAACTAAAAATTCTACAGTTTTTTGAGTTCGAATATCATTTTCAAGAATTTCAGTGTTTCCACCTAAAGCTGAAATGATTTGCTCATTTGTCATACCGAATTGACCGCCCATTTTTTCTAATTCAGCGTTAATATCTTCTTCTGTTACTTCGATATTTTCTGCTTTACCGATTGCTTCTAAAGTTAAAGAAACACGTACGCGGTTTTCAGCTTCTGGACGCATTTGCTCATGAAGAGCTTGTTCATTTTGACCAGAGAATTGGTAGTAAAGATCTAAAGACATACCTTGCATTTGTAAACGTTGAGCGAACTCATCGATCATGCGGTGAATTTCGTTATGAATCATTGATTCTGGAATGTCGATTTCTGCGTTTTGAGAAGCTTTTTCCACTAACTCATCGCGTAATGAGCTTTCAGCATCAGCTTTCTTTTGTTCAGCAGTTTGTTCTTTAAGTTTAGCACGTAATGCTTCTAAAGATTCAACTTCTGGATCGATTTCTTTAGCGAATTCATCGTTTAATTCTGGTAATACTTTAGTTTTAACTTCTTTAACAGTTACTTTGAAAGTAGCTTCTTTACCAGCTAATTCTGCTGCATGGTATTCTTCTGGGAATGTTACTACAACATCTTTAGATTCTCCAGCTTTTAAACCTACTAATTGTTCTTCAAATCCAGGAATGAATGAACCTGAACCGATTTCTAGTGGGTAATCTTCACCTTTACCACCTTCGAATGCTACACCATCTTGGAAGCCTTCAAAGTCGATTACAGCTGTATCACCTTCAACGATTGCTTCGTCTTCTTTGATTTCTAACTCAGCTTTACGAGCTAATTGTTCTTGGATTTTCGCTTCGATTTCTTCGTCAGTTACTTCAACTGAAGCTTTTTTAACTTCTAAACCTTTGTATTCACCAAGTTTTGGTTCTGGTTTAACAGTTACTTTAGCAGTAAAAGTAAAGTTTTGGCCTTTTGCAAAGTTTTCAGTTCCATCGATTTCTGGGTAATCTACTGGAATAATACCAGTTTCGTCGATTGCGTTTGAGTACGCATCTGGAACTAAAATTTCTAAAGCATCTTGGTAAAGAGCTTCTACGCCGAAACGTTTTTCAAATAACGGACGAGGCATTTTACCTTTACGGAAACCAGGTACGTTGATTGTTTTTACTACTTTTGCAAATGCTTTATCTAATGCTTTATTTACTTCTTCAGCTGGTACTTCGATTGTTAATGTACCAACATTTCCTTCTTGCTTTTCCCATTTTGCTGACATTTATAATACCTCCAAAAATAGTTTACAATTGTTAGACAAACTACTCGTTTATACGATTTTGACAACCATTTTAGTATAACATAGTCTACAATAGTTTCAACTTTTTTCATACTTCTTGTAGTTCTGTTAACTTTTCAAGCATCTGTAAAAATTGGACAAGTTCGTAATCCATCTCTTGTACACTACCAAACATTGTTCTTACAAAATCAATATACGCTAACGCAACATCTTCATCATCATATTCCAACCACTCAAATGGATAGGTTACAATTGCATGTTTCGCAATTAAATATTCAACCATTTCTAATGTTGACGGTTCTTTCTGTAGTTTTTCTGAAATCATTTTCGTTATATTGATAAAATGCGGTAATTTAGTTGGTAGTTCTAAAGTACTTGGATTAACTACGCTGCTTTTATCTAATTTAGATAATCTTATTTCTACATTTACTTCTTGTTCTACAAGTAAAATTAAAATAATGCTTTTAATAAAAGGATGGGTTTGTTCATACTCTATAATTGATTTTAATTGCGTTACTAATGGACGGATATTTGTTGTAGTTAATTCATGAACTTTATTTAACTGTTCTGTTGGTGGTAAAGACAAAAAATTATCTATAGAAAATGCATCAGCATCAACTTCATTCCGCACATTATTGCTAATGTCTTCTTGCTGATTTTTATTCTCAGCAATATTTGCATTAAGTTCTTTTAGCCGTTGAAATTTCTCTATTTTATCGTTAGGTATAGCACCTTCTTCGATAAGAGACGTAATAATTTGTTCGACTTGTTTATATTGTTTTAACTGCATACAAACAGTTAAATATAATTCCATTATTTCTAAATACATCGTGGGGCCTAAACTTAAAACCCTTTCACAAATTTCCTTCGCTCTTTCAAAAGATTTCGTTTCATATAGGGAGTATGCGTAAACACTTAAGGTAAATTCGTCACCTTCACTATACTTCAGAGCTTCTTCAAAGGTTTCATTTGCTAAATGATATTGATAACTTTCAACATACTCATGAGCTTTTTGGATTAATCTTTCAACCGTCCCAGGAAATATTACGACATTATCGAATGTTGTGTATTTTTTTAGTTTTCTTTTCAAAACTTCTCACTCCCGGATGTCTACAAAATATTTCCATAGTATTTCTTCATTTTACCTTTTATTGAACATCAGAACAATACAATTATTTTGAGATTCGAATTATTTACCATTTCTGCAAATCTCCTCATTAATTCTGCCAAAATTGTACTAAGTTAACCAAGTATTTGCCTTCAAAATACATTTTTAATCGGTCATTTATAAATTACTTAAGCATAATATTCGTTCTAATTTACGAGAAAAAGGCTTGAAGAACCTTTATCTCCAAGCCATTTTATTAATTATTTTCTTTTGTAATGTCAAGAATTAAAGATGGTAACCAATTAAGTAATGTCTCACATGTAAAACCTGCATTCATGGATTTCACTTGAGACATATACCAATCATCTGGTAAAGAGAAGGGTGAAGTACTTTCGTTATCTTCTTCAACCACTATATTGGCTTTTTTCCCTACCATCTTTTCAATTAAAACCATTAATTCTTGCATAGATATAGTGCCTGTTGATGTGGCATTAAATGGCCCCTCAATATCTGATAAAAAGGCAAATTTTAAAAATTTAGCCGCATCATCTGATGAAATAAAAGACATTCGTGCATCTAGATTAATAAAATGAATTGGCTTTCCTTCTATGACGCGTTCAATATGATAATGTAAACGTCTTGTATAATCATCTAATCCTAATACAATTGGAAAACGAACAGCTACGATAGGAAAAGTTGCTTCTTGGAAAAATACAGCCTCAGCTAACCTCTTTCCTTCCCCATAAGAAAAATCTTGGCTATTACCATAGCGAATTTTATAGGTATATGGATTAAAATCTTCTTCAGTTAGCTCTTTTCCCAATAATCCATCATAGACACTCAATGTAGAAGTGAATATGTACTTCTTTGTTTTACCTTTAAATACTTCACAAGCAGTCAACGCCTCATTTGGAGAATAACAAATATTATCAAAGATGACATCCCAAGAGGTATTTTCAAATACTGTTTTAAATTCCTCGGAGTCAGTACGATCGACAATGATTTGTTGTACTTTGTCTCCAAATGGATGCGGAGTGATACCGCGCGTTGCGATAGTGATATCAAAACCATCTTCTATTAAAAGTTCCACTAGTCTTTTACCAAAAAAACGTGTTCCACCTAGCACTAATATCTTTTTCATAACACCCTCCCCAATTTTTGATAATTTTTTATTTTCTATCTCTTTTATTTTCTATTCCATAAATTGAATTCCTTCTAACATGTATAATTATTTGATACTTGTCTAGGCTAGTTCTGTACAATTAAACAAGGAGTGGTATAGATGGGTATTATGAGTAGAAATCCAAAAGAAGAGCCATTACATTATGGGGAAGTATTTACAATTTGGTCACATCTGTTATCAAACAATGGTATGGTTGCTGCCTATCAAACACTTTATAACCATACTGGAGATCAAGAATTATTAAAAATATTAGAAGAAGCTATTGTGGGTATTGAGGAAGAAAATAAAAAACTAAAAGAGATCTTAAAAGTAAATGGTGTTGGCTTACCTCCTGCACCGCCTGAACGACCAAATGCAAGACGTGATGACATTCCAGTAGGGGCAAAGTTTATGGACCCAGAAATCAGTGCAAAATTATCAGCCGATGTAGCTGCTGGCCTCGTTGCTTGTAGTACGGCAATGGGGATGTCAACTCGTGAAGATATTGCCTATATGTATGGTCAGTTCCATATGGCTAAAGCTCAACTGGGTGCAAAATTATTAAGACTAAATAAAGCAAGAGGTTGGTTAGTACCCCCACCATTACAAGTAAGCCCACATGATGAAAGATAATCTTTAGGATAGGAGACAAAACGAGTCTTCTATCCTTTTACTATTTAACCCTTTAATCCAAACAGTGAGCGTAACAACTTCACATTTCTAATAACAAAATGATACAAAAGCATAATAAGGATAAAAGATGTTGTAATTAAAACGAATGCTTTTATAGAAATAGGCCATGAAAGCTCATAAATAAAATATCCAACAGCAACAATGATTGGCTGGTGCAATACATAAAAAGGCATCGATGCTTCACTTGTATACTTCAAAAAATTATTTGAAAAAGTTAAATACAAATTACCTAAATAAAAAATGACTAATATCCAACTCCAACAATTGACTGTTTTCACTGCATAAAAAATAATATCTTGTATACTATTTTCTTTTGGGAAAGCAATCATAAACCAAACAATATAGATAACGGAAGTTGATAGTGCTATAGGCAATATCCATTTAAACGAAGACACTAATGCAGGTTTGAACTCAGGACTCGATAAAAAGTAATATCCAAATATGAATGTCATGAATAAAATATAATATCCCATCCACCAATACCCATTGTTTCAATCACACCCGATAAAAATAACAGAAACGGAAGTAAAACAAATAAACTTTTTCTAAACTTTCTCCTAGCTATTGTTTTAAATAATGGGACGGAAATGATTGAAAAAACAAGTAGTACAAGTAAATACCAAAGATGCAGGCCCGAAAAAGCAAAATTTCCCCTTCCACCAATATCTAAATATAATCCATCAAAATAATGAGGAATAAAATTTATGAATGATCCTGAAAATTGATAATTTGTCACCCGTTCGATATAGACTTGTGGTGGGGATAATATAAATATACCGAATAACAATGGTACACCTAATCGAACAAGTCTCTCTTTAATAAAATTTGATGTACTTCGATTGTTTAAGGAATAAGTAACACTAATTCCTGAGATAGCAAAAAATAACGGCATTAGCCATACTCCTAAAAATAACGAAAATACGAGTATCCCATTTGTATCTAATTCATTATTTTTAACATGCCAAGGAAACGGATTAAAAAACATTGAACAGTGATACAAAAATACTCCTAATGTTGCGATTACTTTAATCCAATCGTAATCATAATATCGAACTCTTTTGCCCCTCCCCATAAAACACCCCTATCCGTAATTACTATAATACAAAGAATATACAGATAGACATAAAAAGGAAAAAGTTATTTACAACTTTCTCCTTCTAAATAAATTATACAGTTAGTGTATTTTCCTTAATTGCTGCAATAATTTCTTCTGCCACATCATAGGCAAGTTCTAATTGCGAAGTAAACCCAACGCAAGAACAGTTCATTTCACCTAATATATATTCATCTTCTAAAGCTTCATTTGTATCTAGTATAAAGTCCGCTGTCCAAATGAGAGGTAGATCATAATTGCCAAGTAATGAACGTACTTCAGGTAATTGGCTTAAAAAACTTTCTACAAGATTTGACCATTGTTCAGGTGTATCATAACGGTACTCAGCTCCTGAGAAAAGAGTGGCACTAAATGCATCTTCAGTTTCTGCTGGTTTTTTATGAACAACATAAAATGGTTTATCGCGCAGCATAAATAGACGGATTTCTCCTTCTTTAATTCGCGGTAAAAAACGCATGTCCACAATCATTCCGTTTTCTCCAGCAATATATTGTTCACAATAATCAATGAATTCACCGAGTTGCCAATATTCAACATGGTTATCTTTTGCTTCCGTACATTTAATTTGGGCATCTAATGGCGCTTCATCTTGCCCCTCTAGCGCTTCAACTAACTGAACACGCCATATCCCTTCCCCAGTCGATCCACGATTTTGTTTTAATACTCGTTCACCATAAGCTAATGATTTCGGAAATTGTTGTCTAAAATTCTCCATATCATAATAGGCAAATGTATCATCCGGAACTAATGTAGTTGTTTTCAGCTTAACTAAAACATCTTTTGATCCGTATCCAATCATTGCATCAGGATGTGGCATACCGATCACCCCATCTTCACAAAGACGTCTAAGCATTTGAAAATAACTTTGTTCCTCTTTTAAATTACCTGGGTTAATGCGAGATACATATGCAATTCCATTTAAAGATACATAATTATAGATTTCTTCTTCTCGCGCTTTGTCATAAAAAATAACTTCTGCATCTACGCCTCGTTCCTTTAATGCATTCACCATCGGCATCGTATCTTTACGAAAACCATCTGCACCTTTGTCATTTCCACCTTGTACTTCAAAGAATACAACTTTACTTCTCATAAAAGCCCTCCTTTTTTCCATTTATTACTAATCATTATAAAGGAGAATAATCTCATTATTTTACAGTAATTGTAAACTTTATGTGTATTTTTAATTACCAGTTCTGAAATTTGTAAATACATATTATTTTAATTACATTAAATTAAGGATGAACTTAGGAGGTTAGATATGTTTCAAAATAAAGTTGTTATTGTCACAGGTGCTGCCCAAGGGATTGGAAAAGAGGTTGCAACTCAATATGCCAAATCAGGAGCTAAAGTTGTATTAGCCGACCTGAACGAACAATTAGGAGAAGCAATTAATGATGATTTAAAGGAACAAGGTTACAATACTACCTTTGTAAAAACCGATGTTCGCCAGGAAGCTGATATCATAAATCTTATGAAAACTACCGTCGAGCGATATAGTACCATCGATATATTAATTAATAATGCTGGTGTCTTTAAAATCTGCTCACCTTTAGATTTAGACATTGATAGTTGGGATGATGTAATCAATACCAATTTGCGAAGTGTTTTTTTATGTTCACGGGAAGCTGCAAAATATATGCGATTAAACCAAAAAGGTGGGGCTATTGTTTCGATGGCTTCTACAAGAGCATTTATGTCAGAACCAAATACTGAATCCTACGCTGCTACTAAAGGGGGTATCATTGCACTTACACATGCTCTAGCTAGTTCCCTTGCACTTAACAAAATACGGGTAAATTGTATTTCACCTGGTTGGATTGAAACTGGAGAATACGAAAAATTACGTCCAATTGATCATCAACAGCATTTTTCCGGAAGAGTTGGAAAGCCAATCGATATTGCAAAGGCTTGCTTCTATTTGACCGATGAACGAAACGATTTCGTAACAGGAACTAATATAACTGTAGATGGTGGAATGACGAAAAAAATGATCTATGAGGAATAGGATTTTACTATTTTTTCCCTGTACTAAAACACAAATATTCTGGTTCAACATGAATTTTTTTAAAATTGATACATTAAAGTTGACTTGAAATAACATCTGTATTACATTATAAAGGAATCGATTCTGTTGTTATATAACAATAAGCCACACTATTTTCTTTCTTAACATTAGAAAACCGAATAATAGCCATCTGCCAATGACTACTATTCGGTCCTTTTTGCCATATTTATTAATACGTAGTTGAGAGATCTCCAACTTTTTCTTTTTTGTCTTTTTCGATTTGTTTTTTCTTTTTATTAACTTCTGAACGAAGCAACAATGAAATTAATAATGAGATAGCAATTAGTCCTGTAAAGATATAGAAAACAGGAATATAACTATTAGTCATATTTTTCACTGTATTCACTAATATTGGACCAAAAATTCCACCTAGTGACCAAGTTGTTAATAAATAACCATGAATAACACCAAGTTGTTTCGTACCGAATAAGTCACTTGCGTAAGCTGGCAAGTTCGAGAAACCACCACCATAACAACTAACTACAAGGAAGATGAAAACTTGGAATAATAAAACGTTTGTTGTAAATGGTAATACTGCAAATGTAATGATTTGAATAACGAAGAAGATGACAAATATATTTGGACGACCAATATAGTCAGAAACCGCTGCCCAGATAAGGCGTCCCCCACCATTAAACATTCCCATTAAACCTACCATCGCTGCTGCACCTGCAACAGATAAACCTACAATTTCCTGTGCCATTGGAGATGCTACAGAAATCATCATAATACCAGCTGTTACATTCACTAAATGCATTGCCCAAAGCATCCAGAAGTACTTTGTTTTCACTGCTTCTCTAGCCGTCATTTGTGCTAAATCTTGTTTTACTTTTGTTTTACCAGCAGTAGCTGCATTTTTCATACCCTCTGGCATAAAACCTTGTACAGGGGGCGCGATATAAGATGCACCTAAAATCATTAACGTAAAGTAAGATGCACCTAAAATAAAGTAAGTTGTAGAAATTCCTACGCCTTCCATTAAGTTCGCTGCAACCGGCGCAGTGATTAAAGCTCCAGAACCAAATCCTAATACTGCCATACCAGTCGCTAAACCACGACGATCTGGGAACCATTTTACTAATGTCGATACTGGCGCAATATAACCTATCCCCATACCTAATCCACTAAGAAGTCCATATGTTAGCCAATATAAAACTACAGAATCCATTAAAATTGCAAGTCCAGCACCTGCTTGTCCTGCTCCAAATAAAACAGCTGCAACCATCGCCGATTTTCTAGGTCCTAATTTTTCTACCAAACTACCAAAAAGTGCCGCTGCAAAACCAGCAAGCCCCATCATAATTGTGAATGCCACAGTTACATTCGTTTCACTCCAACCCATTTCTGTAACAATTGGCAGTTTATATACACTATAGGCATAAGCTCCGCCAATCGATAGGTGGATTGCAATAGCAGAAAGTGCAATTAGCCATCGATTTTTTTTCATATCTTCTCTCTTACCCTCTTTCTTTCTAAATGTGAAAAAGTTGTGACAACTACTTTACCAAGATAACATTAATAAAATATGAAAATCAATAGTTTTGCAGAAAAAATTATTTTTATAAAGTAGATTTTATATGCAATAAGTAGAAGATAATTATATAAACGCGAAAATCCACTATATACAACATTATTCTGAAAATTGATATCAGTTATTATAAAATAATTTAATCATCTTATGTATATACAGTTTTTATAACGTTTTAATCATCAAGAATGTTGAGTTAATAACGTTTATAACTTAGAAATAAATAGTATAATCTAGAAAAAATTTATCAATTCATAGTTATTATGTTATGATACAACTAATTTTGAACTCAATTATTACAGATATAAAATTATAATTAATTACCAATTAAAGATTTTTTGATAGTATATTAAAAAAGTTGCAACATGACATAAATATGTAAACTTCATTTTCAATTGAATACTATTTAACGAAATAAAACACCTTTTAATGACTTCATTAAAAGGTGTTTTATTTCATTATCTAACTATTAAAACATCATATTTAGAAAAACGAAGGATTCGTTCAGCAACAGAACCAATAATTAACTTTTCTATTTGGTTTACTCCCGTTGCTCCACAAATAAGTAAATCGATTTCAGGTAGTTGTGTTAAAATTTCTTTTGGCGAACCGGTCTCTACTTTTACTTCTACATTCAAAACCCCTGTAGTTAGAGCTTGTCCTTTTAATGCCTCAATTTTTTCTAATCTTTCATTCTTTAATTGATCTGCGTATTTTAAGTCATACGCAGCAATGGCACCAAATGATTTAGTATCAACAACATTTACTAGTTGTAAAATTGCCTCATTATTTTTAGCGATTTCAACTGCACGTTCAAATGCCTTGATGGATTGTTCAGAAAAATCAATTGCAACGGCAATCTTTTTATAATTATTTACCATATTCACCCTCCTTTGTTAATCAAATCATATTCGATATTTATATTTTTAACAAGAAAACTATTAATTAAGTAGTGTTTGTATATAAACAGTGTTATTACAAATAATAAAAAAGGTGTTTTATCACCTATAACAACGATGTGGAGGGATTTGTAATGAATAACATTCGTGAAGGCTTAATCCCTACAGTATTAGGGTCAGCTGTTACCGCTGCTGGATACGCAATGAAACAAAAAAGTGGATCTAACAAAATGTTAGCAAACACTATTTTCGGATTCGGCTTAGCACATATTGTGTTAGGGGCAATTGACCTTGTTGAGCATCGTCGTTAGCTTAAAGGAGAGCGCAACGATTGTGCTCTCTTTTTTTACCTTTTTAGTTCCTTCAACATTAGATATCAAATCTAGATAATTGATAAATAGAAGAAAAATTAAGGTAAACGTATGGGAGAACTCTTTGTAATTTTGCTTATTGTACAAATTATTGGGAATGTCATTTACTTTTTTAAATGGTTTAAGATGACGACACGGGAAAGAGAATGGGGTCGTAAAAAATCAAAATGAAGTAGTTCTGACTCTGGTTCATCCGATTCTTTTTGGTCCTTTGACACTAGCAGTTCGGACAGTGGAGGGGGATATGATTAATTGTTCAAACACATGTTAACTATTCTATCAAAATAAAAATCTCTCAATAAACTAATATATCTGCCCTTTTCTGTTCTCTTTTTTTACATAGTTTATAGTTATAATTATGGAAAATAGAGGTGTTACGATGGCCCGTTTATTTGGTTTTTGTTATCCTGGTTATCGTTATTGTGGGCCTGGTTGCAGTGGACCTGGAGCACCGACGAATCCAGTAGATGCATGTTGTAAGTACCATGATGAATGTTATAGATATTGTGGAGATAAAAAATATTGTGATGAACTATTCCAGCGCTGTTTATATCCATATATCAACCCCTATAGCAAAATGGGGAGAGATGCTAGAGTTTTCTCTAGAGCGATTCATTTAAAGAATTTCTTTTTCTAAAAACCCTTCCTTAAATTTGGAAGGGCTTTTATTTATTAATCAATCATTACAACATGTCCCATCTTCATTTAAATGTCCAGATCGATTGATTTTTGTTTTTAAGTAATTTTTATTATGTTCAGAAATATCGCCCCACAATTGCTTCCTTCCTGCTACAGGGAGCCCAGATGCTTGTAATGCTTCTATTTTTTTAGGGTTATTTGTAATTAGTGTAACTGGTTTAATCCTTAACGCTCGTAAAACACGAATTGCATCATCGTAATTTCTTGAATCATTCACAAACCCTAACATATGATTTGCATCAACTGTATCATAGCCATTTTCTTGTAATATATAAGCCAACGCTTTACTAAATAGCCCGATTCCTCTTCCTTCATGATTTGCTAAATAGAACAATGCTCCCGTTCCATGTTCTACAATCATTTTCATTGATTCTTTTAATTGGTATCCACAATCACATCGTTTACTACCAAAAATATCGCCGGTATGACAAATGGAATGCATCCGAATAATTGCATCTTCCCCATTTTTAAAGTCTCCATAAACTAGTACACTTGATTGCTGCCGTTCTGCTAAATTTACCGAAGACAATTTATCAATAATCTTTTGAAAATCTTCCGTCACTTCTTCGCAATTTAACCAACAATACCACTGAAAAGTAACTGTATTTCCATATAAATTAACTGGTAAATTTACTGGTCCAACTAAATAAATGGCACCTTTATTGTTTTGTATGAGTTTAATTTTATTTTCTAAAATAGATAACACTTTACTATTTAAATTTACCTGTGCCAATGCGTTTTCCTCCTTCTTTGCTGTTAGTTTGGTTACTTTAGTAAAATTTATGTCACACCGTCATTGAAAGGTTAAGATATTCAGTTGAAAAATGAAGTGATATACTATGAAATACATATATAGAGAAAATGAGGTAAAATAGAATGAAATATAGTTTTCGTAACGATTATAGCGAATTATGTCATCCCGAAATTTTTGAAGCTCTTATAGCAGCTCAAAAGGAACAAAATAGTGGATATGGCTTAGATAAACATAGTGAAAATGCGAAAAAGCTAATTCAAGAAAAATTGGAAACGAATAATTGCGATATTCATTTTGTTACAGGTGGAACACAAGCAAATGCTACGGTAATATCATACATATTACGACCATATGAAGCGGTACTAAGTTGTGAATCTGGACATATTAATGTGCATGAAACAGGTGCCATTGAAGCAACTGGCCATAAAGTCTATACTGTGCCAGGGCAAGATGGAAAATTATATCCGATTGATATCATCAATGCACTGAAAACTCACACAGATGAACATATGGTGAAAATCGGAATGGTTTATATATCACAATCTACTGAAGTTGGAACTGTATATAGTGTTTCAGAGTTAAAAGCTTTATATGATTGCTGTAAGGAAAATAATCTTTATTTATATATAGATGGCGCTCGTCTTTCAAGTGGTTTAGCAGCAAGTGATGTCGAGTTTCACATGCTAAAAGATCTATGTGATGTTATGTATATTGGTGGAACAAAAATCGGATTGATGAGTGGAGAAGCCATAGTCATTTTTAACGATCAATTTAAACCTTATTTCCGTCATCATATAAAAAATAAAACTGCTATGTTGGCAAAAGGATTTGCAATTGGCATTCAGTTTGAACGTGCATTCCAAGATAATCTATATTTTGAAATGGGAAAACATGAAAACGAACTTGCACATTTTTTAAGTAATGAACTTAAAACTTTAGGCGTACCTTTACTTAGTGAATCACCTACAAATCAAATTTTCCCTATATTTAGTAAAGATCAAGTTGAGGAATTAAAAGAACTTTATGATTTTGAAATATGGGGAGAAGTAGAAGATAAAATTGCTATCCGCTTTGTTACTTCTTGGGCTACAACAAAAGAAGCATGCATTGAACTAATTCAAGATATTGAGAAAATCATTTCAAAATAAAAATAAAATCTTCCTATTTCTAATTTAAAAGAAAGAGGAAGATTTTTTATTTACCCATTATATAAGTCTTTAATAATGCTAACCGTTCTCGAATATGAGATTTTACCGCAACACTTCGAGGCGTTTTTGCAGCTAATACATCCGCTTCTAGACCAACAACATTTGCTAAAAATTTCGCTCTTGCTAAATGGTAATCATTCGAAACAATCGTAATAGTTTTAACTCCTTCTGGTAAAAAGTCTTTTGAAAATAATAAGTTCTCATAAGTTGAAGTTGATTTTTCTTCCATTTGTATTCTTAATGGGTCAATTCCTGCATCGATTAAATATTGTGCCATTACAGATGCTTCTGTTGCTGGTTCATCGATTCCCTGTCCACCAGAAACAATTACTTGCACATGCTTATGATTTTGCAAATAATCAATCGCTACATCTAAACGATTTTTTAATGATAGCGAGGGATCCCCATTTGGCTTAATTTTTGCACCTAAAATTATTAAATAATCATTAGAACCATCTGCAACAGGTGTTTTGCCCTTCTCTATCTTTTCTCCCAGCCATGTGTAGCCACTTCCAATTAATAATAGAAATACAATTCCCCCACCAATCCAAAATTTCATACACTCACCTCTTACCTCTATTAAACGAATGATTAGAGGAAAGGGTTCTCACTTTTACTAATTTATTGATTCTCTACAAATCGCAATAACTGATTAATTAAATCTGGCATTTCATAAAATCCACTGTTAATTCTTAACCGCTCCGAAACCTGGTGTGCGTCCTTTCCATATGGACCTAAATTCATAACAGGAGCATTAAATTTTGCAATTTGTTCAAATGGGATATCATAAGTTCGATTCCACACAGGGGTATTTTCTTCATAGGCAATCCAACCATTATCATCCATTAGCTGACAATAACTTAAATCGCATATTCCATTAAAATAATGTACTTGTTGTAGTGGAATATTATATTGTTCTGATGCTTTTAATACTACATCAATGGCTTTTTTCACTAGTGGATGATCACTTGAATTCACTGCTGGATAAAATGGTGGTGCAAATAACACGACAACTGCTGGTGCTAACTCCTGACATTGAATCATTAATCTATCTGCAATAGCAAAGGATTGGTCACGCTCATCTAAATTCGGCAATGCCAATACCTCATGTATTAGTTGTTCAATATGTGGCTTCCCTAGTTTGTTTGTTGCGTAATCCAAAAGTTCACTATAACGAATTGTTCGAATTTTACCGATAGGACTAATTTTCATATTTGCACAAACTTCATCATACCGCGCTTGACATTTTTGCATTGCCTTTTTTGTTACTTCTTCAAACATATCAAAAATATCAGCCGCGCTTCTTTTCATTAAAAAGACATTGTACATCGCCACTGCTCGATACGGTGTTTGTGTAGAATATTGATCTTTTAAATCTTGTAATTTTAAGGCCACTGGAAGAGGGGTTGTTTCACCGTAAACTGTTTCACAAAATGTATCGTTCCATTCCATTTCAATTTCCAAATAAGCGCTCATAAAAGGTGCACTTATCCCCTTCAACGGCTCACCAACATGAGTTTCCTTTCCGTAGAATAACGCTGCCGGCATTACTTTCCCAATTGAACCAGTATATAAATATTCATTGTTATCATATGGTCCTTGGGAAAAGGAAGGTTCACTATTTAAGAATAGACTAATCTCCAAATTATAATTTTCAGTAACCTCTGCAATATGTTTTACAGCGACACGCATACCAGCTGAACTTACTTCTTCGTCTGGTACTGTAACTAATAATAAATTTAATGCCCACTCTTCTTCAATTGCACGTTCTAAAGCTTGCATATGAAGGGCAAGCCCCATTTTCATATCCATTACACCACGACCGAATAAGTAGTCACCGGATTCAAGATCCTTTTGTGCCTGCTCATTTAACATCCACTTTGCTTCATGAAAAGCTTGCGTAATCATTTCAGGTTCTGTGGCAAGCGGCATAAGCGCACCATATTCTTCAATTTGAACCGTATCAAAATGACTAATGAGCACCACGGTCTTTTTTGCGTTTGGATGCTTATATAACGCAGAAAGCACTTGTCTTCCACCTTCAACATCAACGGTTTGTAAAAAGTGTTGATTTGTATTGAAATACGGTAACAATTGAAATTTCGCAAATAACTTTTGTGTAAATTCCTGTTCGCCTTTAGTTAATGTTTGACTTTCCCAACGTACAAGTTCGTATAGTAATGATTTTAATTTTTCTGGAGTATCCCATTTCATCCTATCATCCTTTACTCGAAGATATTTTTTGAATACCCTAAACATCCCTAAACTATCATTTACCTAATAATAATAGTTTTAACTTTGCAAATAGTGGAATTCGTTTAATTTTACAGAACCCTAATAATGGATACAAATATTTGTGCTTTAAGAGCCAGATGTTTTCAATAAATTGGGATGACATTTAATGAGTTGTCTTATGATGGAATTCTCTTGGGAGCTCTTCTAACAAAAGATTAGCGAAAAATTTTCAAAGCCAAGTTACGAAATATCGTTCAAAACAACATCCTGAACTTAAACGCAAATACTTTGACAATTAGTGCCCATAATACTTTTGCGAGAGATTTACTTGAAGTAAAGATTATCAATGTTATTGAAGAAATTTTCTGTAAAACAAAAGGTAATTTGAAGAGGAAAAAACAGATTTGATTGAAGCAAGGATTGGAAACTTAATTGCGTTTTTAAATACGACTTAATCAAAAATATGTGAAAATTAAGATAATAATACCTACTTCTACATTATATTACAAATCAACTTCGATGTCCTATTAGAAATTTAATAAAAAACTTTTATTAATATATTATGTGGTTATAAATTACTGGATCGAAAATTATGTATATACTTAACAATACACTCCCTAGACGCAATCAACGTAAGTTGTATTTTGAATTAAAATAGGTGCTTATCTTTAGTAAAGTTAAGCACCCTTTTATTGAGGAAAGATTTTTTATTGAATATTTACCTTAATCAAAATCATACATATCATCATCATTTTCTTGCTCTACTTTAATAATTCGACCAGTTCTGGCATTGATTTTAACTTCATACATTTTATTTTGCATTGTTAAAACGTAAACTTCATAATTTAATACACCGTTATCCATATCTAGATCCACATGTACGATTTGTCCTGGCACTCTACTAAGTGCAATTTGCTGAGCTTGTTGTACAGAAATTCTTTGGTTATTCTGTAAATACATCGGATTTTGATATCCGTAATACATACTAATTTTACCTCCCCTAAGAAATTTAATCGACTCATATTATTCAAAAGTTTGGGAGATGGTTACTTTTCTTAGGTTTTGGCATGATTAGGATTTTAATTTTAACTGTCATCTGAAATAACTGACATTTGCTAGATTATAATAAAAATAAACATAGACAATCCTACAATACTTGCAGAATCATCTATGTTCTAGTGATTATTTAGGAAACGATTTTTCTCTAAGAATCATAAAGATTTAATCATTCCTTAAATTTCTTGACGCTTACTCGCCTACCATACCGTCATGATCATTATCTCGCATGTATTGGTATAACCAGTGATCACTCGTAATTGGCATACTGAAACCAGCTGCTTTTGCCTCTTTAATCGTCACCTGTCCATCCCCGTTTGTATCAATAGTAGAAATATCACCTTTAGTTTTTGAACTAGATGATTTAGAAGATTTATTACCAGTTATACCAAGTGATTTGTTTACTTCATCAGGGTTCACATTATCAAATGTATCAACTACTTTTTTACCTTTTATCGTATAAGTATATTTATAACTGGAAGGAATCTGCGTTTTCGTATTTGGATATGTAATAATGGCTTCGAAATTAGTAGCCCCACCAGCTTTACGAATCGCATCTTCCATATAAGCTTGATCACCATGTCGGTTGAGCGTACTGTCTTGAGGGGTAATATTATATGCATTTGATACCCCACCTAGTGAATCAGCAATAATATGCCCTTCATCTAAAACTGGGCTTTCAACACCAGGAACTTTTGCCTCGTCAGCATAATATCTTCCTGAAGACAAAACTGGTTCGTTACGATCATCCTGTAAAATAATTTCATCAGCAATAACACGTACTAGTTGTCCGTACTCATTGGTAAAAGCCCAATATTCACGGTCACCAAAACCAATATCAACGACAACATTTGGTTCACGATAACCAGACAAATCACCACCATCAACTTCAATCAGTTTATGACCTGAAAACAGTTCATCCTTTGATTGGGTTGAAGTCTCTTTTTCTACCGGTTCATCTACAACTGTAGTGACAATTTCATCGTTTTCATTATTATTACTTGTATTTACAGTGTTTTCTTCTTGCTGAACTGTTTCTTCATCAGTAATGGATACATCTTCTACGTTGGTACAACCAACCATAAAAATGCTCAACAATAGCAAGAATAAATAATTTAATTTCTTTTTCATTTAGGACTCTCCTATTTTTTCTTTTTCTAAAATTCTTGGATGGTTTACATAGTTGTTTGATTACTACGGAGATGTGTCCTTTAGTTGAATATCGTATAAGATAAAAATCCAAGCCCACAAACTCTAGAAATTCAAATCAAACTCTAAGTAAAAAACTGTTAGCAAAACCTATAAACCTCACTTATTATATCATGCCTGCCTCATTCCTCTTAAAAGTCAGAATTTACTCAAGCTTCTTAAAATCCCTTTTTGTTCCTATTACCTGTTATTAAATTACTTTTACCTTAACTAGAGGACAGGTTAAAATGAAATCCACTGTTTCTATTTGACTTTTTCATAGGAAGATGGATAATTAATAGAATATAAGAGAAATTTTAGTTGTAAAGGAGAATAATAATGTTTGATCAAGTAGCAGTAGGAATTTTACAAGCTCTTACAGTTGTAACAGTTGCAGTTATTGTTGTAGTAATGCCTCTTGTTGATACAATGGTACGCAAATAATTAGGACAAAATACAACACTGTAAATAAAAAGCCGGTTAAAGTTTACTCAATTGTAAATTTTAACTGGCTTTTTTTATGAAAAACTGATATGTGTATATCTCACATTAATCATTTAATACATCAATATTATCAATTGGTTCCCCTGCATTAAACTTTTCACTGTAAACCATTCGAATAAATTTTATTCTTTCTTTTTCATTCAGTTTCTCTAACAATCTATGCCATTCTTCAAAAGCTTTTTCAGCAGTATTAAGTAGACCAGCCTCATGCATTGCTTCAGAAAGTGCTTCATCTTTAATATGATGTTTTGGGTTACTTTTAATTTTAATAGTCATATCCCTGAATACTAGTGTTGCACCTTTTCTAGCATATGCAATGTAGTTTGGTGAAATTTCCATCGCTTCTATAAGTGTTGGTGCATGTAGAATTTTATCCGGTTTATCGAAGGTACAAATCAAATGTTTGCCATCTGGATGTACATATATGTATTGTTTTTCTTTCACAGTTTATACCACCTTTTTTAGAACAGCAGTTATTACTTTATAAAAATTAAAGTTATTGTTGAAACATAATCATTTGATCATACCCCATTAACATAACAAGCCTATATCATATACTTATTAAACTGCCATTACTTAAGTATATAATTAATATTCAAAGAATCAATAAATCTGACGCATTTCTTGAAATTAGAACGATTTTCTAACGCGCTTTCTTTGGTGCTAAGAAAAAAAGAGAACTCTTGTTAATCAAGAGTTCTCTTCGTAATATTAGTACGTCCCAGGAGGGATTCGAACCCCCGACCGTACGCTTAGAAGGCGTATGCTCTATCCAGCTGAGCTACTGAGACATTATCACTTAAGGATTGATTTCCTTAAGGACAATATTTATTATAGCAGACCTAGATGAAATGTCAACAACTTAAATAAACATTTTAAGAAAAATTTTCTTAGTTTTTTTATTCTATTCTTCCAATTCAAACACCTTTGTAAATAACTCATTACCTTTATCTGTATACCCCGTTACGGTCCACTTTCCAGATTCAAAATCCACTACTACATAACTTTTATCAGCAATGCCTCGGGGTTTCAGTAAGCTTCCAGGGTTTACAAATAACACATTATCTACAAGTTCTGCACCTAATAGATGGGAGTGGCCAAAAAAGGCAACATCTGCACCCACTTCTTTTGATCGATATAATAAATTCATTGTAGTTGATTTTACATTTAATAAATGACCATGAGCGACAAAAATCGTTAAGCCACCGATTTCAAACACTTCTTCTTCTGGAAATCGTGTATCATGATCACAATTACCGCGCACTTTTTTTACATTTTCTAAATATGGGTGATCAAAGGGTAATTCGCTATCACCGCAATGTATGATTGCATCCACATTCTTATGTTGGTCGCGTACACGTTTAATTACTTCAGCATCTCCATGGGTATCACTCATTACTAAAAGTTTCAACACCCATCCCCCCTCTTACATATTACAGAAAGTGATTATTTCAGTAACGTAGGTAATTTATCCGCTAACTTACGAATTGCATTGCCTCGGTGTGAAATAGCCCCTTTTTCTTCAGGAGATAACTCTGCCATAGAGCGGTCTAGTTCTGGAACGAAGAAAATTGGATCATATCCAAAGCCATTAGTTCCTCTCTTCTCATGAAGAATTACCCCTTCACAAGTTCCAAATACAGTATATGTCTCGATTTCTGGACCAGCTATCGCTAAAGCACAACAGAAACGCGCAGTACGCTCTTTATCTTCAACGCCTTGCAATTTTTCAAGTACCTTTACTATATTCGCTTCATCGTCATGATCTCCTGCATAACGTGCTGAATAAACGCCTGGTTCGCCCCCTAATGCATCAATTGCTAATCCACTGTCATCTGCAATGACAAGTTTCCCAAGGGCATTAGCTAGCGTTTCAGCCTTTAATATAGCATTTTCTTCAAATGTCGTACCAGTTTCTTCAATCTCCATATCTGGTGCGACATCAAACATTGTTACCACTTCATAACCTAGAGGAGTAAACAATGCTTCAAAATCTTTTGCTTTCCCTTTGTTTTTTGTAGCGATAACCACTTGTTTCATTTAAGCTTCCTCCTTCATAGACCGTACAAGATTTGCTGCTTCTCCCAGTACTTTCTTTTGGATTGCAATTAGTTCTTGAATGCCCTTCTCCCCTAAAGATAGCAATGTGTTTAACTCATCGCGGGAAAATGTTGCTTCTTCTCCTGTACCTTGGATTTCTACAAAACGGCCATCCCCTGTCATGACAAGGTTCATATCAACCGCTGCAGCCACATCTTCTACATAATTTAAATCGACAACTGGGCCAATTTCTTCAAGAATTCCAACACTTGTTGCAGCTAAAAAATCTACGATAGGAAACTTAGCAAAAGGTTTTACTTCATTGTATTTCACTAATGCTTGCGTTAATGCAACAAAGGCACCTGTAATCGATGCAGTACGTGTACCACCATCTGCTTGAATAACGTCACAATCAATCCAAACAGTTTTCTCTCCTAATGATTCTAAATCCACGATTGCACGTAATGCTCGTCCAATTAAACGTTGAATTTCCATAGTACGACCATTTATTTTACCTCGTGAAGCATCGCGTTGAGTGCGTTCTGCTGTTGCTCTAGGTAACATTGAATACTCTGCTGTAATCCAGCCTTTCCCTTGACCTCGTAAAAAGCCTGGAACTCTATCTTCAATTGTCGCTGTACAAATTACTTTTGTATTCCCTACTTGAATTAATACAGAACCTTCTGGATGCATTAAATAGTTTGTCTCCATTTGTACTGGTCTTAATTGTTCTATAGCTCGTCCATCATGTCTTGTCATAAAAGTCCTCCTTGTTACTCGCGTCAATCTTATCACAAAATATTTTTCCGTACCACGCTCATACGATAGGTATCTTTGAATTTGCTAAAATTTCCTATATTACTGTGCTAGTACGCAAAAGTAAAACAGGTATTCAAACGACTGCCTTGTTTGAATACCTGCACATTATAGTTTTATACGTCGAATATCTAAATCATTAATTGATAGCCAGTTTTCAGCAATTGTTCGAAAAATAGGAACGGAACCAGTTGCATAAAAAATGTGATGTGGTTCTTCACTACTTGTGTTTAACTTTTGCTCATAGGCTAGTAGCTCTTTCACTTCTTTTGCTGTTTCCTCTGCAGAAGATAGTACAAATACATCAGATCCTACTACTTTCTCAATATGATGTTGGATAATTGGATAATGTGTACAACCTAAAATAACTGTATCAAACTTTTTGTTCTTGAGCGGTTTTAATCCTTTTGCTACAAGGTCGAATGCAAATTGTCCCTCATATTCTCCACTCTCCACTAATGGAACGAATGTTGGACATGCAAGAGGAATTATTTTCGCCTTCGTACTTAAAGAAAGCAGCGCATTTTCATATGCTCCACTTTTAATTGTTCCTTCTGTTGCAAGAACAACTATTTCGTTTTTCTTTGTTTTTTTCTCTGCAGCACGTGCACCAGCATTAATTACACCGATAACGGGAATCGACAAGTGTTTTTGTAAACTTTCTAATGCTACTGCCGTTGCTGTATTACATGCGATGACTAGCATTTTAATGTTCATTTTTACTAATGCATTCGCCATTTGCCATGTAAATTTTAATACTTCATGTCGATTTCTAGGCCCATACGGACACCTTGCAGTATCACCTATATAATAAATTGTTTCATTAGGTAAAACATTTATTATTTGTTTAGCGACTGTTAAACCGCCAACACCTGAATCAATAACGCCTATCGGGGCATTCACTAAAACCGCCTCAATCCTCTTCCATTTGTAAATGTAGTTTGTGTAATAATTTTGATAATGTTTCTACTTCTTCTTTATCAAAATCCACTAATAATTCGTGGAGGTAATTTTGTCGTTTTTTAATTACTTCCTCAATTATTCGTTCGCCTTCTTTTAACAAATGAATGTGTACAACACGACGGTCTTGTTCATCCCGAATACGCACAACTAATTCATTTTTTTCCATACGATCAACCAAGTCGGTTGTCGTACTGAAAGCTAAATACATTTTATTCGATAATTCCCCAATTGTCATATCGCCCGATTCGTGTAACCATTGAAGCGCAATAAACTGTGGAGGAGTAATCGTAAAATCACTTAAAATTTCTCTTCCTTTTTGTTTTATCAAATGAGATGTATAACGAAGTTCTTTTTCTAAAAAAGCTACTGTATCTTTGCTATGCTTTTCAATATCACTCATTTAGTGCATCCACTCCTCAAGAATCAATCCTTGTATAGCATCATCCGAATTATAGTTCATAACAGACTTCTGCTTTTTGGTGTCAATTCTATTTTGAAGTGTTTTTTATGAAATAGCAAGCATCCATTCAATGTAGCGATAATTCATCTAGCCTTAACAATTCAATTAAGGCTTGTGATCTGCTGGATACGCCCAGTTTCTGAATCGTGTTTGAAATATGATTACGCACCGTTTTTTCGCTTATGCCCAACTTTTGCGAAATATCCTTTGTGGAATAATCTAGTATTAATAACTGGAATATTTCCCGCTCCCTTTTCGTCAAAAGTGAACGATGCTGCGGGCTATTCATAAGGCAACACCCTCCTATCTCCTCTTCTATGTAAAGTATGTCAAGAGATGAAAGGCTGTGAGGGCATTTTCACTATTTCCCATGCAATATCTGTTTTTCTTTTTCATTCCATGGTGTTGCTTTACCGGTATTTTTATCAATCTGTACTATTGTACCCCTACCAGTAAAACAGATTTCGTAATTTTCATTTTTAGCTAAATAGTGAAGATCGATTGAGGTAGTTCCAATATGAGCCGCCTTTACATAGATTCGAAGAGTTTCATCGAAGTACACTTGTTTTAAATAATCACATTGTAAGTTAGCCACAACTGGAATTTTTGTTATTTGTTCTGTCGTCCAATTCGTCATGAAACCAAGATGTTTTAAATATTCAATACGGGCAAATTCAAAGTATGCAAATGGCACCGTATTGTTCAAATGTCCAAACATATCAGTTTCAGAAAATCTAACTTTTACTTCAGTAAAAAATTCAAATTCTTCTTCCCATGTTTTCAGATCGTGAATATAATTTGCTCTCATGCTAAAACCCCTTCCAATAATCACCTTAATCCCCATTAAAAATGAATAATGGTTCATTGTATTATATCAGAAGTTTTATAGTTTTCGAAAGCAAATACAATGTGATCCATCTTTTTGAGACATATTTTTATTGAATGGTGTTAATTCCTTTGTGACTTCTATCTATATTATGCAAGCAATAAAAAAAGGGTATCTAAATGTCACATTAAATGACTTAGATACCCTTAAAAGTTTGAATCACTATATTATATCAATATATTAGTCAACCATATGATCTGAACCGAAGAAGTTACGGAACATTTGTACAGTTGTAGAACGGTTAAGTGATGCAATTGAAGTAGTTAATGGAATACCTTTTGGACATGCAGCAACACAGTTTTGAGAGTTACCACAGTTTGCAAGGCCACCATCACCCATAATTGCTTCTAAACGCTCGTCCTTATTCATAGCACCAGTTGGGTGTGTGTTGAATAGACGTACTTGTGATAAAGGTGCAGGTCCGATAAATGAAGATTTTTCAGATACGTTTGGACAAGCTTCCATACATACACCACAAGTCATACATTTAGATAATTCATAAGCCCATTGACGTTTACGTTCTGGTAAACGTGGACCTTCGCCTAAATCATAACTTCCATCGATAGGAACCCATGCTTTAACTTTTTTAAGTGCGTTAAACATACGGCTACGGTCAACTTGTAAGTCACGAACCACTGGGAAAGTTCTCATAGGTTCAAGACGGATTGGTTGTTCTAATTGATCGATTAATGTAGAACATGATTGACGTGGACGACCATTAATTACCATTGAACAAGCTCCACATACTTCTTCAAGACAGTTACTGTCCCAAGTTACAGGGGAAGTTTTTTGTCCCTCAGCTGTAACAGGATTTTGTTGAATATACATTAAAGCTGAGATAACGTTCATACCAGGACGGTACGGTACCTCGAATTTTTCCCAACGTGTAGATCCATTTGGATTGTCTTGACGTTGGATTTCGAGTTTAACCGTTCTGCCAGTAGTTTCTACGGCTGTTGTCATGATTAATGACCTCCTTATTAGTTTGAAGAGTAGTCACGTTTACGTGGAGGAATAAGTGAAACGTCTACTTCTTGATAGCTAATTTCTGGTTCTCCTGTTTTAGGATTGAATTTAGCCATAGTTGTTTTTAAGAAGTTTTCATCGTCACGCTCAGGGAAGTCTGGTTTATAGTGAGCTCCACGAGATTCGTTACGTAAAAGTGCCCCTTTAGTAATAACACGTGCTAGGTATAACATATTTTTCAACTGACGAGTAAAGTGAGCACCTTGGTTACTCCATTTTTGCGTATCGTTGATATTAATGTTTTCCCAACGTTGTAACATTTCAGTAAGTTTGTTGTAAGTAGCTTCTAGACGATCGTTATAACGTACAACTGTTACGTTATCTGTCATTAACTCACCAAGTTCTTTATGCAGTAAGTATGCGTTTTCAGTTCCATCCATTTTAAGGATAGCATCCCATTTCGCTTGCTCTTCTTTAACGCGAGCATCGTATAGAGATTGTGGAAGATCTTCAGCGTGTTTCTTTAAGCCTTTTACATATTTAACTGCGTTTGGTCCAGCTACGCTACCACCGTAGATTGCAGATAATAATGAGTTAGCTCCAAGACGGTTTGCACCATGTTGTGAGTAATCACATTCACCAGCTGCAAATAGACCAGGAATTTCAGTCATTTGATCATAATCTACCCATAAACCACCCATAGAGTAGTGAACTGCTGGGAAGATTTTCATTGGTAATTTACGTGGGTCATCACCTACGAATTTTTCATAGATTTCGATGATACCACCTAGTTTAATATCTAATTCATGTGGATCTTTATGAGAAAGGTCAAGATATACTACGTTTTCACCGTTAACACCTAATTTTTGGTTTACACAAACATCAAAAATTTCACGTGTTGCGATGTCACGAGGTACTAAGTTACCGTAAGCTGGGTATTTTTCTTCTAAGAAGTACCAAGGCTTACCGTCTTTATAAGTCCAAACTCGTCCACCTTCACCACGAGCAGATTCTGACATTAGACGGTTTTTGTCGTCCCCAGGAATCGCTGTTGGGTGAATTTGAATCATTTCACCGTTTGCATATGAAGCACCTTGTTGGTAAACAATTGATGCTGCAGAACCAGTGTTAATAATTGAGTTTGTAGATTTACCGAAGATAATACCAGGACCACCAGTTGCCATAATAACAGCATCAGAACGGAATGCTTGGATTTCTTCAGTTTGCATGTTTTGAGCAACGATACCACGGCAGTGACCTTCGTCGTCTAAAACAACTCCAAGGAACTCCCAGTGTTCGTATTTCGTAACTAAACCATCAACTTCATAACGACGAACTTGCTCATCAAGTGCGTATAATAATTGTTGACCAGTTGTTGCACCAGAGAATGCTGTACGGTGCATTAATGTACCACCGAAACGACGGAAGTCAATTAAACCTTCTGGAGTACGGTTGAACATAACTCCCATACGGTCGAATAAATGAATGATACCAGGAGCAGCATCACACATTGCTTTTACTGGTGGTTGGTTCGCTAAGAAGTCCCCACCATAAACTGTATCATCAAAGTGGATCCATGGAGAATCCCCTTCACCTTTTGTATTTACTGCACCATTAATACCGCCTTGCGCACAAACAGAGTGTGAACGTTTAACGGGTACTAATGAGAATAATTCAACTTCAGTGCCTTCTTCAGCAGCTTTCATCGTAGCCATTAAGCCGGCTAAACCGCCACCTACGACGATGATTTTGCTTTTCGCCATGATTATTCCTCACTCCTCATTTTTGCTAAGAACTATCTGATGTTCTATTTTGTAATTACACGAATGCTAAAATTGCAGCAACCCCAACGATACTTAATAGTACGAAGAATACCATTGTAACATATGAAGCCACTTTTTGTGATTTCGGTGATTGAGTAATACCCCAGCTTACTAAGAATGCCCAAATACCGTTAGATAAGTGGAAAGTAGCTGATACAATACCCACGATGTAGAATGCTAACATCCATGGATTAGCAACGATTTCTTCCATCATACTGAATTCAACTTCAGCACCTAGCGCTTTTTGAACACGAGTTTGGAAAATGTGCCAAGCGATGAAAATAACAAGGAATACTCCTGTGAAACGTTGAATTGCGAACATCCAGTTACGGAATGTACCGAAGCGTTTCACGTTGTGTGTGGCAGTAAAGGCAATAAAGATACCATACAGACCATGGAATAAAATTGGTATGTAGATTACTACCCATTCAACAATTAACAATAGCCAGTGTGGAATTAAGTCCATCATTCCTGTAGCATTGTTGTAGTTTTCTTCACCACCCGTAGCAGTGAAGTTCAGCGATAAGTGGAACACTAAGAACAGACCTACAGGAATAATACCTAGTAGTGAATGTAAGCGTCGCCAGTAGAACTCTCGATTTTTCGACAAGACTGTTACCCCCCTTAGTACTTTAAATACAGTAGCCAATATAACGTCACTATTTTGTAAACGTTCAATCATTGACTGTGTATTTCATCATGGTACAATATTATGACATGTCCATTGTACTCTCAGAAACCAACACCGTCAAGGTTACTTGGAATTTTTTAATCGACCGAAAATGGAAGATTTTTTCTAAGACAAGCCATAAATATTCTGAAAAAAACTTACTTTTCCTAAAATACCCTAAAAAAATAATTAAATTCATGAAAGAAGGAATTTTAGATGACATCAATTCACGATAAAACAGTTCCTGCATTTGGTTACGAAATTATTAGAGATTACATACTTCCTACTATTTTGGGAAAACATGAAAAGGATGTTCTCTACTGGGCTGGAAAAGATTTAGCACGTAAATTTCCATGTACTGATCTTCAACTCATTACCTCATTCTTTCAGGATGCAGGATGGGGTACTCTGTTAGTTGAAAAGGAAGAAAAAGATGGTTATATCCTCACTTTGTCAAATGAAGCAGATTTGTTTAACTTAGAAAATCGAACATTCCGACTTGAAGCAGGTTTTATTGCTGAACAGATACAATCAATTCAAGGCTGTATTACGGAATGCTATGATGAAAAAAGAGAAAAACAAAATCAAATTGTATTTACAGTAAAATGGGACAACAAGGAAAAAATAGGTTAAGAATAAATTTCTTCCATATTAATATAGAAGAAAAGGTGTTTTCGAAAATCGAAAACACCTTTTTATTTCTACTTTACAATTTCCTCTATTAAATTAAATTCATCGTGTAAAGCATTTGCTGCTTTAACCATATCATCTTGTGGTACGACAACTGATACTTTTATTTCTGATGTACTTACCATTTTTACTAGAATATTTTCCTTACGTAATCGATCAAACATACGAGCAGCTACTCCAGGATTTGAAACCATGCCTGCTCCAACGATTGAGACTTTTGATAAACCAACTTCAAAATCCGCAAAACTAAATCCTAATTCCGGTTTATTTTTTTCAAGTACTTTAATTGCTTCAGCAAAATCCTCTTTATCTATAGAGAAGGAAACAGTCGGTTTTACTCCATCTATTACTGCTTGTACAATAATGTCGACATCGATATCGTTATTGGCTAGAGTTGAAAAAATATTTGCTAACGAAGAATTTTCATACGAATCGTATCCTACCGTTAAACGAATAATTTCTGCCTCATATGCAACGCCACGAACAACTAGGTTTTTTTCCATGTCAACCTCTCCTTTAATCAATGTTCCTTGAGCTTCCGTACTTGAACGAACTACTAATGGTATCTCATAAATTTTTGCTAGTTCAACAGCTCTTGGATGTACAGTTTGAGAACCTAAATGTGCTAATTCTAACATTTCATCATAAGTGATTTGCTTTAACCTTCTTGCACCTTTTACAACTGCTGGATCTGCTGTATAAATTCCATCTTGAGCAGTAAAGATTTCAATATGCTCAGCCTTTAGCGCAACTCCAATCGCTACTGCAGTTGTATCTGCCCCGCCATCACCAAGTGTTAAGATATTATTCTTGTGATCAACACCTTGTGAGCCTGCAACAATAACAATTTCTCCTTTTTTGAGGCGGTCAATAATTCGTTCACCATTGATATTACTTATTAGAACACTATCATTGTTTTCAATTGTTTCAATCCCCGCTTGCCATCCTGTTAATGAAATAGCTTTAAATCCTTTTTTCTGTATTGCGATTGCTAAAAGGCTACTAGCAATTTGTGCGTTAGTCGATTCAATTACATGCAACTCTCGTTTTGATGGTTTGTCTGATAGGAGATTTACAATTTGATAATTTTTATCTTCCAATAACTCCATATTTGGAACGACCACAATTACATTGCGTCCTCTTTTCTTTTCATCGATGATTCGTTTTGCAATTTGTTCTATTTTTTCAGTTGATGATAGTGATGTGCTATCAATTTTTATTACGATGCTAACCATTTGTACCCTCTCCTTTATACGAAGAACTTAATTGGTTTTCTATAAAAAAGGGCAACCTCTCACTTATCGTGAAAAGCTGCCCCACCATACATAATGCAAGAAAGTATATGAACTGAGATAGCCCTCCAGAATCATTTTTAGATTCTGACAGTCTTACATTTATTCAATGCAAAACCAGCAAGTAAACCGAACAATTTGTTCACCGCTTCGGCAAGTTACCCTTTCGCAAGTCTTCATTGGAATTGTTCATCCTTCAACAAGTTACTATTGAACCTTGCACCTCTACCATTCTATTAAATTTTCTTGTGCTTACAATATCATACAATTATTCCTTTGGCAATGTATCTTTATGGAAATATTGGTATATTGCATTGGCAGTTTTACTAGGTATGTTTGCTTCCATTAATTGTTCCACAGTAGATTCTTTTATTTTTTTGATTGATCCAAAATGTTTTAATAATTGTTGCTTTCGTTTTGGTCCTATTCCTTCAATTTGATCTAAGACTGATTGTATTGCATTCGTTTGATGTTGTTGACGTAAAAACGTAATTGCAAAACGGTGTACTTCATCCTGAATTCTTTGGAGTAAGTAGAAGCCATCGCTTGTTCGTTTCATTTCAATTGGAACAGGTGGATCACCGAATAGTAGCTGGGAGGTGTTATGTTTTTCATCCTTTGCCAAACCAGCAATCGGTATGTAAAGTCCGAGTTCATCCTCCACTACTTCTCTAGCAACTTCCATTTGCCCTTTTCCACCATCGATGATGATTAAATCTGGTAAAGGTAAATTTTCTTTTAAAACTCTCGTGTATCTACGGCGAATTACTTCCTGCATTGCACCATAATCATCGTGTTTTGCCGCTTCTCGAAGTTTATATTTTCGGTATTCCTTTTTAGCAGGTTTTCCGTCTATAAATACAACCATTGCGGATACTGCATCGGCTCCATGCATGTGACTATTATCAAAGGCTTCAATTCTAAGTGGTGGTGCAATATTCATGGCTAAACCTAATTCCTCACATGCGCCTACAGTACGTTCTTCTTGTCGTTCAATTAGCTGAAATTTTTCATGTAAAGCAATTTGTGCGTTTTTCATCGCCAAGTCCACTAATTCCTTTTTCTGTCCCCTTTTAGGAATGATTACTTTAACATCCAACAATTTTTCTAAAATAGTTTCATCGATATTGCTTGGAATAAAAATTTCTTTTGGTTTTATATGTTCAGGTATGTCGTAAAAACGACCGATAAATGTTAGGAATTCTTCTTCTGGATCTTGATGTATTGGAAAAATTGACACATCTCTTTCAATTAGTTTACCTTGTCGTACAAAAAATACTTGTACACACATCCATCCTTTTTCAACGGCATAGCCGAAAACATCTCGATTGGATAAATCTTTAGAGACAATCTTTTGCTTTTGCATAATCGTTTCGATATGAGCAATTTGATCTCGGTATTCTTTTGCTCGTTCGAATTCCAGATTTTCTGCTGCATCTAGCATTTTCTTTTGCAGATTGTCTTTAACTTCTTCATAGCCACCACTTAAAAATTTAGAAATTTCTTCAATCATTTCCTCATAAACAATTGGCTCTATTTCCTTTACACAAGGAGCTAAACATTGTCCGAGATGATAATATAAACATACTCGATCAGGTAGTTTTGAACATTTTCGGAGAGGATAAATTCGGTCTAACAATTTTCTTGTTTCATTGGCAGCGAATGCATTTGGATATGGCCCAAAATATTTTGCTTTGTCTTTTTTAACTTTTCGAGTTGTTAGTATGCGCGGATATTTTTCATTTGTAATCTTTATATAAGGATAAGTTTTATCGTCTTTTAGCATAATATTGTATTTTGGATCATGCAGTTTAATTAAGTTTAGCTCCAACATTAGTGCTTCTAAATTACTAGATGTGACGATATATTCAAAGTCCTCGATTTCACTAACTAAGCGTTGGGTCTTTCCATCATGCGTACCGGTAAAGTAAGAACGAACACGATTTTTTAAGACTTTCGCTTTTCCAACATAAATAATTGTTCCTTGACGATCTTTCATTAAATAACAACCAGGTTCATCCGGTAAGATTGCCAATTTATATTGAATGTTTTCATTCATACTTATCACCTTTAATTTTTCGATATCTTTATTATAAAATTTAGGTGAAGACAAAAGCGAGAGAAAAGATAAGCAAATTAATTACTTTGAAGAGCAAATATTTTAGCCAAATAAGCAAATAAATCCAGGTCAAAAGCAAATAATAAAGAAAGGCTGTGTTAAAAGTCATTTGACTTTTGACACAGCCCTTGATTAGTAGAATTATTTATTGTTGTTAATGAATTCAGCTAATGCTTCTTTTGGTTGGAATCCAACAGTTTTTGCAACTTGTTGACCATCTTTGAATAATAATAAAGTCGGAATTGACATTACTTGATATTCAGCAGCAGTTGCTTGGTTATTATCAACGTCTAATTTGACGATTTTTACTTCTTCTCCCATTTCAGCATCAAGCTCTTCTAAAACAGGTGCGATCATTTTACAAGGTCCACACCATGTAGCCCAGAAGTCTACTAATACTAAACCTTTTTCGATTTGTTGAGCGAAATCTTGATCTGTTGCGTGTGTAATTGCCATATAAATAGCCTCCTTATTCTAACATCAAATGTAGTATAGCATGATTTACCAGAGAAAAAATAATATTTTGCTTACTGTAGTATTATGTCGAATTTAAGAAGCTTTATTACGCTAGAAAAAACTGCAATCCTATTAAGAATTGCAGTTCACCAAATCAATTATGAATTAACTTTTAATGCTTTAAATTCTTCGATTAATAATGGAATCACTTCGAATAAGTCTCCAACAATTCCATAATCAGCTACTTTGAAAATGTTAGCTTCTGGATCTTTATTAATGGCAACGATTACTTTCGAGTTCGACATACCAGCTAAATGTTGGATTGCCCCAGAGATACCAGCAGCAATATAAAGATCTGGCGTAACTACTTTACCAGTTTGACCAATTTGAAGCGAGTAGTCACAGTATCCTGCATCACACGCACCACGAGAAGCACCAACTGCTCCACCTAGTATGTTTGCAAGCTCTTTTAATGGTTCAAAACCATCTGCAGATTTTACACCACGCCCACCTGAAACAATTACTTTTGCTTCCGATAAGTCTACACCTGTCGATGCTTTACGAACTACTTCTTTAATAATTGTTCGTAAGTTTTGAATATCAACAGAAAGTTCTACTACTTCACCAGCACGGTTTGTATCTTGTTCAATTGGTGCAATGTTATTTGGACGAATTGTTACAAAAACAATGCCATCTTTAATTTTCACTTTTTCAAATGCTTTACCAGAATAAATTGGACGGATAAATAATGCATCATCACCAGTACCTTCAATTTCAGTAACATCGGAAATTAATCCACTTTGTAATCTTGAAGCGATTTTTGGTGATAAGTCTTTTCCTAAAGAAGTATGACCAAGTACAATTGCATCTGGTTTCACTTCATCTTTAATAGCAAGTAACGCTTGGCTAAAGCCATCAGAAGTGTATGATTTTAAATGTGGATGCTGTACGACTACAACACGGTCTGCCCCATATTCTATTAAGCTACCAGCTAATTGAGAAACTTGATCGCCAATTAGTGCGCCTACAACTTCTCCACCATCAGCAATTTTTTGTGCTGCTGCAATTGCTTCAAAAGAAACATTTCGTAAAGCCCCTTCACGTACTTCGCCTAACACTAACACTTTCTTTGCCATATATAAATCCCTCCGTTACCCTTTTTCGTTATCCTCTTAGACTACTTTTGCTTCAGTATGAAGTAAGTTAACAAGCTCTTTTACTTGTGCAGATAATTCCCCTTCTAAAATACGTCCAGCAGATTTTTGTGGTGGTAGGAAAATCTCCACAGTTTCGATTTTTAACTCAACATCATCTTCATCGATGTCCAAATCATCTAATTCAAGTTCTGCAAGAGGCTTTTTCTTAGCCTTCATAATCCCTGGTAAAGATGGGTAACGTGGCTCATTTAATCCTTGTTGAGCAGTTACTAATAATGGTAATGATGTTTCAATTGTTTCTAAATCCCCTTCAACATCACGAACAATCTTTACGTTCGTTCCATCAATTTCTAAATTTGTAATTGTTGTAACGTAGTTGATTCCTAATAAATCTGCAACGCGTGGACCAACTTGACCTGTTCCACCATCAATTGCAACGTTACCAGCTAAAATTAAATCAGCATCTTTATCTTTTAAATATTCTGCTAGAATATAAGCTGCTGCCCCTTGATCTAATTCATCTAAATCATCTTCTGTATTAATTAACACTGCTTCATCAGCACCCATTGCCAACGCGGTTCTTAGTTGTTTTTCTGAATCTTCTCCACCGATAGTGACAACAACTACTTTGCCACCCTTAGCATCGCGTATTTGGATTGCTTCTTCAATCGCGTATTCATCATATGGGTTAATAATAAATTCAGCACCATCTTCTTGAATTTTACCATTTTGAATAACAATTTTTTCTTCTGTGTCAAATGTACGTTTTACTAATACAAAAATATTCATAATTACTGACCTCCAGTTATAAATTATTTTCCTTTAAAGGATGGTTGCCTTTTTTCTATAAATGCTTGAATTCCTTCTTTGGCATCTTCAGACTCGAATACAGTACCAAAGCTTTGAGCCTCAGCCTTTACCCCTTCATGGAATGATTCAGATTTATTATATTGCAACATTTGAATCGCAGTTTTTAATGCGATAGGGCTCTTTAAAGCTATTTTTTTTGCAATCTCTAACGTTTTTGGTAGTAATTCATCAACTGGATAAGCTTTATTTGCTAATCCCCATTGGACTGCTTCAACCCCAGTAATTGGTTCACTTGTGAAAAGCATTTCTGCTGCCTTTGCCACCCCAACATAACGTGGTAGTCTTTGTGTACCCGCAAATCCTGGTATTAAACCTAGTTGCAGTTCAGGCAGTCCAAGTTTTGCATCTTCAGAAACAAAACGCATATGACAACCCATCGCCAGTTCCAAACCACCGCCTAGTGCAGCTCCATGAATCGCAGCGATAACTGGCTTTGGGAAAGTTTCTAATCGTTCGAATACTTGTTGTCCACTGCTTGCTAGTTCAGAAAACTCTGCTCCAGAAGCAACTTCGGTAAATTCTTTAATATCTGCCCCTGCAGAAAAGAAGCGCCCTTCACCATGTAATACAATAACGCGAACTGTATCATCATTTTCTACAGCATCTAGTAACTCGTTAATTTCTATAATTAATCCCCTTGATAGTGCGTTTGCAGGTGGTCGCTGAATTGTAACAATAGCAACTGCATCTTCCACCTTCCAACGTAAATATTCCATTTCTCCCACACCCTTTAATTCTTTATTCCATTTAATAACAACTGCGTAACTTTTGGAGCAGTAGCAATTAAATCGTAACGATATTCATTCATTACCCAAGTTGTAATGGTTTCATCAATGGTTCCAAATACCATTTGTCGAGCAATTCTAACATCCATATTTGGATTGAATTCTCCACTAACCATACCTTCAATTAATATTTCGTCTAATAACTTCAAATACTCTTTTAATACCGAGTTAATCTTTAATCGCAATTGTTTACTCGATTGTCTCAATTCTAATTGCGTGACTGTTGCAAGGTGGCGATCATTTGCTAGGACCGTAAAATGGTTTTCAATCATTCGAGAAAGTTTCTCAGTTGAAGATTCTCCATTTTTGATGATTTCTTGTAAATTCTCAATAAATACACCCATTTTTTCTTCAAAAACCGAGATTAATATATCTTCCTTATTTTTGAAATACAAATAAATTGTACCGTCAGCAATTCCCGCTTGTTTTGCAATCTTTGAAACTTGAGCTTGATGATAGCCATTTTCTGCAATCGCAATAACAGCAGCATCAATAATTTGTTTATACTTCGGTTTATCACGCTTCATATAGCTCACCACCAAAAAAATATGAAAACATGAATGACGATTCATTCATGTTTTCATATTATAATTTATTCAACTTTCTGTCAATATTTCACTATATTATTTAGCCTGTAATTCTAAGTTTTTTTGTTTTTCTTCTTCCACTAAAGTACGTCTTAATATTTTACCCACTGCAGTCTTTGGTAATTCTTTACGGAATTCATAATATCGTGGCACTTTGAATGCAGCTAAATTTTGACGGCAATATTTATCTAATTCTTCCTCTGTTACAGATTTTCCTTCTTTTAAAACGATAAAAGCTTTTACCGTCTCTCCACGATAAGGATCAGGAATTCCCGCTACCACACATTCTTGTACTGCATCGTGTTCGTATAGTACTTCCTCTACTTCACGTGGATAAATATTAAATCCACCAGCAATAATCATATCTTTTTTGCGATCAACTACATAGAAATATCCATTTTCATCCATATAGCCTAAATCTCCTGTTAAGAACCATCCATCTATAAATGTCATTGCAGTATCTTCAGGTCGATTCCAATAGCCTTTCATCACTTGAGGTCCTTTAATGGCAATTTCTCCAATTTCTCCAGGAGGCAAAATTATTCCATCACTAGAACGGAGGATAACGGCATCCGTATCTGGCCATGGTACGCCGATTGAGCCCTTCACGCGATTACCCCAGATAAAATTAACATGTGTAACTGGCGAAGTTTCCGTTAGTCCATAGCCTTCCACTAATTTCCCACCAGTTATTGCTTCAAATTTTTCTTGCACCTCAACAGGTAATGGAGCAGAACCACTTAAACAAGCCTTAATAGATGATAAATCATATTTTCCTATTTCAGGATGATTCAATAACCCAATGTACATGGTTGGTGCACCAGGGAATAGTGTTGGTTTATGTTTGTCTATTGCTTTTAAAGTTTGTTCAATATCAAACTTTGGTAATAGCACCATCTTGGAATATTTCATGACTGATAAAATTAATACAGTTGTCATCCCATATACATGGAAAAATGGAAGTACACCTAAAAATACTTCTTCCCCGTCTTTACATTTATACATCCATGCATCACACATTTTTGTATTCGCAATTAAATTTTTATGAGTTAACATAACTCCTTTTGGTGATCCCGTAGTTCCACCCGTATATTGAAGCAATGCAATATCATCTTCTGAATTAAAATCAACTTCGAGTGATGCAGGTTCTTGTGTGCGCATAATTTCAGTAAATAAATGTGTAATGCCTTTATGTTCTACTTTGACACTAAAGCCATATTGTTTTTTTTGTATAAATGGATAAATTAAATTTTTCGGGAATGGTAAATAATCTTTAATTGCTGTGATGATAACGTTTTCAATTTTCGTTCTCTTTATCACTTTTGTAATTCTTGGATATAGTATATCTAATGATAAAATAACTTTAGCACCGGAATCTTCCATTTGATATTGTAATTCACGTTCAGTGTAAAGTGGGTTTGTTTGGACAACAATACCACCCGCTAATAAAACACCGTAGTAAGCGATAACTGCTTGCGGACAATTCGGTAACATAATCGCAACACGGTCACCTTTTTCCACACCTAAACGCCTAAGATAATTTGCAAATTTTAATGAGGATTCATACACTTCCTTAAAAGTTAGATCTCTTCCCATAAAGTGAACAGAAATTTTATTCGGATGCTTCTCATATGCCCTAGTTAATAAACTTTGAACAGGTATATCCTCATAGGTTAAACTATGAGGAATTTCTTCTGGATATTGCGAAAGCCACACTTTATCAGTCATGAAAATCCTCCTCTTTATTCAAATTTTTAAATTTTCTTACAATTATTATAATTGAAAAGGAAAAGGCTTTCAAACTATTTTTATAAAACTTTCAAAAATTTGCTAGAAAACATAAAAATATTCTCGTTTTAATAGCATTGTTATTGATGATTAGATAATAAAATTGGTAGATGATTTCTCCAAAAATACTATAATAAGATAACAACTAAACTACGGTATAAACAAAAAAACTAGTAGATTATCCCATTAATCTACTAGCATTAAACCATTTTATATAGTAGACAAATAATAAATGCCTACAATTAAAAATAAAATACAGACAACTATTAATACTTTTGCTAATTTCTCCATTTGTCCTCCTATACAATGCTTGCCCCAATGACAAATGATAAACCGAGAGAAATAGTAAAGGAAATAAATCCAACTGAACGATTATCATTCGCTATCTCTTCATCAACTTTGAAGCGTGGTGTTAAAAACTCGAATAAAAGATACGCAAAAATTAATAATACAAATCCAAAGAATCCCCAACCGACCATTTCAAGTAAGGTCGAATGACGTTCAATCGAATATCTAAATATATTACAAATGCCTAGTATTTTTCCCCCAGTAGCAAGAGCTACGGCGACATTCCCCTTTTTTATTTCATCCCAATTTTTATATTTAGTAACTATTTCAAATACAACCATTGAAACAACCAAACAGAGTACTACAACACTAAAGTATCCTGCTGTTTCTACTAAAGGGTGTTGCCAAAAACTCGAACCTAGCATAATGTCATCCCCTAATTCTAAATTTTAGATGGAGAAGTAAACTCCACCTAAAATTTTGTTATTTCAATTCAACTATAGTGACGCCAAATCCACCTTCACCTGCTTCACCATAGCGGAATGACTTCACACGTTTATGTCCTTTAAGGAAGTTTTGAATTCCTTGTCTTAATGCACCCGTGCCTTTACCATGGATGATTGAAACGCGTGGATAATTAGCCAGAAGTGCATCATCTATATATTTTTCTGTACGTAGGATAGCATCTTCATACCGTTCTCCACGTAAATCCAATTCTAATTTCACATAGGAATTACGATTTTTAACATTTGTCATAGCGACAGTTTGTTTTTGTTTTTCTGGCTTCACATATTGTAAGTCTGATTCTTCTAATTTCATTTTTAAGATGCCGATTTGTACAACCCATTCTTTTTCCGATACTTTCTCAAGTAACGTCCCTTTTTGACCATAACTAATAACTTTTACTTCATCGCCAACTTTTAGATTCTGCTCACGTTCTCTAATTTGTGCTTGCTTCTTCAGTACAGGGTTCTCGATTGGTGCTGCTTCTTCTAGACGTTTTTTCGCATCGATTAGCTCGTGTTCTTTAATAGCCTTATTTGCATTTTCACGCATTTCGCGTAGTTCTGCAATAATTTTTTCAGCCTCTTCTTTTGCTTGGTCAACAATTTTTCGGGCTTTGTCTTTTGCCTTCTTCTCTAAATTATCTTTCTTTTCATCAAATGTTTTTAAGCGTTCATTAAGTTCTTCATGTAATGTACGTGCCTCTTCAAGTAGTTCATGTGCTTCTTCTGCTTCACGCTCAGAACGACGTCTACTTTCTTCTAATGAAGCAATCATTGCTTCAACTTCATGACGGTCAGAACCAGTGAAGGATTTTGCTTGATTGATAATTGATTCTTTTAAGCCTAGACGTTTTGATATTTCAAATGCATTTGAACGACCTGGAACTCCAATGAGTAAACGGTATGTTGGACTCAATGTTTCCACATCAAATTCAACGCTAGCATTTACTACTCCAGGACGATTATAGCCATATGCTTTCAGTTCTGGATAATGGGTAGTTGCCATTACTCTAGCACCTCTGCCAACTACTTCATCCAATATAGAAATCGCTAATGCTGCACCTTCTTGTGGGTCCGTTCCTGCTCCAAGCTCATCAAATAATACAAGCGATCTTGAGTCAAATTTACTTAAAATATCTACAATATTTACCATATGAGATGAGAATGTTGATAAAGATTGTTCAATGGATTGTTCGTCACCAATATCAGCAAATAATTGGTCGAATACGGCTAATTCTGACCCGTCTAATGCTGGAACAGGTAAACCAGCTTGCGCCATTAATGTACAAAGTCCAACTGTTTTTAATGTAACAGTTTTCCCCCCTGTGTTTGGCCCAGTAATAACAATTGCTGTAATATCTCTTCCAAATTCAATTGTATTTGGAACGGCATCCTCTATTGGAATAAGTGGATGTCTAGCACGAACGAGTTTGATATAGCCTTCTTCATTAATTGTTGGTTTTGTACATTTATTTGCTTGTCCGTATTTCCCCTTAGCTAAAATGACATCGATATCACCTAAAATTTGAACTAGAATAAATAGTTCATGAGCAACTTCTTGAACTTTGGCAGAAAGTTCCGTTAAAATTCGTTCAATTTCAACTTTCTCTTTAATTTTTAATCGACCAATTTCATTATTTGCCTGTACAACGGATTCTGGTTCGATAAATAGCGTTTGTCCTGAAGAAGATTGATCATGGACTATACCGCCGTAATGGGCACGGTATTCTTGTTTTACTGGAATTACAAAACGGTCATTTCGAATTGTCACAATGGCATCTGATAGCATTTTTGACGCATTGGATCCGCGCGTTAAACTTTCTAACTTTTGACGCACCTTTGCTTCTTCTGAACGTAATGATTGGCGAATGGATCGTAAAGTCGTACTAGCAGAATCTAGAACTGTACCATTATCATCAATACAATCATTTATTTCATGTTGTAATGCAGTAAGTACAGGTAATTGCTCTTTTCGTTCAATGAAATGAGGAATTTGGATTTCTCCCTCTTCTTGAATTTCTTCAATAAAATTACGCAAGATTCGACTTGCGCGGATTGTACTTGCAATTTCCATTAATTCAACAGGGCTTAACATACCGCCGATTTGTGCTCGTTTGGCATGTGGTCGCACATCAAAAATGCCCCCCATTGGTACATTTCCTTTTACACGTAAAATCGAAAGTCCTTCATCCATTTCTTCTAACAGTTCAACAACTTTTGCAAATTCTGTTTCGGGAATTAGTTGTTCAATTGCACTTTTACCTAATGAAGATGTACAGAATGTGGCTACTTGTTCACGTACTTTATCATATTCTAATGTCTTCAATGCTCGTTCTGCGATCACTCCCGAACACCTCCTAAATCATACTTATATTTCTCTACTTGTTTTTTCTAATAAAAGTTTCAAATTGTTCTTTTGACCATGTATTTACAACTAAATCTTTTTTCACCCATGCTTTTTGCGCATATTTCGTACCAATTTCCATAAATAATAGTTGCTCAATTGCATGGGCATCTGTATTTATTGCGATTGGCACATTTAATTCCATCGCCATCATAAGATGTTCTATGCATAAATCTAAACGGAAAGGGTTCGCATTTAGTTCTAAAATTTTACCGTACTCATTTGCCCATTGGATTAATTGCGGTATATCAGGATTATAACCTTCACGTTGACCTATAATGCGCCCAGTTGGATGAGCAATCATGTGTACATATGGATTACTGATTGCAGTAAATAACCTTTTCATAATCTTTTCCTGAGGTTGTGAAAAACTAGAATGGATTGATGCAATTACAAAATCCAGTTCTTTCATCACATCATCGTCATAATCTAACGTTCCATCTGGTAAAATATCCATTTCTGTACCTGCATATAGGGTAAAGTTTGGATGTGTTTCATTAAACTCAAAAATATCAAGACGCTGTTTTTTCAATCTTTCAGGAGTTAATCCATTTGCGACTTTTAAATATTGAGAATGGTCCGTAATCACACCATGTGTATATCCACGACTAATTAAAGCCTCACCCATTTCTCGAACAGTGTGGGCACCATCTGACCAAGTTGTATGCATGTGTAAATCAGAGACAATTGAATCTAAGGTAACAAGATTGTCTAATTCATCTAAACGTTCAAGCTCTTTACCAGACTCCCTTACTGTTGGCGGGATAAATGGTAAATCAAAATGAGCAAAAAATTCTTCTTCTGAATCAAATGTTACAATCGTTCCATCTTGTTGTTCAACACCATATTCACTAATTTTCTTGCCTTGTTCTTTTGCTAATTGACGCATGCGAACATTGTGATCTTTTGAACCTGTAAAATGATGGAGAGCCGTTGCAAATTCATTTTCAGCAACTAATCGGAAATCGACACTTACTGGGTCTTCCCCGTCAATAATGACAGACACTTTTGTATCCCCTGCTGCGACTACTTCTTTTATTACTAAGTTTTCAAGCAATTGTTCCTTCACTTTTTCTGGCTTGTCCGTAGCAACAATAAAATCAATATCTTTACTCATCTCACTGACACGACGGAAACTTCCTGCTACTGAAAACTTTTGAATTTCTAAAATGTCCAAAAGTACATTTTGAATATCCACCACCACTGTTTGTAAATACCAAATCGGTAGACGTTCTTTCCGTTCTCCAAAATGTTCTAGTTCTTTTAAAATCTTTTCTTCTGTTTTCGGACCGAAGCCTGCCAGTTTTTGAACAGCGTTGGATTCACAAGCTTCTTTTAATTTTTCTGCACTATCAATGCCAAGTTCACTATAGAGTTTAGCAAGTTTTTTCCCACCAAGGCCAGGAAGCTTCAATAATGGAATTAATCCTTTAGGTACTGCTTCTTCAAGCTCTTGTAATTGTGATGATTCTCCTTTTTCAATCAACTCATAGATGACAGCAGCTGTACCTTTTCCGATACCTTTAATTTTCGTAATGTCTTCTATCTCATCTAGACTTCTTTCATCTAGTTCCAGGGCATTGGCAGCTTTTCGAAAAGCTGAAATTTTAAAAGGGTTTTCACCTTGAAGTTCAAGTAATAGCGCAATTTTTTCTAATGTTTTGATAACGATTTTTTTATTCATAAAGAACCTCCGTCCATGCGAAATAGATTCAATTTGTCATCGTGAAAAAGGAAAGTGGCTGTCCAGAAAATGTAATTCTTCTAGACAGCCTATCCTATTCTTATTAAATTTCTGTAAAAAATGTTGTAAATATATTTAAGTTTCGTTACAGAAATTGTGCTCCTGTGGTGGTCGCATTAAAATGCCACCATCCTCGTCTCAAAGGGGACGTCTAAAATAAATTTTCAGACGTCCCCTTTACTATTTATAAATATACCACCAATTTTGTACAATTTTAGTCAAAATCGGTGTATGTTCTAACATAAGATTAGCGATAATTGAACTGCCCATTAAGTTTTGAACAGAACTAATTGGTATCAATGCTAACACATACATAATAATAAACAAAATAAAATAAAACTCTACAAAGCAAAGTGCTGCACCTAGAACTCGATTCACCGAGTTTAATATAGGAAAATACTTTAAGAAATCGAATACAGAAGCTAAAATTTGCATTGCAAGTTTAACGACAAAGAAAATTACTGCAAAGGCAATAATTCGATAAAACGTTTGATCGACATCTAAACTATCTAAAATTAACGTCATGGAAGAATCTTGTGTAATTCCTGGATAAGGAACCCATAAAACAAATTTTTCTGCCAATGGTTTATAATAGATATACGCAACTAGTAGTGCAATAAAAAAACTAGATAAGTGAATGGCTTGCACAATAAAGCCACGTTTCAATCCAACAAGTAAACTACCAGCAAAAATCAGTAATAAGATAATATCTAACATTTATTTCAACCCTTTAATTTTTTCAGCTCTTCTTCAAGCTGTTCAACTTGCTCTTTTAATTTTAATAGTTCATGAACAGTATTAACAGCTGTAAGTACTGCTAACTTTGAACTATCTAAAGATGGATTATGTATATGTATTTCTTTCATTTTATCATCTACTATGGATGCAACTAATCGCATATGACCAGTCGATTCAGTTCCTACCATTTTATAAGAATGACCGTAAATTTCCACGGTTATTCGATTTTTTACTTGTTCCTGATCAACCAAAATAATACCTCCCAGAACGTATATAACAAGCTAATCTTTCAAAATGAAAGAAAAAGTCGATAATCTATATCGTTTTATTTCTATCAAATTAGAATATATTTGGAAAATTTATAATACATATCATAACATGAAACGTATTTTGATGTGAACAACGAACCAAGAAAGGGACGAACTTATGTCGAATATTGTGTTACAACTTTCATCAGAGATACAAAATGAAATAAAAACTTACTATGCAACTTCTACGGTGGAACGAAATGCACCGGGTGTCATTTTTGCTGCTAAACTTCCAGATACAGCAATAACGATTTATAAATCCGGTAAAGTAATGTTTCAAGGAATCGGTGCAAAACGTGAAGCAAGTCGTTGGGGTGAAGTGAAAGAAAAAAATCCTGTACAAAACCCTAATCCCAATGCAATTAACGCAAAAGGCGATAAACTTCCAGAGAACTTTGCTACAATGTCGGTTATCGGTTCGGATGAAACAGGTACTGGCGATTACTTTGGACCAGTAACGGTTGCAGCTGTTTATGTACCAAAAGATAAAATTGAATTAATTTATGAAATTGGTGTTAAGGATTCAAAAATGTTAAATGACACCCTTATGACAAGAATGGCTCCAGATATTATGAATATTTGTCCCCACAGCATATTAACTTTACGGAACGAAAAATATAATCAGCTTCAAGCAAAAGGCTATTCTCAAGGAAAAATAAAAGCAATGCTTCATAATCAAGCGTTAAAAAATGTTTTATCGAAAATTGCGCCTAAAAAACCAGATTATATTTTAATTGACCAGTTTGCAGAACGAAATATTTACTATAACCATTTAAAAAATGAGAAAGAAATTGTTCGTGAAAATGTATTATTCTCAACAAAAGCTGAACAACTACATAGCGCCGTTGCAGCAGCCTCTATTTTAGCTCGTTATGCCTTTTTAAGAGAAATGGATCGACTAAGTAAAATTGTAGGAACTGAACTACAAAAAGGAGCAAGTGGTAAAGTTGATGAAATGGCAGCGAATATTTGGTTAAAACACGGAGAAGAAACGTTACGCTCTATGGCGAAATGGCATTTTGCTAATACCGATAAAGCCCGCCATTTAATTGAGAAAAAAAGAAAATAGAAAAGGGATTGTCTGAAAACTTGTTTTGAGACAATTCATATGAGACGAGGATAGTGGAAATTTTTTTCGACTACCGCAGGAACAAAGCTAAGAAGAGGGCTGTTCAGTAAATTTCACCTTCCTGGACAAGCCCTTTTCTATAATTTCCCTAATGGTATTGGACGAACCGGTGCTTGTGCTTTTTGGGTTTGTTCTATTTCATTTTGACCAATTGATTTTTGTAAAATATCCCTCAAAATCGGTTGACACGTTCTTCCTTGACAATACCCCATTCCAGCTCGAGTCCTTTTTTTAACCCCTTGAACACTTGTGCTTCCCTCATCTATCGCTTTTA
The DNA here is from genome assembly GCF_003628435.1 of Ureibacillus endophyticus. Lineage (GTDB taxonomy): Bacteria > Bacillota > Bacilli > Bacillales_A > Planococcaceae > Ureibacillus > Ureibacillus endophyticus. The sequence continues at coordinate 161,265 of NZ_RBZN01000001.1, read as the reverse complement.
AAATCAATCCCATGCATACCCCTTCACATCGGCATATTAATAGGTCATCCATCTATCTTTTTAAATACTCCTCCCATTTGTCTCTCATAATTTGTCTCCCTTTACGAATTTCCGGAAGAAATGTAATTGGCGAAAGAATTCTTGCCTTTTCTATCTCATTAAATGCAACAGATATTTCATTTTCACTACTTAAATTAAATTCTCTTAAAATACTCCTTGCGGCAAGTTTCCCTTGGGCCATTGCCACTTGAGCACCTTCAATACCAGTAATATTACCTGCAACATAAATTCCTTCTACTGTAGTTTTCAAATGTTCATTATGCAATGGAACAAATCCACCTAGTTCAGGAATATCTATAATGACACAATTAGCTAATTGAGACAGATCAATCAGCGGTAATAACCCTCCAGATAGGCAAACCGTATCTACATGTAAAGTTTTTTCAACCTCTGTTACTTCACCATCAATCTTTAAACTTCTTACATTGACACTCTGAACTTCTGCGCGGCCGTTGATTTGTGTTACTGCTTTTCTAAAATAAATGGGAATCCCATTTATTTTTAGTTGCTTATATTTCAGCAAATGTAATAAAAGTTTTGTATAAGCACCATGAACAAATTTTCCACCCAAACGATAAATTGGATTTGTCGCCATTCCAGCAGCTGATGCAACAGATTCTAGTACTTCTTTAGGATTGCATTTTTGATTTAACAAGTTTGTAGTAGGTGGTAAAAATAAGCCTTTCACATTTACCCCTGCATGTTTCATTTCAATTGCGACAGAAATGGATAGTGGATCGATCCCAACAAAAATAACATTTTGCCCAATTTTAACATTGTGGAGATTCGTAAATGTTTGGGCTGCTCCGACAGTAACGACCCCTACCTTTTGCCATCCAGGTATAGGCAATGCTTTTTCTATTGCTCCCGTAGCTAATAAAATTGCTTTTGCCTCTATCACTTTTACCACTTCATTTGATAGAAAAACTTTTTTATCCTCTATTTTCCACACGGATGTGTCAAATAAAAATTTCACACTTAGTGCCTTTGCTTTGTCAGCCAAATCCTTTGCAATTATTTTCCCAGCCCAAACTCGTTTCTTTCTTCTGTCCTCATATAACTGCCCTAACAAACGTCCACCTGAACGATAATTTTCATCCACAATAACTACTTGTAGACCTTTTAAAGCAAGTTCAATGGAAGCAGTTAATCCAGCAGGGCCAGCACCAATAATAACAACATCACACTTCATCATTTTGCACACCAGCAAGATTACTTGTGACAATCATATTTTCTTCAATTAGGGTTAAACAAGTACGTATTCCCGGAATGCCATTCACTGTTGCTCTACATTCAAAACAATGCCCAATTCCACAATAGACCCCTCTTTGTTCCCCAGTAACCTCACATTGACGAATTGCTCGTATTCCATTATTAAATAATGCTGCTGCTATTGGCTGTCCTTCAATCCCTTTTATTTCTTTCCCATTAAAGATAAAATGGATTTCTTTTTGCTTAGCCATCGTAACCCCTCACAAATTTGAATTTAACCTAGTAGGTAAAACTCTCAAAAAAACGACTCATATGAAATGGTGTTAAATCCATCTCAGTTGTTTGGTCAGTAACTATTTCTGCAATCATTTGACCCGTGATAGGAGCTAGTGCAACACCATCCCCCTCATGACCAGCAGCAATATATAACCCACTAACTGTAGGAACTTCTCCAATAACTGGTAAATTATCAGGAGTGAATGGTCTGAACCCAACAAAGGAACGAATTAAATTAACATGCTGTAAACATGGAAAAGCAGCAATAGCCTTTTTAGCTATTTCCGTTAGGATGAAGCTATTCACAGAGGAATCAAAACCAGCAAATTCCCTGGAACCTCCAATTAATAGATTTCCACTTTTCGTTTGACCCATTGATAGTCCGATTCCTAATGGATTTTTTTCAGGCGGTTCTTTTTGTAATTTCGATACAATATATGAACCACCTAAAATATTACAATTTATTATTTTAGGTAATTTTTCAGTAACTAAAATAACGCCTTTTCGTGGCATAATCGGTACTTCTAAATGGAGTGAACTTAGTAAACTAGTTACCCATACACCACAACAAAGTACAACGCAATCTCCATATATTTCACCTTGTGTTGTATTTACACCGATTACACGACCATTAACTTCTATGAGGTTTGTAACTTTACAATTTAAGTGCATTGTCATATTTGCTTTAGATGCAGCCTTTGCATAGGCAAAGGCTGTTTTAAGAGGATTTACTTCTGCATCTTGTTCACACCAAGTAGCAGCTAAAATTTTTGGAGACAGGTTTGGGTTTATCTTCCTTGCTTCATCACCAGTAATAATTGTAACTTTTAAACCAGCTTCTCTTTGCTTTTGAACATGTTCATAGAGTACTTTTAATTCCTCTTCATTATTAATTAAGATCATGCCGCCACCGTTTTCGTACTCTAAATCTTCCCCTAATTCTTCTTCAAGATTTTTATACAATTCCGCGCTTTTCATCGCCATTGCTAGCGTCGGCCCGGACTTTTTCGACTGTAACATTATTGCCTTGTCACATGCACCTGACGTACCTGCAGCAATATCCTTTGCATCAATCAGAACAACATTTACATCTTTTTTGGATAAATAATAAGCTACTGATGTTCCAATAATTCCTGCTCCGATGACGATGACCTTTTGCTTCAACGTCAATACCCCCAAAATAAAACCCAAGTTTTAGCCTATATTATGCATGCTCAATATTAATCGTTCTATCCGAGTCTGTTTTATTTGGGAGTAATAAAGACACTAAAACCGTTAAAATTGCAGAAACTAATACACCCCACAAGATACCATATATTACCGATACAATAGCACCTGATACAAGGCCGATACGTCCGCCCCATACGGAGACTTTACTATTTTGAGAACCCATTTCAAATTTCTCAGATTTTCGCTTTTTCCATATAAGCCCGATAATTAATACAGGTACGACCCCTCCACCAGTCATCGTATACGCGAAGGAGAATAAACTGATAATGGATTCTGAATATACCGCTGCTAAAATAGAGAAAATCCCCACTAAAACTACTAGCCATCTTGAAATAGCAATTATTCTTTGATCCTTTAACTCTTTCGAAAATGGAATAATTAGATCATTCACAATAACAATGGCTGCCGAATGTAATTGTGAAGAAGCACTAGAAATGGCTGCTAAGTAGATTAAAATAAAGAATAAAATCGCTACTAACTGAGTCATCTCGTTTAAAATAAGCCAAGAAATCGCATTACTAGCTTCAACATCTGGATTAATCGCTTTCACTATCATACCTGAAACAGAGGCTAAAATAGTAAAGATGATTGCAGCAATACCACTATAAAACATTGCTCGACTCGCTGCTTTTGGATTCACTGCAGCAAAACTTCTTTGCCAATATACTTGAGCAGCTAAAATACCAAAACACCCAGTAATGAATAGATTTAAGACTTCCCAACCGGAAATACTTAATTCCGTTAAGTGACTAGCACCTACATCAGCTAACATCGTTTGAAGATTAGAGTAGCTAAAATCGACCTTTGCAAATACCTTAATATAGAACCATACGGCAAGACCTAATAGTAATACCCCTTGAACGAAGTCGGTCCATACAACGGATAACATACCACCAACTGTTGTATAAATAATAAATACAGCAGAAAAGAAGAAAATTAATGGAAGAGGGTCCGCGCCAGTAAATACAGAAAATAATGCACCCATCCCCTTTGCTTGCCCACCAATCCATGCAATCATAATGGCAGAAGTCAAAATACCCACAATGGCACGAGAGACTTTATCCCGTAGTATGAGATCATTTAAAAGTTCTGCAATACTTTTATAAGTAAAACGTGCAGCAAACCCTGCAAATATTAGAGCAAATAATATCTTTGATCCTTGCTCACCAATAATAAATGGGATATTCGCAACACCTACTTCAAATCCCTTTGAAGAATGTCCTACAAAGTTTCCAACACCCATAATTGTTGCTATATCAGTAAATAAAATTAAGAAAAATGGTAAGGTTCCACCAGCTATAGCGAATTGTAAAAAACTTTCACTCGACTTTTTACGGAAGCGTAAAGACATACCAATAAAGAAAAGACTTAGTAGTATCGTAATCACCCAGGTCCACGTAGCTAACATTACATTCCCCCTTTTTTATTGGTAATGTATGTCTATGCTTTATTAACATCATATATAAATTAAAAACCGTACTACCAACTTTGCTACCAGTGATAGTACGGATTAACTATTTCTTATTTTACAAGTTTACTAATTGCTTTAAATGTATCTCCTTTAGCAACCTGAAGCATTTCAAATAATGCCATTTCGACATTCGTCACTTTCGCACCAAGTTGGACCATTTTTTGTAGTCCAATGGCAGAATTTTGTGCTGTTCGTGAAGAAACACAATCTGCTAAAACTTCTACCTCATAGCCATTAGCAAGTAAGTGTGCTGTTGTTTGATAGACACAAATATGTGTTTCAATTCCTGCTAATAATACTTTTTTACGTCCTGTTGCTTCTAATTGTTGGACAAACTCTTCTGTATCATAAGCACTAAATGTAATCTTTTCAATTGGTTGTTGATCTGTTAAATGTTGTGAAATTTGTTCAACAGTTGGGCCAAGTCCTTTTGGATATTGTTCTAACCAAAGTACCGGCAATCCCAATATTTTTACACCTTCAGTTACTTTTGCAATATTACTTATCACTTCTTCACTATTATCAACAATTTGAGCTAACTTTCCTTGAATATCAATTAGTACAAGTACAGTATCTTCTTTTTGCAACATAATCATTTCCCCTTTGTATTCCAATTTCTTTCCTTATTATATATTGAATAAATAGTAAATTGAATTCTAAATATATGAAAATACTCCTTAACCCAGATAATTCTTGCATAAAAAAAGAACCCATTTATTAATGGATTCTGATATAGTAATAGTTTTTATCGTAGTATTAGCTTCTTAAATTTTCCCACACAGCCGCGATTCCTTGTCCACCGCCAATACAAACTGCACTTACACCATATTTAGCGTTTCTTCTTCGTAGTTCATAAAGTAACGTTAAAGAGATTCTCGTACCACTCGCTGCTAATGGATGACCAATTGCTACCGCACCGCCATTAACATTACCAATTTCTAAATCAAATCCTAATTCCTTTTGACATGCTAAATATTGAGCAGAGAAAGCTTCATTAATTTCAATCAAATCGATATCGTCTAAAGTTAAATCTGCTTTTCTCAACGCTGATTGGATTGCTGGTACTGGTCCTATCCCCATATACTTTGGCTCTACTCCAACAACATCCCATGAAACTAATCGAGCAATTGGTTGTAAGTTGTTTGCTTTTGCATATTCGCTTGAAGCAACAATCATCGCTGCTGCACCATCTACCATCCCGCTAGCATTTGCTGGTGTTACTACTCCATCTTTTACGAAGCGAGGTTTAAGTTTTGCTAATTGTTCTAAAGAAGACTTTCTTACATGGTCATCGTTCTCAATCACCACATCGCCTTTCCTTGTTGAAATAGTAACAGGAACAATTTCCTCTGCGAAATATCCTTTTTCAATGGCGTTTAAAGCACGTTCATGACTTGTTAATGCATGAAGATCAACTTCTTCACGAGAGATATTATATTTACTAGCTAGATTTTCAGCAGTTTCTGCCATAGAACATCCACCAACCGTATCATTTAGCCCTTCCCATAACCAATCTTCAACAACTGTTGAACCAAGAGGGGTACCTGATCGCATACCTTTCACTACATGAGGAACTTGACTCATACTTTCAGCTCCTCCAGCCAAAACTACTTGCGCTTCCCCTGACTTTATTAGACGTGCAGCAGAAATTAGCGCTTCTATTCCTGTCCCACATAATCGATTTACTGTCACAGCCGGTACTTCAATAGGTATCTCAGATTTCAATCCGACGTGCCTTGCAAAAAATAAGGCATCCTTACTAGATTGATGTACGTTACCAAAAACTACATGATCGATTTCTTTTGGATCAATTCCAGATTTTTTTATCGCTTCCTTTGATGCAATTGCACCTAAATCAATTGCGCCTATATCTTTAAAAGTCCCTGAAATATTAGTAAATGGGGTTCTAGCACCATCTAAAATAACAATTTCCATAATAAAACCACCTATTCTATTTCTTAGTTAATATTAATGTAACTTCAGAAATCATTTTATTTCGTATCTCCATAGGAATTTCCATTGCTTTTGGAGTATCTAAAAATGAAGTCCAAGCTCTAATTTCATATCCTTGGGCAACACAATCTTCTCCCTTATAAAACTCATGTGAGATTTTAAAAACTTTACGATGCAATTCACTAATAACACTTTTTACAGTTACTTGATCCTCGAAAAATAACGGTTTCTTAAATTGACATAATGCTTCTACTAAAGGAACGTTTATTTTCATTGTTTCAAATATAGTATTTGATCGAATCTCACTTTTGTTTAGATATTCATGTGTTGCCTCATCCATCCATTTATAAAAATTTGGGTAGAACACAATGCCAGCAGCGTCTGTGTCACCCCATCTAACTTTAAAGTCATATTCTACTAGCATAATTAATTCCCGCCCTATATTGGTATTCCATTTCGATAAACTAATTCGAATAAAAATGGCAACGTTATAAGAAAGGGGTGTCCCATAATTAATTGGAACATCCCCTACGTTTCGCCTAAATAAATCTTTATTGTATTCTGAATCATTTTGAAACTATGCGTTGTATTGTACTGTTTTATCAATTAATGGTAAATTTAACTTTTTTGAAAGTTCCTCGATGGACAAATCACCATATATATCAATCACGTGGATGCCATCTTTTTCAAAAGTAAATGCAGCATATTCACTTACGAATAAATCTACTTTTCTTTCACCACTAGACTTGTATGTTAATTCATCAACTAATTTAGGTGAACCATCTTTTGAAAATAATAAGGATGCTACAATTACTTTTTTAGCTCCTGCAACTAAATCCATTGCTCCCCCAACCCCTAAAATAGGTTGATTTGGAACAGCCCAGTTGGCAATTTCACCTGTTTTATCAATTTCAAGTGTCCCTAAAATGGCTACATCAATATGGCCACCGCGAATCATCCCAAAAGAATCTGCGCTATTAAAGAATGCTGCACCTTTCGTAATTGTAACAGGTGACTTTCCTGCATCTACAATATCTGGATCCACCTCATCTATTGGTGGTCTCGGTCCCATTCCTAATAATCCATTTTCTGTTTGTAAATAAACTTGTTTATCTCCAAGAAAAGATGTTACTAACGTTGGAATTCCAACACCTAAGTTGACTACATCTCCGTCATTTAGTTCTTCTGCAATTCTTTTTGCAATAATTGCTTTACTATCTAGACTCAACGTACGCACCTCTTTCCTTTTTGTATCCCGTTTGAACTATGTAATCTACATAGAGATGTGGGGTTACAATAATTTCTGGATCTAATTCATCTACAATTTCATCCACTTCAGCAATGACAATATCAGCTGCAGTTGCCATCATTGGATTGAAATTACGTGCAGTTGCGTAATAAGTTAGGTTCCCTAATTTATCTGCTTTTGCAGCTTTAATTACTGCAACATTACCCCGTATAGCTTTTTCAAAGACATACCGTTCTCCATCGATTTCACGAATCTCTTTTCCTTTACTCAATTCTGTTCCAACTGCAGTTTTTGTGTAAAAGCCACCAATTCCTGCACCACCAGCACGTATCGCTTCAGCAAGTGTGCCTTGTGGAAGCAATTCAATTTCTAATTCGCCTCTTGACCAGGCCATTACCGCTTCTCTATTAATAGTAAAAAAAGAGCCGACAGCTTTTTTTATTTGTCCCGCTACAAATACTTTGTGTAACCCTTGTCCGTTTTCGCCAAGGTTATTACTAACAATTTCTAAATCTTTTACATTTGTACGAGCGATTTTGTCTAAAATAGTTAATGGACTACCTGTAGCACCAAATCCTCCAACTAGAATTCGGTCTCCATCTTTCACTAATTCTTCTATTTTGTCTATATTAACTAATTTCTTCATTCCTTCACCTCATACATGATTGTCTGGCAAAACCTTAAACTAGTAATAAATAGTGCTAATTGCCATCCAAAAAGTTATTTTGTATGATAAGAAAAGGATTTATAATTTAGCAACAATTCGCATTTTATGCATTAGTATTTTGTTTGCAGACAAAACAATGCATCGAATTGTTTTCGGTTCCCAAACCTAATCAAATTATAAATCTCTTTCCTTGAGACAATTAGTATAAGTTGCAGCTTACACTAATTGTCTTGCATTCATTATATTTTCAACTAACTTCGTATTCACTTTACCAGAACGGAATTGATCACTAGACAAGACTTCTTTTAAAAACGGTATAGTTGTACTAATTCCTTCTACTTTAAACTCGTCTAATGCCGCAAGCATACGTCTTATTGCATGATCACGATCATTTCCAAGGACAATTAGTTTACCAATCATAGAGTCGTAGAAAATAGGTACTTTATATCCTTGATAGCAATGGGAATCAACGCGAACTCCTGGACCTTGAGGAATTTGCCATTTTGTAATAACACCTGGTGTTGGACGGAACCCTTCATTCGGTTCTTCTGCATTTATTCGAACTTCAATAGCATGTCCTCTTATTAGAATGTCTTCTTGGCTATAATGTAATGGCTCTCCATTTGCAACATGTATTTGTTCTTCAATTAAGTCGACATTTGTAATCATCTCTGTTACAGGATGCTCTACTTGAATTCGTGTGTTCATTTCTAAGAAATAGAACGTACCAGCATCTTGGTCAACAATATATTCAACTGTTCCAGCACTTTGGTAATTCATTGATTGTGCCAGTTTAACTGCAGATTGACGAATTTCTTCACGTAATTGTTCTGAAATGAGTGGTGCAGTTGCCTCTTCCACTAATTTTTGATGTCTACGTTGCGTTGAACAATCTCGCTCACCCAAATGAATCACATTACCATATGAATCACCTAAAACTTGAATTTCAATATGGCGTGCATTTGCAATGTATCTCTCAACATACATAGATGAATCACCGAATGCAGAAAGTGCTTCAGCTGATGCAGATTCAAAGGTTGATTGAATTTGCGATTCATCTGTAACAATTTTCATTCCTCGACCACCGCCACCAGCAGCAGCTTTAAGCATGACAGGTAGTCCGATTTGCTTTACAATCTTCACAATTTCATCCACAGAATTTACTTTTTCAGAACCAGATAGTATTGGCACTCCACATTCTTTAGCCAATGATCGAGCTACTAGTTTGTTCCCCATCTTTTCAATGTGCTCAGGTTTCGGTCCAACGTAGATGATGCCGTTTTCTTCACAAGCTTTTGCAAGCGCTGGAACTTCAGATAAAAAACCATACCCCGGATGAATAGCATCTACTCCTACTGCTCGTGCAGTAGTAATAATAATAGGTATATTTAAATAACTTTTTTGAGAGTTTGCAGGTCCTAATACGACAACTTGGTCAGCTAATTGCGCAGGTAGACTTTCTTTGTCAGCCTCTGAAACAGCAAGTACTGTTTTAATACCTAGTGCTTTACAAGTACGTAAGATTCGTAATGCAATTTCTCCTCTATTAATAATAAGTAAGCTTTTAATTTTCAAAGATTTATACCTCCTACTTAACTTTTACAGAAATAAGCGCATCTCCGTACTCAACTAGTTGTGCATCCTCAACATGGATCGCTACTACTTCTCCTTCAACGCCAGCAGGAATTGCACTAAATACTTTCATAATTTCAATTAATCCTACTGTAGAATCTTCAGATACTTTATCTCCAACTTTAACGTATGGAGCAGCTCCTGGTTCTGATTGAGCATAGTAAATTCCTGTTGTTGAAGCTGTAATTGTCACAACACCTTCTTGTTCCGGAACCTCTACTTTTTGTTTTTGTTGGACTGGTTCAGCTACAACTTCTTCTACCACTTCCGGTTTTTCAGCTACTGCTACTGCTTGAGCTACTGGAGCGGCTTCTTGAGCAACCGTATTAGCAACTATTGTTGAATTAATAGTAGGTACCACTTCTTTACCTATTACAATTTTATTCTCACCGTCTTCAACCGCTAAATAATTGAAAGGCGAACTTTCTAATTTCTCAATAAGCTTTGTTAATTCCGTTACTGATAAATTCTTTTCAAAAATTTGATTAGACATATTTTTTTCCTCCCAATGTTTATTTACTTGATAATACTAACGATTGATTTTTTGTTTGAATTTGTACATGTTTAATACTACTATTTTTACTAATATTCGATAAAAGTTGTTCAAGTGGTGCTTTTGCAGAAAAGTATTGTTTATATGGCCCGGCTTTGCGCATTTCTTCAATATCTTTTGTACCTTTCATAATATAGCGCAACATAAATTCTTCATCCGAAAGCGTTGGACCACCAAATTGTTCTTTTAACTTTTTGATCGGTATATCTTCAACCGGCTTATAATGTAACTCTTTAGCACGTGGTAAACTTAAGAACTTATCTTTTAAGTTTTGATCCATCATTAAATATCCTGAATCTTCACTATATATTCCTGCAGCAAATTGAATTAATTCGTCAATAACCACTTTGTAACGTTCACCTGTCGCCACGTTGATAGCCGCTTGCGTTACCATAAATTGAGAGTATGGCGTAATCATCACTGGATATCCAAGTTCAGCACGAATGCGAATTGATTCTTCCACCACTTCTTCAACTCGATCTTGTAAATTCATACCAATTAGCTGATAACGTAAGTTAGAAATTACACCACCAGGAACTTGGTGAATATATTGCGAATAGTCATATTCTAGAGGAGCACCAATTGGTAAGTTGTCTTCTTTTGCAACAACCATTAACTTATCTGAAACTCTTTGAATACGTTCAATATCCAAACTATGACCAAAATTTAAATGTTTTGCATTTTCAATTGTGGTAAATACAGATGGTTGGCCCGATCCACTCGCTAATGGTGGGATTGATGTATGAAGAGTTCTTACACCAAGTTTCATTGCTTCTACATAAAGCTCATTTGCAAGGCCAGTTGTACCATGAGTATGGAACTCTATTGGAAGTCCATTTGAGTTTTCTATAATAATAGGCAATATTCTTCTTAAACTTTCAACCGTTAATAGACCAGCCGCGTCTTTAAAATAAATAACATCCGGCTTATTTTTTACGATTTCTCTAGTTTTCTTAGCAAAATATTCATCCGTGTGTCTTGGAGAGATACTATAGGCAATGGCATGTACTACCTCTACCCCTTTACTGCGCAAGTAAGGTAAGAACCACGGGAAATCTGTTTTTAAATTTCCAAATATATTGGCCATTGTTTGAACACGATTTAGTGCACCCCGATCAATTAGAAGATCATAAAATAGCTTTGAAACAGAAGGAGGTGTTTCTAAAAGTTCGAATAACACTAAGCCTGGTTCACCCATAAATGCCTTTTTTGAATTTGGCATTTTCTCCCCAATAATTCTCACTAATTCCCATGGATCTTCTTTCAAATCACGTACAATTTTTTTGAAGTTGTAAGGCATAATTGGCACTTCAACAACATCAAAACCCGCTTGATCTAAATCTTCTGCAACCGCTTCCACCATACCCACTCGGGATTCAGCAGCCCACAAACTTTGTGTACCATCCCTTAACGTGGTATCAACATAACGAATTTTTTCCATAACGATTAACACACCCTTTTGTTAGAAAATTTAGAGTTTTAGAAAATGCATTTTTTCATAGAATAAATTTGATTATTAGAGAAAAATACGCAATTTCTAAGCGGAATCCGTATTCCGTATCCAAATTCTAACTTGAGTGTTATACAATGTCAACACAATTTATAAAATTCTGAAAATAATTTAAGTTGTAATTTTTTCTTTTTTAATATTATTAATGTGTTATTTTAAGAAAATAATTTAATTTAGGATGGACTTTCTGTAGAATACTAAGAATACACTTGCTATTTAGAGAGAAAAGTTAAATAATTAGTAGAATATTTGATATAGTATTAGTAAAAATATAAGATTTTAAAATTTATTATAGGTGGTTATTCTATGGTTTCACATTCGAAAAATGCTTCTCCAAGAGCAGATGCACAAAAAAATCGTATTAAGATTAAACAATCTGCAATTACTATTTTTAAAAATAAAGGTCTTGAGGCAACAATTGAGGAAATTGCAGATCACGCAAATGTTGGGGTAGGGACAATTTACCGAAACTTTGGTAGTAAACAAGAATTAGCAAATCTAATTTCATATGAGGTTTTAAATGAAATATATAAAAAGCAAATAGAAGTGATTGAATCTGATTTTCCTATTGAAGAAAAACTATATAAAATTTTTGATACTTTCATCTACTTATCTACTGAATATGGTGAAATCCATCAAATGGTACTACAACTTCTTACATCGACTATTGAACCCAATCCATTAAAAGAAGATTGGCAACAAAAATTACATAGTCTTTATCATAGATTAGTAGCACTTGGTCAAAAAGAGGGCATTTTCTCAAAAGAAAATACTTTAATACAGGAAAAAATACTTATTAATACCGTAAATCCTATGATGGTAAAAGAAGTTTCAGCAATACTACCGATTGAGGAAGCAGCGGTTACACTTTCCAAATTTGTTCTAAATGGTCTCATTATCAGAAAATAACAATCTATTATTTTTAAATAATATCAGCATATCAAATACATGCAAAAAAATTTTAAATAAATGTTTTTTTTTCAGAACAATAACAGGAATCGAAAAAACTATTCGGAAGGATTATTTATGCTACGACTTAGTTGGCTCATAAGTATAGGAATCTCGTTACTTGGATTTTTGATCGTTGGAAATTTATTTAATGCAAAAGATGGGGATTTTGGATTCATAGGTATTATTTTTGTTATTCCATTTCTTTTATTAAGCATGTTTATTACGTTTCGCTATTTCTATGTATTGTCCAATAATGCGACAATGCTTTCAAATATCATTGGATTAGTTGCCGGTGTCATTATCATCGGAATTTTATCTTATTATGAAATAGATTTTAAGAATAATGTACTTAATAGTAATGAAAATAACTATAGCATTTATATTAATTTTTATACTTTTGCACTCATTCACTCTATTTCTGCAGTCATTGGTGGTGTATGGGGGTTGTTTTCGAATTCAAAAGAAAAAGAACATACGACTTAAAGTCTATGTTCTTTTTCTTTTATTAATTTAATCTTCCATTTTCATAAGGCTTTAAAATACCATAGATTGTTTGAATTACTGGAATTTCCACCCCATGTTTTGCTGCGATTCTCAATGCCCCGCCTTGTAAGTGCTCAACCTCAAGCGGTAACCCTTTTCTCATATCTTGGTGCATCGATGAAGTTGCTTCAGGATGCATAATTTTAATATTATTGGCCATTGATTCGATTTCTTTTTCAGTCAATGAAATTCCTTCTTTTTCAGCAAGCATACTCATTTCATAGACGATATTTTGTGCAACTGCTAATGTCGCTTCATTTTCTGCAATATATCCAGATGTTAATTGTGTTGCTGATGTAATACCAGAGAAAGACGTAATAAAAATATATTTTTTCCACATATGCTTTAAAATGTCTTTTTCCTGTAAAATTTTTGTTTTCACATTACGGCCAACTTCTGCTAGTTTTTCACAAATCTCAATTTGAGCTTCATGAAGTGCTCCGAATCGAACAACACTACTATTATTTGAATGTACAACATGTCCTTTTTCATTTAATGTAGCAATAATGCCTGCAAAACCGCCAATTACCTTTTCCTTACCAACTGCTTTTTGTAGTAAATCTAATTGTTCTACACCGTTTAACAATGGTAATACAAATGCACCTGTTCGTTCTACAATCGTTTGAATTTGTGGAATTGCTTGTTGTAAATGGTAGCCCTTTATTGCCAAAATAATTAAATCGATATTTTCTACACTCTCAGGAGTAGTATAAATCTTAAAATCTTGACTTGTGAAATCCCCCTCAGGACTATTTATTACAAGCCCTTCTTTTTCTAATTGTGCCGCGCGTCGTTCTCTTACAAAATAAGAAACATTATATCCAGCTTCGAGTATTCTTCCACCAAAATAAACACCTAGGGCACCAGCACCCTGAACTAATATATTCATCATGATAACCTCCTAATCTACTTAACTCTATGTTATCATGAATATTCAGAAGATTGTTGGTTTTTGTTAGTGTAAAAAGGGACGCCCTTAATGGACATCCCTTCTTACATGAAATTATTTTAAATATTTATCAAAGAAATCCACCATTGCATTGTAAAACTCAATACGGTTTTCCTCGTTCATGAATCCGTGTCCTTCATTGTCTTTTAACATGTATTCTACATCTACACCACGTGAACGTAATGCTTCAACGATTTGATCTGACTCTTGTTTATTTACACGAGGGTCATTTGCACCTTGCGCTACGAATAATGGTGTTTTAATTTTGTCAGCATGGAATACTGGCGATACTTTTGTTAATAATTCTTTATCTTCTTCTGGGTGCCCTACACGCTCATAGAACTGTTGACGCATTGTTTCCCAATATGGTGGAATTGTATCCAGTAGTGTAAAGATGTTTGAAACCCCAACATAGTCTACTGCAGCAGCATAAAGGTCTGGGGTAAATGTAATTCCGGCTAATGTTGCATACCCACCAAAGGAAGCTCCATAAATACCGATTTTCTCTGGATCTGCAATTCCTTGGTCAATAGCCCATTGTACACCATCTGTAATATCGTCTTGAATTGCTAAGCCCCATTGTTTATTTCCAGCCTCTAAAAATGCTCGTCCATATCCAGTAGAAGAGCGGAAGTTCACTTGTAATACAGCATAACCACGATTTGCTAACAATTGCACTTCTGGGTTAAAGCCCCACATATCTCTTGCCCAAGGACCACCATGAGGAATAACAATCAACGGAAGATTTTCTGCCACTTTATTTTTAGGTAATGTTAAATAGCCATTAATTGTTAAACCATCCCGAGCTTTATATGAAATAGATTGCATCTCAGCCATTTCATTAGGGTCTAACCATGAACCTAATGTTGCTAGCTCAGTTAGATTATCTGTAGTTGAATCATAGTAATAATATTTTCCATAAACTTTATCACTTGAAACAGATACGATGAATTTCGTCATATCCTTGTTGTAATCATTAATACCAAATTCACTTTCACTAACACCTAGTTTGTTTTGAATGTTCTTAAATACCTTTTCAAAATCGTTATCGAAAAACTCATAATGCACTTTATCTGTCATATAAGTAGCAAATAAGATTTTATCTTTTGATGTGCTGTAAATTGCATTACTAATGTCCACATTTGAGTTTGTGAAAAGGATTTCCTCATTCCCTTGTAAATCATATTGAACTAATTCAATTTTGTCTCGACCTTTATTGGATAACATATAGACCGATTGATTATCTTGAGAGAAAGCAATTGGTGAAACTGTATCTCCAGATTCAATTGTAATGAATGGTTTAAATTCATCTTTTTCTGAGTCACGGTAAAGAACAGCCCCGGCTACACCATCTGTAGCAACAGCCATACGAACTTGTCCATTACTGTCAGATATCCATGATTGAACATTCCCTGGATTCTTAGCAACTAGTTTTGTTTCACCAGTTTTAACATTTAATTTATAAACATCGAA
Source organism: Ureibacillus endophyticus (assembly GCF_003628435.1). Classification (GTDB taxonomy): domain Bacteria; phylum Bacillota; class Bacilli; order Bacillales_A; family Planococcaceae; genus Ureibacillus; species Ureibacillus endophyticus. Next base: position 145,536 of record NZ_RBZN01000001.1, on the reverse strand, counting down.
AACAGTAGCGTCTTCTTTGTTCATCATAATTAAAATTTCATCTTTAGCATCTTTTAATATATCAATTGGATAGGCAACAACATTTTCATATGGAGTTAAATCTTTCTCTTCTCCACCATTAAACGTAGTTGTGTAGATATGATAGTTTTCATCGCCACCATTATCTTTTAAATATAAAATAGTATCTTCTTTCCAAATGAAACCAGCAATATCACGATCTGTTAAATTCGTCACACGTTCTGGTTCTGAATCACTATTCATTTCTTTGACAAAAATATTTAGTCGATTTTCCCAAGCTGCAGCATAAGAAATATAGTTACCATCTGGAGATAATTGATATCCTAAATTACCTGGATTTTTCATGAAATCTTCTACAGAGTATTGTTGTACACCAGTATTATCAACATCTTTATTTTCTACTTTTTCGAAATTACTGAAAATTAATTCGAGCTCGCTATCTGTAACCGTTATACGATTATTCGGCACACCTTCAAAAAGCCCTAATTTATCAGCAGTAGATTTATAACTTTGACCTTCTTTTTCCACGTTTAATTTATTGACTAACACATTGGCAATTTGCTCTTGGGTAATCACACCATCAATATTTTGCCAATCGGCACCTTTAAGCAAAGCATTTAGCACTTCTTTTCGCATAAAGTCAGAACCATGCTGATAACTTAGTTTAGTAACAGCTTGTTCGAGAAATGCCTTAGTGGTAACCCATGAATTTTGATTTGTTGTAACTGTAGCAATCTCTTTATCTATCGGATTTGTAGAAGTGGTAGCAACTGCTGAAAATGGTAATGTAAAGAGTGATGCTACTATAACTGAAGATATTACTTTTTTCTTCATACTATTCCTCCTTTTCTAATTCTACTTACGAACTGAACTGGGAATAGTTTCATATTCACCTAAATTTTTCTGAAATATTTTAAAAAATCCACGTCCCAATTTAGGAACGTGGATACTTTTACTAGCGTACTTCTGCTCCAGCTTCTACAAGAGCTTTTAATACTTTTTCATGTGCGTTGACAACTTCATCATCTGTTAATGTGCGTTCAGGATCGAAGTATGTTAATGAGAATGCAACTGATTTTTTACCAGGAGCCATTTTCTCACCTTCATAAACGTCGAACACTTTCACATCTTTCAATAGTTTCGTACCAGCTTTGCGAATAATTTCAATAATTTCTCCTGCTGGTGTTGAGCGATCAAGTTCTAATGCAATATCACGCGTCATAGCAGGGAAACGTGGTACAGCTGTATAAACAAGATCTTCAACTGTTGCAGTTAAAATTGCTTTTAAGTTCAATTCCGCAACAAATGTATCTTTAAGATCTAAATTTTTACGCTCAACTGGATGTAACCCTCCAATAATACCAACCTTTTCTCCATCTAAGAAAATATCTGCTGTTTGACCTGGATGTAAACCATCGACAGTTGATTTTACATAAGAAATTCGATCTGCTAATCCTAATTTTTCAAATAATCCTTCTAAAATTCCCTTTACAATGAAGAAATCTGCGTTAACTTTTTCACCTTGCCATGCGTTGTCTACCCATTTTCCAGTAACAACTACAGCAACATGCTCCTCTTCATAAGGAAGTCCTTCATCTGTTTTGCCTAAGAATACAGAACCAATTTCATAAAGTGCTACAGATTCAGCATTACGAGCAACGTTATAACTTGCTGATTCTAATAAATGAGGAATTAAGCTTTGACGTAAAGTTGAACGTTCTTCACTCATTGGCATTAATAATTTTGTTGTTTCTTCTGCTTTTAAAGCATATTTTTGTGATAGCTCTTCAGATGTTAAAGAGTAAGTCACCGCTTGGTATAAACCAGCACCCTCTAAGAAATTACGAGCAACACGACGTTTCGCTTGGTAAGATGTTAATCCACCAACTTGATCATTGCCTTCTGGTAATGTCATTGGAATTTCATCGTATCCGTAAAGGCGTGCAATTTCTTCAACGATATCTTCTTCAATTTTAATATCTTGACGGCGAGTTGGCGCATCGATGATTAGTAAACCATTTGCCGCTTCCACATCGAACTGTAAACGTTTTAAAATTGATAACATATCTTCTAGAGAAATTTTCATACCAAGACGTGCATTGATGAAGTCAGGTGAAACAACTACACGAGTTGGCGTTTTATCTAACTCATCCACTAACACTGTTCCTTCTAAAACTTCTCCACCTGCTAGTTCTGCGAGTAATTGAGCTGCACGTTCAGCTGCTAAAATAACTCGGTTTGGATCTACACCTTTTTCGAAACGAGCCGATGCATCAGAACGTAAACCAATTTCCTTTGATGTACGACGAACAGAGAAGCCATCAAAATAAGCAGATTCGATGACAACAGTTGTTGTATTTTCTGTTACCTCAGAATTTGCACCACCCATAACACCTGCAATGGCAACTGGTTCTACTCCATTTGTAATAACAAGGTTATGTGCTTTTAACGTACGTTCTTGATCATCTAAAGTAACAATTTTTTCTCCTTCATTTGCAAGACGAACGACAATTTCTTTCGTTTTTAATGCATCATAATCGAAGGCATGTAGTGGTTGACCATATTCCATTAAAATATAGTTTGTAATATCAACGACGTTATTGTGTGGACGAACACCTGCAGCCATTAGGTAATGTTGTAACCAAAGTGGTGATTGTTCGATTTTAACGTTTTTCACAACTTTTGCTGCATATAATGGATTTTCTTTTGCTTCCACACGTAATTTTAAATAATCTTCTGCTTTTTCATAAGTTGTTTCATATTTCACTTCAGGTAATTTCACTTCACGAGATAAAATGGCAGCTACTTCATATGCCACACCTAACATTGAAAGTGCATCCGAACGGTTTGGTGTTAAGCCAAGTTCTAATACTATATCACGTAAACCAACAAGCTCTAATGCATCACTACCTGGAACTGCATCTTCAGGTAACACGTAAATTCCATCCGCATAAGCTTTTGGAACAACACGACCTTCAACACCTAATTCTTGTAACGAACAAATCATTCCGTTTGATTCTTGACCGCGCATTTTTGCTTTTTTAATTTTGATCCCACCTGGAAGACGAGCACCTGGTAAAGCAACGATTACTTTTTGACCTGCTGCAACGTTTGGTGCACCACAAATGATTTGTCGTACATCCCCTTCGCCTACTTCAACTTGGCATACGTTTAATTTATCTGCATCGGGGTGTTTTTCCTTTGAAACAACATAACCAACTACAACATTCGTCATGCCTTGTGAACGATCAATTACTGCATCTACTTCGATTCCAGAGCGTGTAATTTTTTCAGCTAATTCTTCGGCTGTTAAACCATCTATATCTACATATTGTTTTAACCAATTTAAAGATACTAACATTTTTGGCCCTCCTACTCTTCTGTACGGTGGAATTGTGATAAGAAACGAATGTCATTTGTGTAGAAATGACGAATATCATCCACCCCATATTTCAACATCGCAATACGTTCTGCACCAATACCGAAAGCAAAGCCAGATAATTTTTTCGAATCATAGCCAGCCATTTCTAGAACGTTTGGATGTACCATACCAGCTCCTAAAATCTCAATCCAGCCAGTTTGTTTACATACGTTACAACCTTTACCACCACATTTATGACAAGAAACGTCCACTTCTACAGATGGCTCTGTGAATGGGAAGAAACTTGGACGAAGACGAATTTCACGCTCTTCACCAAACATTCTTTTTGCCAGTGCATCAAGTGTACCTTTTAAATCACTCATACGAATGTTTTCACCAATTACTAACCCTTCAATTTGCATAAATTGGTGTGAGTGAGTAGCATCATCATTGTCACGACGGAATACTTTCCCTGGACAAATAATGCGAATAGGCTCACCTTTTTTAGCTTCCATTGTACGAGCTTGAACAGGTGAAGTATGCGTACGTAAAAGTGTTTCTTCAGTAATGTAGAAAGTATCTTGCATATCACGTGCAGGGTGACCTTTTGGCAAGTTCAATGCTTCAAAGTTATAATAGTCTTTTTCCACTTCAGGACCTTCAGCAATTTCATATCCCATAGAAAGGAATAAATCTTCAATTTCCTCAATAACACGAGTTAATGGATGACGGTTACCTGTACGAATTTTTCGACCTGGTAATGTTACGTCAATTGATTCCTTTTCAAGTTGTTCTTGAATTGCTTGTTCTTCTAAAACTGCAATACGAGCTTCAAGTTGGTTTGTTACGTTTTCACGAACTGTGTTTACTAAAGCCCCCATTTTTGGACGTTCTTCAGGAGATAATTTCCCCATTCCTTTTAATAAATCCGTAATTGGACCTTTTTTTCCTAAGTACGCAACACGAACGTCATTTAATTCTTTTAAATTTGAAGCAGCTTCGATTTTCGCTAGTGCTTCTTGTTCTAATTGCTTAAGTTGTTGTTCCACTTTTATTCCTCCTTAGAGAATTCTTTTTACGATTGAGCTATTTGCGTTTGGGTAGGAAATACTTTTCCATATAAATAAAAAAACCCCGCCCCTAAAAAAGGGACGAGGATTATATCGCGGTACCACCCTAGTTATTGCAAAAAAGCAATCACTTCATTAACATAACGACTAACTTAGCCGGCCTTCCTTTCACAAGTTGATCCCGGAAGCTGCTCGCGGGGTGAACTTCAATTTTGGTTACATACATAAGCTTGCAGTCTATGGCTTATGCTCCCTACATGCAACATTAAAATTTACTCTTCCCGCTCATAACGCATTTTTATTATGAATTTCTAAATCCTTCATTATTTTACGTCAACTCTCAGTATTTTTCAACTAATTTACGAACGCACGAGTTGATATAAAAGTATTCCTGTTGCGACAGCCACATTTAATGACTCAGCCTGCCCTAAAATTGGAATGATAACATTTTGATCGGTTTGGCTTAATAATTGGGGATGAATGCCACTACCTTCATTGCCAACAATTAATGCAAAGCCATCAGTTTTTTTAATTTCAGTATATTCAATCGCATCCTGAAGTGCTGTACCATACACTTTTACACCATTATGTTGTAAGTCTTCAATCCAATCTTCTAACTCACCACGAACAACAGGAATGTGGAAATGAGAACCTTGACTTGAACGTAACGTTTTTGGATTATAAGCATCTGCACAGCCTTTTCCAAGAATTACTGCATCGATTCCAGCAGCATCTGCTGTACGAATCATCGTTCCAATATTGCCTGGGTCTTGTACAGCATCAACAAGCAATAATTTACGCCATTTCAATTGATCTTCACGAGAAATTTCTTTCTGTTTACAATGAGCAAACACACCTTGTGATGTTTCTGTTTCCGCAATCTCCTTTGCAACAGTTGGCGTCACTTCCACCATCATTACATTATCGATATCCCATAATAATGGTAAATCAACACCTTCACGAACAATGATTTGGATAATTTGGTCTTTATTTTTTAACGCTTCTTCTACTAAATGAAATCCTTCTACAAGAAATTCACCTGTTTTTTCACGTTCTTTCCGAGTTGTCACTAGCTTTTTCCAATGTTTTACTAATGAATTTTGAGTTGATTCGATTCGTTTCATATGAACTTTATTTACCGCCTTTTCACTTCATTCTTGCCTAATTTTACATGAAAAGTGGAAGCATGTAAAAATTTATATCGTAGCTAGTCGATTTAATTGAGTGCATAACAATTCAATATGTTGTTCAGTTGTGCCCTCCCCAAAGGAAACACGGAAAAATTGTCGTGCCTTCGATAATGTATGTCCCATTGCTATAATCGCTTTCGTACCTGATGCACTATTAATATCACATGCACTTCCTGTGGAAATACAAATATTTTCTTCATTTAAACTTAACATGACATATTGACCTTCAAGCCCTGGAATGCAAAGTCCACAAATGCTAGGAAATTGCTTCTCTTCCTGCGATTCAATCCAATCAATTGGAGAATCACTAATGATTTCTTTCAACCGTTTTCGTAATTGCCAATGCTTTTCTAGATGATACTTATACTGTTCCACAGCAGTAGCCATCGCAACGATTGCAGGGGTATCCACCGTACCACCACGAATTCCTTTTTCATGGGTTACCCCTGGAAAAACGTGAACGATTCTTCTACGGGGATTCAAATAAATTGCACCGCACCCTTTTGGTCCACCAATTTTATGGGCTGATACAGTAATACTATCCACTTTTTGTGAGAACTGTGTGATATCTAGCTTGCAAAATGATTGAACACAATCAACATGATATGGAATTCCATGTTCACTAGCGATATTTGCAATTTCTTCTACAGGTTGAATCGATCCAATTTCAGAATTTACATGTTGTATGGAAATTAACACCGTATCTTCCCGAATGGCGCCTTTTAGTTCATCTAAATTGATTACTCCATCACTTGTTAATGAAAGTTTCGTAACTTCGAACCCTTCCCGTTCCAATGTATTCATCGCTGCATGGACACTCGTATGTTCGGCAGCAGAAGTGATAACATGTCTTCCCTTTCCTGCCCTAGCAAGGGAAAGAATAGCGATAATGTTACCTTCAGTTCCACTTCCTGTAAAAATAATTCCATCACGATTAACACCCATTTTGTTTGCTATAATTGCTCGCGCTTCCTCTAACAAAAAATGAGCTTTCCCTCCAGCATCATGCAAACTGGATGTATTTCCATAAACTTCTTTCGCTATTTGACTATACGCATCTATTGCAGCTTCTGTCATAGGACTTGTTGCCGCGTAATCTAAATAAATCATTGTGATTATCCCTCATTTTCAATCAATAATCTTTAGCTAAATCTAAAATTTTTATAAGTTTAGTAGTAAAATCAATGCTTGTTTTCTACTTCATTTTATGTAAATATAGGTGTCAAGACAACTGTAAAGAAGGGGACTATATGAAAATCGATACGGATATCGTCATTATTGGAAGTGGTATTGCCGCATTACAAGCAGCTCGTGTCTTATCACAAAAATTTGACGTTCATATCGTCACAAAGGCAAATATAACAAATGGTAGTTCTTATAAAGCCCAAGGTGGTATTGCCGCTGTTACAAGTACGGATGACAATGCTTCTTTGCACATTCAAGATACATTAGATGCTGGTGAACACCACCATTCCTATGAAAATGTTGAAGCTCTAGTTGAAAAAGGTCAAGATGCGATTACACATCTTATCCATGACCAATTTTCTATTGATCGAAAAGAGGATGGCACTATTTCATTAGGTCTTGAAGGTGCGCATAGTAAACCACGAATTATTCACTCAGGTGGCGATGCAACCGGTAAAGCATTGGTCGATCATTTAATTGAAAAACTTCCAAAGAACGTTCGTATTCATGAGTATGAACTTGCCTATGAACTATTATTAAACACTATTGGCGAATGTATTGGAGTTAAAACGAAAAATGAATCCGGTGAGAATGTATATTTTGCATCTTATGTCATTTTAGCTACTGGCGGTGCAGGGGCCATTTATTCTTGTACATCTAATTGTTCAGATAGTTATGGGGATGGAATAGCTCTAGCCTTTTTAGCAGGTGCAAAAATAGCAGATATGGAATTTATTCAATTCCACCCTAGTCTACTTTATATCGATGGCAAATCAAAGGGGCTTGTTTCAGAAGCAGTGCGCGGTGCTGGAGGTTATTTCGTAAATGAGAATGGTCGAAAAATTATGGAAGGTGTTCATCCGTTAGGTGATTTAGCACCAAGACATATTACAGCTTACGAAACGTATAAAGAACGAGCAAAAGGTAATGAAGTATACATCGACATATCACAAATTCGCGATTTTGCAAAAAAGTTCCCGACCATTACAAAATTATGTGAAGAAAACGGAATTTCAATAAGTGATAATCGTATTCCTGTTGCACCAGGTAGCCATTTTTTAATGGGTGGTGTTGTAGCAGATCGCTATGGACATACAAGTATTCCAAGACTATTAGCAGTTGGTGAAGTAGCATGTACTGGTGTTCATGGTGCAAATCGATTAGCAAGCAACTCCTTATTAGAAGGAATTACTTTCGGAAAATTAATGGCCGAAAACCTTTTAAAATATGGAAAGAAGCAAAAAAATTTCCAACAGTTTCAAGCAAGGAAAACTACAAACTATATAGAACTTTTACCAACTCATAAAATTCAAAATGAAATGTTAGCACATGCAGGTATTTTACGAGATAGTGAAGGTTTAAATAGATTAATTAATCTACTACCATCTTTTGAAGAGTATTTTTCAATTAATCTAAGTAGTTTATCCCGAGAAAAAATTGAACGACTCTTTATGCATATTAGTGCATCTCTAGTAGCGAACGCTGCTTTAACACGAAATGAATCCCGTGGAGCCCATATTCGAAAAGAATATCCAAATAAAGAAGACAATTGGCAGAATAAATGGGTCGTGTTTAAAAATGGAAAATTAAATGTGAAGGATGAGCTATATGAACAAAATCAAATTGCAATCGATGTTAAAGCAGTTTTTTAACGAAGATATTGGTGATGGAGATTTATCAAGTGAATTATTATTCTCACCTACAGAACAGGGATCCTTCACATTTTATGCAAAAGAAGAAGGTATTTTCTGTGGAGCCGAAATTATAGAAACTGGTTTTACTTTACTAGATTCATCATTAAAAACTACCATTCTAAAACAAGATGGAGAGAAATTAAATAAAGGTGATGAAATAGCAATTATTGAAGGGAACTTACGTAGTTTACTGACTGGTGAACGTGTCGTACTTAATTTAATCCAAAGAATGAGCGGAATAGCAACGAATGCAGCAAAAGCTGTTCTGTTAACAGAGGGAACGAACGCAAAAGTTTGTGACACACGTAAAACGATTCCTGGCCTTCGCATGCTTGATAAATACGCAGTTCGATCTGGTGGTGCTTTCAATCATCGCAGTGGCCTATATGATTGCATAATGTTAAAAGATAACCATATTTCCTTTGCTGGTAGCATTACAAATGCAGTTAAAACTGCCAAAGCAAAAATTGGACATACCGTGAAAATAGAAGTAGAAATTGAAACGAAAGAACAACTATTAGAAGCCATTGAAGCCGGAGCAGATATTATTATGTTTGATAATCGCTCCCCTGAACAAATTGCTGAATGGTTGCCTCTCGTTCCATCCCATATTACAACGGAAGCATCTGGTGGTATTACATTAGAGAACTTACGCAGTTATGCAGAGTCTGGTATTGAATGGATTTCTTTAGGAGCACTTACCCACTCCGTTAAAGCCTTAGATATTAGTGCATTAGTTAAATTGAAGGGGGCAATGTAAAGTGGCAATTGCAAATCTTTTAAACAATAAAGGAATGTTACCAGAAAAATATCGCACAATGGACCGTGCCGAAATGGAAAATCGTATTCGTGAAATAAAAGAGAAATTAGGAGAAAAATTATTTATTCCTTGTCATCATTATCAAAAAGATGAAGTTGTACAATTTGCAGACAGTATTGGGGATTCCCTACAATTAGCCCAAGTTGCAGCAGCTAACAAAAAAGCAGAGCATATCGTTTTTTGCGGTGTTCACTTTATGGCAGAAACTGCAGATATGTTAACAACAGATGAGCAAGTGGTGTATTTACCTGATATGCGTGCAGGTTGTTCAATGGCGGATATGGCTGACATTTACCAGACAGAAGAAGCATGGGTTCAACTACAACAAATTTTTGGTGACACATTGATTCCACTAACCTATGTCAATTCAACTGCAGCAATTAAAGCATTCACAGGTCGAAACGGTGGCGCTTGTGTAACTTCTTCCAATGCTAAGAAAATGGTAAAATGGGCATTTACACAAAAAGAACGTTTATTTTTCTTACCAGATCAGCATTTAGGAAGAAACACAACATTTGAACTAGGTATTCCATTAGAGCAAATGGCCGTGTGGAACCCAATTAGCGGCAAGCTTGAATTTGAAGGAAATGTGGAAGATATTAAAGTCGTCCTTTGGAAGGGCCATTGTTCTGTACACCAAGGTTTTACGGTAGAAAACGTGCGTGAAGTTCGTGAAAAATATCCTGAAATGACAATCATTGTTCATCCTGAGTGTTGTAGAGATGTAGTCGAAGTTTCTGATATGAATGGTTCTACTAAATTTATTGTAGATACTATTAATGCTGCTCCTACTGGATCAAGTTGGGCAATTGGTACCGAGATGAACTTAGTTAAACGAATCATTGCAGAACATCCAGATAAGAAGATTATTTCATTAAATGAAAATATGTGTCCGTGTTTAACAATGAATCGAATCGACTTACCTCATCTTCTATGGGCTTTAGAAATTATTGAAAATGGTGAAGAAGGTAATGTCATTCAAGTTGATAAGGAAGTTACTAAAGAAGCCATTTTATCATTAGATAGAATGTTAACATTAGCTTAAGGTTTGAATTTGGAGGGAACTTTCCCTCCTTTTTATTTTGGTTTTATTGTAATTGGGATTGGGCGTATTCTTTAGGAATAATTTCCGCGCATCTCACTTCTGGTGCTTTCGGAGCTGTACGAACGCGCTCCGCTTTTCTATGTTTTACTATGTATAGTTTCCTTTTATTAAGGCACACTATTAAATGAGGAGGAGATTGTTATATGAACTTTCAAATTAGAGATGCAATAAAACAAAATGTCCAAGGTGATAGTGCAGCAGAATTTCGCGATACTGTGCAAGATGCAATTTCCCGTGGAGATGAACATTTACTTCCAGGATTGGGCGTATTTTTAGAGGCATGGTGGAAAGCTTCTTCTGAAGAAGAACATCAAGCCTTTACGGAAAAACTATCAAAAACTTTTATGAACTAAAATTCTGTACTGGCAATATGTCTGTCATATTGCCAGATATATTACATTCCCCATTCTTTCCCTAATAATTCTTTAAGTGTTTCGAATTGTTTTTCTCCAATATGATTAGAAATTTTCACTTCTAATTCTTTTTTTATGGAATTATATTTTTCTACACATCTTTCCCCTAGTTCTGTTAATTCAATACATTTATCTCGTTTATTATTTGCATTCAAAACATTGACTAATCCTTTTTCTTCAAGCTTCTTAATAAATTTATGAGTAGCTTGTCTTGTAATTTGGACAGATTTTGTAATAGACGATATGGTAGGTTGATTTTTATAAATTTTCGCCATAATATACCATTCTGAGTTCGATATGGAAACATCGCTCATTTCACTCCATCTTTCCCCAAGGACTTTACGCACCATATTATGTCTTTCGCTAATTAGATCAAATAAATCTAAAGAACCGTATTCTAAACTCATCATTGTCACTCCAAGTTTTAAATGTGTCATCAAGTATACAAAAATCAGAATTATACGTCAACTAAGTTGACATTTTTAAGAATATAGGGTACTATTAGAATAGTCAACTAAGTTGACAAATACAATTTGGGAGGCAAATAAATGTTCAAGATTGGTGATACGATTATTTATTCTTCACATGGTTTATGCCAGATTGATGATATAACTGAAAAAACCTTCTCAGGTGTTACAAAAACGTATTATGTCTTACATCCTGTCGACAATGTCCACTTACAAATCAATGCCCCGATTGATAATAAAACCATTTCCATGCTAGAAATAATGACAAAGGAACAAGCGGATGAAATCTTTACATTATTTACACTGCCTGGCATTGAATGGATAGAAAAAAACAATCAACGTACTCAAATTTATTCCTCAATAATAAAAAAAGGAAACCGCAAAGAAATTGCAAAACTCATTAATACACTAATGACAAAAAAATATGAGCTTGAGCAAGAAGGAAAAAAGTTCCCAGAATATGATCGAAAATTATTATTAGAAATTCAAAAGGTTTTATTTGCTGATTTAGCCATTTCTTTAAAAACTACTCCAAAAACCATTGAAAATAGAGTAGAAAAACTATTACAGATAAGTGATAAACAAACAACTTAAAAAAACAATAATAAAAAGCAACCTAGCGTCTCCCAGGTTGCTTTTCCTATGTAGCGATGAGTCTTTCCATCTTGAAATTGTCATCGCGTCGATCAATCCCAGCGAGTCCCCCGTTCATGATCTATATAGAGTCTTGAGTCAAAGTACACGACCTGCATACTTTGCCAAGGTAAACACACAATCACTTCCCCTGAAGATTCCTGTGCATTTATTAATAAATTAAAATTTCCCTCTTCAATTAAGCCAGTAACGAAACTAATACTGCTTTTTGTGCATGAAGTCAATTTTCTGCTTGCACCTGCCGCTACGCTTTCGGTGCAGAGCGTCTAGCGTCTAGCTCTCTCTTCTTACTAAGCAAGTAATGAATCTAGAACTGCTTTCGGTGCAGAGCATCTAGTCTTCATTTCTTACTAAGCAAGTAAAGAAACAAGTACCGCTTTTTGAGCATGTAGTCTATTCTCAGCTTGCTCAAAGATATAAGAATTTGGTCCATCGATAACAGATGATGATACTTCTTCTTCACGGTGAGCTGGTAAACAGTGTAAGAACATGTAATCAGATTTTGCATGTGCTACTAAGGCATCGTTAATTTGATATCCTTTGAAATCTTGAAGACGTTTAGCAGACTCTTCTTCTTGACCCATACTAGTCCATACATCTGCATAAACAACATCCGCATTTTTCACTGCCGCTACTGGATCAGTTGTCACTGTTACAATACTTCCGTTTGCTTTTGCAATCTCTTGTGCTTTTGCAATGATTTCTGGATCTGGTTCATACCCGACAGGAGTTGCAACTGCAATGTCCATTCCCACATGAGCAGATGCTACAACTAATGAGTGAGCAACATTATTGCCGTCACCAACGTAAGCTACTTTTAATCCTTTAAAATCGCCTTTATTTTCAGCAATTGTTTCAAGGTCAGCTAATGCTTGGCAAGGATGGTAAATATCCGTTAAACCATTAATCACAGGGATAGAAGCATGTTCAGCTAATTCTTTCACCATTTCATGAGAGTTTGCACGAATCATAATGGCATCTAAATAACCTGATAAAACGTGACCTGTATCTGAAATCGGTTCACCACGGCCAATTTGCATGTCTCGGGAATGCATATACATCGCTTTACCACCAAGTTGATTCATTCCAACTTCAAATGAAATACGTGTACGAGTCGAATTTTTTTCGAAAATCATACCTAAAGTTTTACCTTCTAGTAATTTTGGGCATCTACCGGCTTTTGTAATTGTTTTTAATTGTGTTGCTAATTTAATTAAGTCTTGAACTTCTTCACTTGTATAATCAAGTAGTGTCAGTAGATCTTTTCCTTTCAAACTTGACACTAGCTTTAACTGAACCTCTTCTAGTAATTTCATTAACTAACGCCCCTTATTTCGTTGATGATGAATTCATTATACATTTGTATATTTATTAAATCAAGTGCATTTTTATTATTTTTTAAAACTTTCTCTAAACAAACAATATTCATTAAGTATCGAGCAAATTATGAAATTTACTCATAAATATTCGCATTTAAGATTAAAAATAAATCTTCATTAATACACCAATATTACTTATATGCAAGTTAGACTTAATTAGACATAAAAAAGGGAAGAAAATTTTTTCTCCCCCTCAAACTTTAAATATTAATCAAAAACAATTTTATTTACTGTCTCACGATCTAATCTTTTAATAACTTCTACAACTAATTTTACTGTATTTTCGTAGTCATCTCGATGAAGAATCGCTGCATGAGAATGAATATAACGTGTTGCGATTCCAATTGCCATTGCAGGAACACCATTTGCAGTTAAATGGATTGAGCCAGCGTCAGTTCCTCCACCTGGTGTAGAATCGAATTGATATGGGATATTATGTTCTTCAGCGATATCTACAACAAAGTCTCGAAGTCCTTTATGACCTACCATTGATGCATCATAGATAATAATTTGTGGCCCGTCCCCAAGTTTTGATGTGGATTCTTTTGCAGTAATCCCTGGAGTATCTCCAGCAACACCTACATCTAGCGCAAAACCAATATCCGGTTGAATTTTAAATGTAGATGTTTTGGCGCCACGTAAGCCAACTTCTTCTTGAACATTTCCTACGCCATAAACAATATTTGGATGATTGCTATCCTTTAATGCTTTGAATACATCAATTGCAATGGCACATCCAATACGATTATCCCATGCTTTTGCTAATAACATTTTTTCATTTTTCATCACATTAAATTCAAAATATGGAGTAATCATATCCCCCGGGCGAATTCCCCACTCTAGCGCTTCTTCTTTTGATGTTGCTCCGATATCAATGAATAATTCCTTCATATCAACAACTTTTTTACGAGCTTCCGCAGGTAAAATGTGAGGAGGTTTTGAGCCGATAACCCCAATAATTTCTTCACCTTTACGCGTTGTAATCGTAACGCGTTGGGATAGCATCACGTGACTCCACCATCCCCCAACTGTTTGAAACTTAATAAATCCTTTTTCATCAATTTGTGAAACCATAAATCCAACTTCATCAAGGTGTCCTGCAATCATAATCTTCGGACCATTTGGATCACCAATTTTTTTGGCAATCAAGCTACCGAGGTTATCGTATTCAATTTCGTCTGCCAATGGTTCGATATATTTTTTCATGACTTGTCTTGGTGCTCGTTCATTCCCTGGAATACCATTTGCATCTGTTAATTCTTTTAACATTTTTAACGTATCATCTAATTGAGCCATTTACTTGTCCTCCCAAATCCTAATAACCTGAACGCTGACGCTCATAGTTTTTTTCGTTCTTAGAAATATATGCTTCAATTATATCATCTAATGTGAACTTCAAATTATAAGCTAATACTCCATAACATTGCCAAACTTCACGGTAAGTATCCGCAGTTGGATGTTGAATAAATTGTAAAATGACTTCCTGTGTTTGTAAAAACCAATTTGTTAAATCTTCTTTCTTATTTATCTCTGGCCATGATTCCAACGATAATCCTTTTTCGTTTCCTAATGAAAGAAGAAAGTGAATTGAATCAACAAATTCCTCTAATATAACTTCCCTTTTTGAAGGTCCCTTTGTACTCCAAAATTTAAAACATCTTGTTTCATTAGCGAGTTCTGCCAGTTCAATCATTAATGCTAGTCCTTTTTCTTTAAACACATCTCGATCTATCTTTTGTGTTTGTTCAATAAAAGAATCTAGTTGTCGTTGCATTTCAAAAAGTTCTTTAAATTCCATAAAAAATTCCCTCAATTTCTTTATAAAAAATGAAACTTCATCCACTACTTAATCGTAAATGAAAGTATTACGTTTTTACAAGGGGGACTTTTATGGCTCTTCTAATTATTCGCTTTCTTATCATTGCACTTATCATTTATTTATTTTATAAAGGGGTACGTTTCTTAACTGACCCAAAACGAAAATTAGATGAAGCATATGAGAAGGGAGAATATTATTTTTACGATGATGTGAAAAACGTTCGCAAAAACTTTTTCATTTCCTACAAAGGTGCCTTATTTGAAGGTGAAAAGTATTTAGGAACAACAGAAAATGCTTTTGAAGTCGTTTCAATCTTCGTTTGGGTACACGATACAATGAAACTTCAAGGACTAACAAAAGAAGATTTTCTCTATTTAGAAAAGGAGATTCAATTGAACTACCCAAAAGCCAAAATTAATTGGAAAAATCCAATAGAACAATTAATGAAAAATGAGACTAGTAATGATTGAATACCCACATAAGGATTGTCTAACATTGCATGAACTATGCATGATAGACAATCCTTTTTAATTTATTAATATTTATATTTTTTCTTATAAAAATGGTTATTTGTACAAGGAACAATTAAAGGAAGTCATATAAATAGAGAGAAAGGAGGTGCTAATATGGGTTGTAGAAGAGACCGCGTTATGGGTGATTTTGATAGAAGACATCGCTCTTGTGGATGTAACCGTGTAATGGGTGACTATGATAGAAGACACCGTTCTTGTGGCTGTAATCGTGTTATGGGTGATTTCGATAGAGGCAGAAACAAAGGTCGTGATCGCGTAAGAAACATTAGAGATGACAAATGCCTAAAATGTACAATTGAAATTGTAAGTCCTGAGAGAAATCACGGGAAACATTGTAAGTGCTCGCGTTGTGGGAACAACAGAGGCTGGTAAAAATAATTTAGCTTAATTGCAATTTTGTTTATACAAACCTTCCTAATTTTAGGAACATGATGCGTGCCAATATAGCACGCATTTTTATTTTATACAATCGAAAATACTTTTACTATGAGAAAAATATGAACTGCTGCGAGTAATGGAAAACCAAAGGCAAATGAATTATGTTTTGTTTTGTGTCGGAATAAATACATTCCTAACACACCACCACAAGCTCCACCTAAAATAGCTAACGTGAATAAGGATTTTTCTGATATACGCCACTCATGATTTTTGGCACGGGATTTGTCAATGTACATGAAAATACATAATATGATTGACATGACTGCTATATATGATATTAAAGCTAAATCCATAGTATCCCCCTATCTTTATCTCTATAATAGACAAAAAAGCTGATAGGTTCTCCTACCAGCTTTTTATTAAGTATTTATTATTTTGCACCTGTCGCTTTGCTTTCGGCGCAGAAATAATTTAATTTACTATGTAGATTAAATTATTTCGCTACAGCTTTTTTTGCTGTATCTGCTAATTGAGCAAATGCTTGTGCGTCAGTTACAGCTAAGTCAGCTAACATTTTACGGTTAACTTCGATACCAGCTACTTTTAAACCGTGCATTAAACGGCTGTAAGAAAGACCGTTGATGCGAGCAGCTGCGTTGATACGAGTGATCCATAATTTACGGAAATCACGTTTCTTTTGACGACGGTCACGGTATGCATATTGACCTGATTTCATTACTGCTTGGTTAGCAACTTTGTATAATGTATGTTTTGAACCAAAATAACCTTTTGCTAATTTTAATACTTTTTTACGACGCTTGCGCGTTACTGTTCCGCCTTTTACGCGTGGCATAACAATTACCTCCTGCAATTCTTTCGAATGTTTAATTTAATCACGTTCGTTCATCTATTACACAAAAATTATTTCATGTAAGTAAGTAAAGATCTGATGCGTTTGAAGTCACCTGAAGTAGCAACTTTTGCTTTACGTAAGTGACGTTTTTGTTTAGTAGATTTGTTAGCGAATAAGTGGCTACCGTATGCACGGTCAAATTTTAATTTTCCTTTGCCCGTTTTTTTGAAACGCTTCGCAGCGCCACGGTGAGTTTTCATTTTTGGCATTTCGAATTTCCTCCTAAATATTCGTCAATATTACTTTTTCTCGTTCTTCGGTTGAAGAACTAAGAACATACTTCTGCCTTCCATCTTCGGTTTTTGTTCAACCGTAGATACTTCAGCACAAGCTTCAGCAAAACGATCTAATACGCGTTGTCCAATTTCTTTATGTGTAATGGCACGTCCTTTAAAACGTAAAGAACATTTAACTTTATCGCCTTTTTCAAGGAATTTAATTGCATTACGTAATTTTGTTTGGAAATCATGTTCATCAATTGTTGGACTTAGACGAACTTCCTTCATGTTGATGACTTTTTGATTTTTGCGAATTTCACGATCTTTCTTTTGCTGTTCAAACTTAAACTTACCATAGTCCATAACACGAGCGACTGGTGGCTTAGCTTGAGGGGCCACAAGGACAAGATCCAAGTTTGCACGAGCGGCAAGTTCTAACGCTTCATTACGAGATTTAACTCCTAGCTGATCACCATTATGGTCGATTACACGAAGTTCACGTGCGCGAATGCCTTCGTTTACATACATGTCTTTGCTAATACGAATCCACCTCCAAGATTTGTCGCGAATACACGATTAAGGCTTAGCTAGCCCGGTTGAACGGTACACTTTCTAAGTATGTCCATAAAAAAAGGGACGGACATTATTCAGAAGATGTCCGCCCGCTATATATACATACGCGTCTAATTAGCGTAGTCAATTCAACGTGTCATACCTGTTAACTGCAAAATGCGTAATTCAGGTGAGAAGCGGGCAGCCTCTACTTCAACCACAAACTGTATTCATAACCTAAATAATCATAACACCACAAAGTTTTAATGTCAACTAACATTTATAAATTTCTTTTATTGAATTAGTTAATTGCCTTTGGGGATATGTTATGTGCTATATATTATAACGAATTTGCCAAAATAGCAATGTAATTTGCTTTACAACACTTATTTAGTTGCTTCGGCAGTAATTTTTTCAACAAATTCAGCAAGTGAAACTGTTTCTGAATCTTTAGATCCATAACGACGTACATTTACAGCTTCAGATTCTAATTCTTTATCACCTAATACAAGCATATAAGGAATTTTCTTCATTTGTGCTTCACGGATTTTGTAACCAAGTTTTTCTTCACGGTCATCCATTTCTACACGAATGCCTGCTGCACGAAGATCTGCTACAACTTTTTGTGCATATTCGTAATGTACTTCATTTGAAACAGGGATTACTTCTACTTGAACTGGTGCTAACCAAGTTGGGAAGGCACCTTTGTACTCTTCAATTAAGAAGGCAACGAAACGTTCCATTGTTGAAACGACACCACGGTGAATTACAACTGGACGATGTGGTTTACCATCTTCTCCAACATAAGTTAAGTCAAAACGTTCTGGTTGTAGGAAGTCAAGTTGAACTGTAGATAATGTTTCTTCTTTACCAATAGCAGTTTTCACTTGAACGTCTAATTTAGGACCATAGAATGCAGCTTCACCTTCTGCTTCAAAGTAATCAAGTCCCATATCATCCATCGCTTCTTTTAACATGCTTTGTGCTTTTTCCCACATTTCATCATCATCGAAATATTTTTCTTTATCAGCAGGGTCGCGATAAGATAAACGGAATTTATAATCTTTTAAATCGAAATCTTTATAAACATCTAAAATTAATTCCACAACATTTTTAAACTCTTGTTTAATTTGGTCTGGACGAACAAAAATATGAGAATCGTTTAAAGTCATTCCACGTACACGTTGTAAACCAGATAAACCGCCTGAACTTTCATAGCGGTGCATTGTACCAAGTTCAGCAATGCGAATTGGTAATTGACGATATGAGTGTAATGATGATTTATAAACCATCATATGGTGAGGACAGTTCATAGGACGTAAAACTAATGTTTCGTTATCCATTTCCATTGGTGGGAACATGTCTTCATGGTAATGACCCCAGTGACCTGAAGTTTCATATAATTTCTTAGAACCTAATACTGGTGTGTAAACATGTTGGTATCCAAGTTTTACTTCTTTATCTACAATGTAACGTTCGATAATACGGCGAATTGTCGCTCCATTTGGTAACCAAAGTGGTAAACCTTGACCAACAGTTTGTGATAAAGTGAATAATTCTAACTCTTTACCAATTTTACGATGATCACGTTCTTTTGCTTCTTCTAACATTTGAAGATGATGTTTTAATTCTTCTTTGTTAAAGAAGGCTGTACCGTAAATACGTTGAAGCATTTTGTTATCAGAGTTACCTCTCCAATATGCTCCCGCTAATGATAATAATTTAAATTCTTTTAATTTACCTGTTGATGGTACGTGAATTCCGCGGCAAAGGTCAAAAAATTCACCTTGATAATAAATTGATACTTGTTCGTCAGCTGGAATTGCTTCAAGTAATTCTAATTTATATTCATCACCGATTTCTTCGTAAATTTTTTGTGCTTCATCACGGCTTACATTTTTACGCTCGATTTCGATATTTTCGGCAATGATTTTTTTCATTTCTTTTTCAATTTTTGGTAAATCTTCTGCTGAGATTGGTGTTGGAGAATCGATATCGTAGTAGAATCCACCTTCGATTACAGGACCAATACCTAATTTCACACCTGGGAATAAACGTTTAACAGCTTGAGCTGTTAAGTGAGCTGTAGAGTGACGTAAAATTTCTAATGCTTCTTCAGATTTAGGTGTGATGATTTCAATTGCACCGCCTTCTTCGATTGGTGTTTTAAGGTCGATTTGTACACCATTTAATTTACCAGCTAATGCTTGTTTTTTAAGTCCTGGGCTAATAGAAGCTGCCACATCTTCTGTTGATGTCCCACGTGGAAACTCCTTCACAGCGCCATCTGGGAATGTAAGTTTAATTACTTCTGTCATGATACTTTCTCCTTTTTCTTTGATTTAGTCGATGAAAACGCACATCAGTTCTCGAAACGCTCATAAACAGACAAATTTCGCTACTAGAGCAAAATAAAAAGCGCCATCCCTATGAAAGGGACGACGCGTATGCTCGTGGTTCCACCCTTCTTCCTTCCGAAACACAAAAGGTTTCAGACGAAGCTCTAGGTCGGTTAACGTACCGATAAACGTTAGCGGATTATCCCCGCTAAAGCTCAGAGGTAGTAAAGTTTGTGCCGGTACTAGGAAACTTACAGCCAAGGTTTCCCTCTCTAGAAGTCGTTTCACAAGCTTGTTGTCCTCATCAACGCAAGAGTATTTAAATTCTATCGATAGTATACGCTCGAATGATTTGAATTGCAACTAGCAACCAAAAATTTTATCCACGGCGATTTGTACCATCTAGTGGAACAGGGATAGTAAGGCTTTTAATTCGTTCCATCATCCGCGCTGCTTTAATTCTTTCATAATCCCCTTTTTGAGAATTAGCTAAATGATATTCCAATTCGTCATAGTTAAAATTCGATGAAATAAAAATCGGTTTTTTCTCTGACATTCGATAATTTAATATCGTGCTAAAAATCTCATCCCTTGCCCAACTTGTCATAGATTCAGCGCCAAAATCATCTAACATTAGAACAGGTGCTTTTTTAATATATTCAATTTTTTGTTTGATAGTAGAATCATCAATCGATTCTTTTAATTCTCTTAAAAATTCAGGTACATACATCAATACCGTTTGCACCTTCATTGCAGCTAACTCATTTGCAATAGCTCCAAGAATAAAAGATTTCCCTACACCAAATCCACCATGAATATATAATCCTTTTGATGGAATGGTTTGTTTTTCACGAATTTCATTAATAAAGTCCGCCACAAAGTCCGCAATTCTAATTCGACCTGGTGTGTTGATATCCATTGATTCGATATTTGCAGTAAGAGCATCTTTCGGCATATGGAAACTTCGAATCATCTTTTCGATTTCTCGTTGTTCTTCTTCAATTATTCTTTGAGAACATGGAATATAATCTACAACGATAATTTGATTGCCTAAACGTAATTTAGGAATGAAGCCATTTACATAGTTTGTACAAGTGGCTGTTCCACCACTTCCACAACATTTATGAGCTTGGTTCGTAAATTCTTGTAATGCTGGAAGACTGCGTTCAATAACATCCTCTGTTAATACATTTTCGTGGGTCTTTAGAAATTCTTGAACTTCTTGATTGGCTAAAATATTTCTTTTCACTTCTTCATAACGTTGTTGAAATGAAGGAACGTTGATTACTTTATTTAATGCATTTTTTATTGGTTCTATTGTTCTCACCTACTATTCTTTTCTGCCAAGCTTTTCAAGTATTCTTAACCGCTCTTTTTCAAAATCGATGGAATCCGTTTGCGGGTTATCATTTGTTGCCCCCTGATCATCGCGTTCTTTAAACCATTCTGGGATTTTTTCAACTCTTCCCCATTTACTTCTAGGGCGATTTTCTTGTTCCACTTGTCGTTTCGCATAATTTTCTTTTTCCATTGCGACATGTTCAGCAGCATCTTTAGCTGTTACGAAATTTTTACGACTCCAACTATCTGCAATCGTTTCAACATATGCTCTTGGTAATTTTCCATCTTTTATTTCTAATACATATTCTATTAATACATTCGCAACGCCTACTGGAAGCTTATAACGATGTACAAGCTTTTCAGCAAGTTGAATATTATTCGCATAAGGTTCTACACCATGGTTCATCTTTTTCAAGAATTCATATGGTGTTGTCATTTCATATTCTTTAAACTCTTCTTCAATCACTCGATTACCAATCATTTGTTGTATATCAATTTCGGATATAGTTGGAACATATCCAACATTGCGGAGCATTTCATTCGTTGTTTCTTTATTGTGTATTACAGCTTTAGCTTGTTGTACCGTTTGGATATTTTGATGCACCCAATTAGCTGCAATCGTTTCAACATACTTTTTAGGCAATTGACCTGATTTCAGATTGTATACATATTCAATCAAAACATTAGCGACACCAATAGATAAGCCGCTATTTAAAACAAGGCTTTCTGCTAATTTTAAATTTGAAGCACTAGGTTCATTACCATTTGACAATTGTTTCAAAAATTCATAAGGAGTTTTGGAACTATAATGATCTACATCATTACCATTGCGTTGTATATGTTCCTGTGTTATTTGTGGAACATATCCGAGCTTGCTCTTCATCTCTAACTCTTCTTCTGTTTTTGATAAATATTCAAATGCTTCTTTTGCAGTCTGAATCCCAGCTTGTCTTAAAGTATTCGCAATTGTTTCCACATAACGCTTAGAAAACTTTCCATCCTGTCTAGATAGCACATATTCACTTAATACATTGACAACACCTAAAGGTAAATCATATTTATTAATCAGATCTTCTGCTATTTTAACATTTGTTGGGAAAGGTTCGCTGCCATTATTTATATCTTTCATAAATTCGTAAGGTGGTGTAGATTCATAAAAATAATAAATACCATCCACTTCAGAAAAATCTTTTTTAATAGACTCTCTTGTGATAGATGGAATAAATCCGGTTGTCCTTAAGAATTCTTTATTTTTAATAGTTTTGTCAATTTGATTTAACGCTTCTTCGGCAGAATCAATTCCTATTTTCATCCAGTTACTTGCAATCGTTTCAACAAACCTTCGAGTAACTTTCCCCTCCGTTTGCTCAAAGGCATATTCCATTAATACATTCACGACACCTATTGGCATTGAATAGTTTTTAACTAGGCTTTCTGCTAATTCGATTGTATATGGGAAAGGCTCTCTACCATTATTTAATTGTTTTAAAAATTCATAAGGTATTGTTCGTTCATATTTTGCAAATTGATCATTAACAATGGGAACGTTTTGTTTTGCAAGTTCGGCTTCGCTTACTTGAGGAACATATTCTTTATTTTTCAATTTCTTAAATTTATCGTGTTCTGAGCGAGCGATTGCCATTGCTTCTTTGGCCGTTTTAATATTTTTACGATTCCAATGATCAGCAATTGTTTCAACAAAGTTTTTTGGAAGCTTTTTATCTGTTTGAAGCATAACATATTCAATTAATACGTTCACTACGCCAATATTCATTCCATGGTTAATAAACAGATTCGATACAAGATCCTTTGTATAATCTGTTGGTTCTTTTCCATTATTTAAATTACGTAAATGCTCAATTGGATTTGTTGATTCAAAATACTCGATCATCTCTTGTTCTTTTGATTTAACAGGATTCTCAACAATTCGATTTTCTTCAATCTCTGATGAAAAGAACTTCTGTAATTGAGGAGGTTCCTTTGAAATCGTTAATTTATAAACATCTGCTGCTGCTTTTTTTAATCGATCTCTCGTAAGATTCATTTGATCATCTAGTGCTAAAATGACAACCTTTTGCATTTCAATTGGGTTGAAACGATAAAGGTATGCTAATTTTGCAATAACCTCACGTATTTCTATCGTTAACGTTTTAGACGGCACTAACTGTTCGCTTAAACCACTTTTTAATAAATCAAAATCAAATTCTTCCATGTAAAATGGATAATCAGTTTTAACAGTTGGCTGATTATCCATTTGCTCCACATTGATTTTACTATGAACCGGTTTATAAACGTCCGTAAACGTTCTAGAAATATCCGTATAACCACTAGTAGATATTGTGCTTACGAAACGTTTCCGTAATTTTCGATAGGCCTGTTCACCGATTTTTGAAAAAAGAAACATTGATAGTAAAGGATCTTGGAAAAACGTATTGGCATCAAGAGGACGAATCAGTTCATAAATAAATGAGCGATTTTCTTCTTCCTGTTTGCGAAAAGTTCGAAGCAGTCCAATTGCTTCTAAGGCAATTCGCGCTTCAAAAATTTTTCCGATCGGCATGTTTAAAACACTCATTAAATAATAATGAGTCATACTATTAGTCAATGCATCTTCCGCTTCAGCCCATAATGTTAAATAAAGACTTATCGGTTCAGGCCCTGTTAATGGTTGGTAAAACAACGTTAAGAGTTGTCGCTCCTGCGTTGAAAGTGATTGAGGGAGACTGATTTCAAAATGATCCGCAGGCTGTAATTCCTTATATAAATGAACCATTTTTTACCCTCCTGAAATTTTATTTTTTTAAATCGGATTGACGGTGCAATAAATCTTTTAACTCCGATATAAAGACATTAATATCTTTAAACTGTCGATACACAGAAGCAAATCGAACATAGGCAACTTCATCTTCTTTTGCAAGTAAATCCATAACCATTTCTCCGATTTCTTCTGAACGCACCTCAGAGTTACCGATTCTTCTTAAGTTTTTTTCAATTGAAATTACAATGGATTCTAATGTTTCCAATGGTACAGGACGTTTCTCACATGCACGTATTAAACCACGCAAGACTTTTTCTCGGCTAAATTCTTCCCGAGATCCATCCTTTTTAACAACGATTAGTGGTGTTTCTTCAATTCGTTCAAAAGTTGTAAAACGATACCCGCAAGATTCACATTCTCTTCTTCTTCTAATTTCTTTATTATCGTCAACTGGTCTTGAATCAACTACCCGTGTACCATTATATTGACAAGCTGGACATCTCATATATATTCTCCGTTCAACTTAATTTCGTAATCATATTATAACAAATCTATTTGCGCTATAAAAATGCTCTATTTCTTTTTGCAAGTTAACATTTTAATACAATTTACAAAACATGAAAAGAGTACGAGATGTAGCAACAGTTTACAA
This sequence comes from Ureibacillus endophyticus, assembly GCF_003628435.1. Lineage (GTDB taxonomy): Bacteria > Bacillota > Bacilli > Bacillales_A > Planococcaceae > Ureibacillus > Ureibacillus endophyticus. The sequence continues at coordinate 120,677 of NZ_RBZN01000001.1, read as the reverse complement.
AGAATACTAAAGGAGCACTAATACAAATTTGTACTTCCTAATTATTTCCTATACAAAGAAAAAAAGGCAGGAATGTATATCCTACCTTTGACTTAATTGATATTTATTTCACAAGGTTATGCAGTAACAGTTTCTAAAGCTTTAACAATTTTCTTCGTTAAATCTACAACACGTGCAGAATAACCCCACTCATTGTCATACCAAGCTAAAACTTTTACTTTTCTTGTACCCATTACCATTGTTAATAATCCATCAACAGTTGAAGAATAAGTTGTTGTATTGTAGTCAGTTGATACTAATGGTTCTACTGAGAAGTTTAAGATTCCTTTTAATGGACCTTCTGCTGCAGCTTTAAACGCATTGTTTACTTCTTCAACAGTTACATCTTTTTGTAAGTCTACAACTAGGTCTACTAAAGAAACGTTAGAAGTTGGAACACGTAAAGCCATACCATGTAGTTTACCTTGTAATTCTGGAAGCACTAATGCTAATGCTTTAGCAGCCCCAGTTGATGTTGGAATAATACTCTCCGCACATGCACGGGCACGGCGTAAATCTTTATGTGGATTATCAATATTTTTTTGGTCATTTGTATAGGCATGAACTGTAGTCATTAAACCATTTTCAATTCCAAATGTATCATTTAATACTTTTGCTACAGGAGCTAGACAGTTCGTTGTACATGATGCATTAGAAATAACATCGTGCTTAGAAATATCTAATAATTCATCATTTACACCCATAACAACTGTAACATCTTCGTTTTTACCAGGGGCAGTTAAAATTACTTTTTTAGCACCAGCTTCTAGGTGCATTGCTGCCTTACTACGTTCATTAAATTTACCAGTTGCTTCAATTACAATATCCACACCTAATTCTTTCCATGGTAATTGTAATGGATCACGTTCACTAATTAACTCTACTCGTTTACCGTTAACAATTAATGCGTTTTCAGCAGTTTCGACAGTACCCTCAAATCTACCGTGATTTGTGTCATACTTTATTAAATGAGCTAATGTTTCAGCTGGGTAGCTTGCATTAATAGCTACAATATTTAAATCTTCTTGTACAATTGCTTGGCGGAAAACCATGCGACCAATTCGGCCAAAACCATTTATTGCAATAGAAACTGTCATTATCTATAAAGCCTCCTGTAATATGCTCTTAATTATGTTATCTGTTCTCTCCAAATAGTATAGCACATTCGTAAAAAAGGTGAACATATTTCTTCAACAAAATAAAAATTCTTATATTCTGAAAAATAAGAAAAGCGGAGAACGCTCGTTCAGCTCTTGAAGGCACTGGAGACTTCCGACAAGCGTGTTTACACGCGTAGGAGGAAGTTGAAGTGTCCGAAAGAGCTAGCGTTCGCAGCTAGACATATCCGAAAAGCGGAGCGCGTTCGTTCAGCCGTGAAAGAAACTGGAGACTTCTGACAAGTGTGCTCGCACACGCAGGAAGAAGTCGAAGTTTCCGAACGGCTAACGCGCGCAGCTAGACATCTTAGAAAAGCGGAGCGCGTTCGTTCAGCCGTGAAAGAAACTGGAGACTTCTGACAAGTGTGCTCGCACACGCAGGAAGAAGTTGAAGTTTCCGAACGGCTAACGCGCGGAGCTAGACATATCCGAAAAGCGGAGCGCGTTCGTTCAAGCGTAATACCCATAATAATACTTACTTTTAAATCCAATGATAATAAATCGAATTTCAAATACATCAAAATAAAAAAACCTCTACGCTTAGAGTAGAGGTTAAAGCATGTTATTATGCCTTGTAATTTCAAGGGGAATGTTATAACACATTCCATTTATTTAAAATATCTTCGAGTTGTTGTCTAGTTTCTTCAATCGACCCATTATTATTTATCACCGCATCTGCACCTTGTTCCTTGATTGAAAGAGGTAACTGTGAACTGATGCGCGCTTTTGCATCTTCTTCATTTAATTGATTGCGTTCAATCAATCGTTTCAATTGCGTCTCTTCATTTACTGAAACAACAAGTATTTTTTCAACGTAATGTTGCAGTTTACTTTCAAATAACAGAGGAATATCCATAATAACTGTTTTTGCCCCGTTCGCAACATGTTCATCCCGTTGACGCAACATTTCTGCTCTAATGGCTGGATGGATAATATCATTTAATACTTTACGTTTAGATTCGTCATGAAAAATGATGGAGCCGACTTTTGCTCGATCCATTGTTCCTTCAGGTGTTATTACTTCTGGACCAAAAGCATCCGCTATTTTTTGTAATGTTTCACTCCCAGGCTCTACTACTTGTCGAGCTACTAAATCCGCATCAACAATTGGAAAACCATATTCTTTTAACATATTTGCTACTGTACTTTTACCACTCGCGATACTACCAGTTAACCCAATAATCATTCCCAAATCCCACACCTTTTAATGTTGACATTGTGGGCAATAGACTGAAGTACGCCCACCAATGACCATCGATTTTGTATTTGATCCGCATTGAGGACAGATTTTCTTACCGTACATTTTAAGTCGGTGCTGCATTCCACCTGCTTCACCGTTAATGTTACGATAATCCGAAATTGTTGATCCGCCCATATCAATACTTTCTTGTAAAATGTTGCGGATAACTTCAAATAATTCAATCTTTCTCTGTTTACTTATACGGCTCGTTTTTCGACCAGGATGAATTCCCATCTTAAATAGTGATTCAGTTGCGTAAATATTACCGCAACCGGAAATTACTTGTCCGTCCATAATGACTTCTTTAATCGGTTTATTTTGATATTTCGGTAACTCACTCTTTCTGAGGAAAAAATCACAAGCATCTTCTTCAAAAGGTTCTGGTGCCATTTGCAATAGCGGTGCATGTTCTTCTTCCTTCACAATAAAGCGCATTTCCCCAAATCGACGAATATCACTATAAACAAGCAGTTCCCCTGACGTTAAGTAAAAAACACCATGGGTATGCTTCCTGAATTTTTCTTCTGTAATCTCATTTAAATCATTAACGACAAACCAAGCACCTGTCATACCTAAATGATTAACAAATAAATACTCAGCATTATTTTTTTCTAAATGAAAATAGATATATTTGGATCGCCGTGTTATTTTCGAAAATGTCATTCCTTGCATTGCTTGTTCAAATAAGTTAGGTTCTATCGCTTTCACAATGCATTGCTTACCTTCTGCCCAAGAATTATAAATCGTTTGGGATAGTTCAACCTTTTCAATTGTCTTCCCTTCTACTTTAGGCACTAACGCCCGAACAACACCTTCTACTTCTGGTAATTCAGGCATCTCTACACTTCCTTACTTTGCATCGTACCAAGTACTACCATATGAGAAATCCACTTTTAAAGGTACTTTTAATTCTATAGCATTTTCCATTACTTCTGGTACAATTCGTTCTAAAATTTCAATTTCATCTCGTGGCGCTTCAAATATTAATTCGTCATGCACCTGTAATAATAATTTCGATTTAAGCCCCTCTTCTTTTAATTTTGCATCCATATCAATCATTGCCTTTTTAATAATGTCAGCAGCACTTCCTTGAATTGGGGTGTTCATTGCAGTTCTTTCTGCAAAACTTCTTAAATTAAAGTTTCGATTTGTAATATCCGGTAAATATCGACGACGATTTAAAATCGTAGTGACATATCCTTTTAATTTCGCATCCTGAACAATATTATCCATATACTCTTTTACACCAGGAAAGCTTTGTAAATATTTATCAATAAACTCACCCGCTTCTTTACGAGTAATATCTAAATTCTGAGATAAACCGTAATCACTGATTCCATATACAATACCGAAGTTAACTGCTTTTGCAGCACGGCGCATATTACTCGTTACTTCATCTTCTGAAACATGGAACACATCCATTGCAGTACGAGTATGAATATCCATTCCTTGATTAAAGGCATCTACTAAATTTTCGTCATTAGACATATGTGCAAGAACACGTAATTCAATTTGTGAATAATCCGCAGCAAACAAGACCCAATCTTCATTTGAAGGTACAAATGCTTGTCTTATTTTACGTCCTTCTTCTAAACGAATCGGGATATTTTGAAGATTTGGATCTGTAGAACTTAATCGACCCGTTGCCGTTAATGCTTGTTGGAAACGAGTATGCACTTTACTATCTTCACGGTGTACTTCCTTGATTAACCCTTCAATATACGTTGACTTCAATTTCGCCAACTGACGGTAATCTAAAATATATTTTACGATGGTATGTTCTGTTTGTAGTCTTTCTAACACATCAGCAGCAGTGGAGTATCCTGTTTTCGTTTTCTTAATAACAGGTAAACCTAACTTTTCAAATAGAATCACACCAAGCTGTTTTGGTGAATTAATATTGAATGTTTCACCTGCTAATTCATAAATTTCTTTCTCTAAAGATGTGATTTTCTCTTCAAGTTCTACACCCATTTTTTCTAATGTTTCAATATTAACTTTAATCCCTTCACTTTCCATTTTGCCTAGGATGGTAGCTAAAGGTAGTTCAAGATCATAGTACAGATCAAATTGTTCATTTTCTCTTAATTTTTCTTCAAGTACTGGTTGTAATGTCCAAATAGCAAATGCCTTTCTTGCCACATGCTCAGCTAACACATTTTCATTAGGAACAGTCCATTTTGCACCTTTACCATATATCGTTTCATTCGCTTGAACATCACGATATCCGAATTCGGAGGCAAGTGTTGCAACATCATCACCAGAAATAGCTGGATTTACAATATAGGACGCAAGCAACATATCAAACTCTACTCCACGCAAATCAATATTTATACGGTTTAAAATGGCTTGTGCAGCTTTGCTATCAGACATATATTTTTTCTTTGAATCATCTTCTAGCCAATTTTTTAACGTTTCATTATTGCTTAAAGTATCAATGGAAACGAAAAAATTAGCTTGTCCATCTGAAAAACCAACACCTAAAATTTGGCAAGTGTGATAGTGTTCGTTTTCTATCTCTACATGGACAGCCATTGCGTCTTTTAACATATCAGGTGTCACTTCTTGAACAATTTCAAAATCTAATTCTGCCGTAACTTTCTCTTCAACTTGGAAATCACTTTTTTCAATTAACGATTTGAACGAAAGCTCCTGCCACACTTGTAAAACTTCTTCTTCATTTGGACCAGGGTAATCTAAATCTTCTAATGAAATGTCAATCGGTGCATCAGTAAAGATGGTTGCTAATTTTTTTGACATCTTCGCTTGTTCTTCGTTCGCTTCAAGCTTCTCTTTCATTTTCGATTTTTTCATACCATCAATTTGTTCGTATAGCGCTTCTACAGAACCATATTCCTTCAGCAGTTTTATCGCTGTTTTTTCACCTACGCCAGGTACCCCTGGAATATTATCGGATGGATCTCCCATTAACCCTTTCATATCAATAATTTGTTTAGGTGTTAAGCCATATTTTTCTTCAATATGACTAGGTGTGTATTTCTCAATATCTGTCATACCTTTTCGAGTAATATATACGCTCACTTGCTCTGTTGCTAGTTGAGTTAAATCTTTATCCCCCGAAACAATAATGACTTCCATATCTTTATTTTCAGCTTGTTTTGCTAAAGTACCAATTATATCATCTGCTTCATAGAGTTCTTTTTCGTATCGTTTAATTTGATACGCATCAATTAGTTTTCGTAAGTATGGAAATTGCTCCGACAATTCTGGTGGTGTTTTTTGACGTCCACCTTTATATTCATCAAAGGTTTCATGACGGAATGTAGTTTTTCCTGCATCAAAGGCTACTAGCATTTTTGTCGGTTTTTCTTCTTCTAAAATCTTTTGAAGCATCGTTGTAAATCCGTACACCGCATTTGTATGGATGCCACTTTCATTTGCAAGAAGCGGTAATGCAAAAAATGCTCGATAGGCCAAACTATTTCCGTCCAGTAATAATAATTTTTCTTTTGCCATCAAAATTCTCCTTTATTATGTAAATCAAAAACTTCACGAAGTATCTCTATTTAACTTTATCTTTATTAACGACTTTTTTCCATTATAAAACACGTATCCATCGATAAACGATCAATACGTGTTTTGTCATTAAATATTATTACCTTTTTAGCATACGTTTTTCTTTCGGATAAAAGATTTCTTCATAAATAACAGTGATTAAAAATGCATTTAAAAAGGAAATTACTAAATATAATGGCATTCCAGCTAATTTATAAGTCATAAATGAACGTGCAAAAACTTCAACAAAACCAACTTGTGCAAAATAAAAAATCATACCTACACCGACTTGCCAAATCGGGCGTTTGTCTTTTCGTTGATCAAACTTGAAAACTTTTTTAAAACTATTACGTACTTCTTCTGCAACAAATAATGTTAAAAAGAATAAAGGAATAAATGTTATTGGTATATAGAAAATTTCAAATTTCGTCCAAGTATAAGGTGTCGGAGTAAATAAAGCTGTAATTGAACAAGTCATAATAAAAGCTAACAATACATTTTGAATCCATTTATTTAAGTTATTCAATCGCTTTACCTCTTTTCTATTAAAAAATTACTATTTTATTATAACAATAAATATACTAATAGAAAGTAGTAAATTGTGTTAATTAGTATTCTTATATGTATTTTCTTAAGTGTGAGCGGACTAAGCACACAAGCCGCAAAGCCAACTTGTAGTTGTCTTTACGACTTGTCTTTGTGCTTGTGTTAGGTCCGCTCACAGTCGTTTCATATCTACTAAAATTTCTAAAATACTGCGCGGCTTACTGTGGTAGGCCGCGTTTTCTAATATAAATCGCTAACGAAACATAAAATTTGATTAGAACCTTAATTTCAATAACTAAAAAACCACCTACCAGAATCGCTCTGATAGGTGGTGAAAAATTTTATTATTCTAGGTAGCCGGATAAAATTTTTGCATATGGTGAATCTGATGGTAGGATAATCATAGTATCATCATCAATTGTCTTTTTATACGATTCTAAAGTACGATACAATGAATAGAACTCTGGATCCTTAGAGAATTCTCTGTTATAAATTTTCGCAGCCTCTGATTCCCCTTCAGCTCGAATCAATGCAGCTTCTTTTTTAGCCGTTGCAATTAATTCTTGTACCTTTCGATCCGTTTGTGCCTCGATACGATTTTTCTCGGCGTCCCCTTCAGATAAATACTTTTGTGCAATAGATTCACGTTCAGAAATCATACGTGTATAAACGGATTGTTCATTTTCTTCTGGTAAGTCCGTACGACGAATACGAACATCCACTACTTCAATACCAAAATTCCCATCCGTTAATAATTCATTCACTCTTTCTGTCACTTTATCATTAATACTACCACGTGAAGAATTTTCATCATTAATGATATCATCATAATTTAATTGTCCTAACTCAGTTCGAATAACCGAGTAAATATATTCTTCCATACGCGATTCTGCATTCACTAAGTTCCCCGCATTCGAAATCAATGCCTTTGGATCGGTAACGCGCCAAACTGCATAATTATCAATAATGATTCGCTTTTTATCTAACGTATTAATCTCTTCTTCTGTCATATCATACGTCATTAAATTTTTCGGTAATGTTGTCACACTTTGAATAAACGGCACTTTAAAATTAATACCCGGTTCATTTTCGTATTTTACAACTTCTCCAAATTGACGTACTACACGATATTCATTTTCTTTTACAATATAAATATTAGCAAGGATTATAACTATTACTGCAAACAAGGCTGTTAGAACGATGGCAGACTTGGCAAATTTACGACCATCAAAGGGCTTTTTATTCTTTTCTTTTATTACTTTTGCATCTTTAATATCAACAACGTTTTTATCCTTTTTATTTTTGCTAGCAAAAAGTGATTTAATGAATTTCTCTAAATCGCCATCAAAGTTGTTGTTACTCATTGTTTGTCGCCTCCTTCAGTAGATTCTTCAGTTTGTTTTGGAGAAGAACTAGCTGTCGGTTGAAGAGGTAAATATTTTAACGTTTCCCCTTCATCATTCATGATATAAATTTGAGCATTTGGAAGTACAGCCTCTAACGTTTCAACAATTAAACGTTGTCGGGTAATTTCTTTATTGCCCGCATATTGCTCATATAACTTTTTAAATACTGCAACTTCACCTTCTGCTTGTTGAATACGTGCAACTTTTTCACCTTCAGCACGGGAAATTATTGCATCTTTTTCCCCTTGAGCTTCACTTAGCTTTTGGTTTTCATATTTTTTTGCTTCGTTCGTTTTCGTATTTTTCGTTTCGCGCGCATCCGTTACGGCTGTAAACGCTGCACGAACTTCAGCATTTGGTAATTCAACATCTTGTAGCTTAACCCCTAAAATACTAATTCCGATATCATATTTTTCAATTAAATTAACTAGTAAATCTCGAGTACTCGCTTCAATTTCAGCCTTTCCATCTGTTAAAGCTTCATCAATTGTTGAGCTACCAATGATAGAGCGAATCGCACTTGAAGTGGCATTATGTAGTATCTTTTTTGGATTTTCTGCATTGAATAAATATTTTTCAGGGTCTGTAATTTTCCATTGTACAATTAAATCGGTTAATACAATGTTTTCATCACCAGTAATCATCTTCGTTTCACTATCAAACGTTTCGACTACCCCTTCATCGGTCTGTTTATAGCCGAATTGTAAACTATATGTCTCTTTTGAAAGTACCTCAACCTTTTGGATTGGCCACGGTAACTTAAAGTGCAAACCTGAATCCGTAATGGTTTCATCTGCAGACCCAAATGTAATGACAACTGCTTGCTCTGATTCATCAACAGTGTACCAAGATGTAAAAACAGCTAATAATGCAATGATTGCTAGTACCGACATACCTGTGATGAGCAATGTTTTTTTTACACTCATTTTCATCCTCCTCGTTTTTTTGAATTACCTTATTTACGTAAAAATTTATAAAAAGTTTCATTAATTACAAAAATATTAACAATCAATAAATTGTTGCAAAAAGAAAATGCCCCACTCATGGTGAGACATTTACTTTATACTTTGCAATATTACTAAATCTGAAACAGGGGGTTTCTAGATTTAAGGTTAGTCGATGAATATGAAGGGAACATAACAATAATGTAAAGAAATTGTTAATTCAAGTTTCTTTGCAAAGGAATTAACACTTTCATACAAGTCCCTTTCCCTACTGTACTTTCGACTTGAATTTTTCCTTGATGTGCTTCGATGATATGCTTAACAATGGCTAGACCAAGGCCCGTTCCACCTGAATTACGACTTCTTGCTTTATCTACCCGATAAAATCGTTCAAATATCCGGGCAATTTCATTTTTCGCAATGCCAATTCCTTGATCTTCTACTTCGATAATTCCGAATCTGTCGCTTTGTTTAATTCTTAAAGATATCGTTGTGTTTTCCGGTGAATAGGTAATCGCATTTGTTATTAAATTCGTAAATACTTGTATTAAACGATTGAAATCACCCGCAATGATGACATCCTGTTCAGCGTCAATCTGAAACTGCATATTTTTTTCAACTAAACGCGGGATAGTTAGCTCCACTGCACGATTTAAAACATCTTGTAAACTTGTTGGCATAATTTTTACAGAAAAACCATGTTGCTCAATTCTAGATAATTCAAGTAAATCTTCTATCAACATTTGTAGTCGATTACTTTCTTGATAAATTATATCTAAAAATGAAATAAGCATTTGTTCATCTTTAAATGCACCATCCAACAAAGTTTCCGAAAATCCTTTAATGGACGTAATTGGTGTGCGCAATTCATGGGATACGTTCGCAACAAAATCTTTTCGAATTTGTTCGAGTCGAATTAGCTCTGAAATATCATGCATAACAATAACAACACCTAACCAACGCCCATGCTCTCCAACTACTGGGGCACCGTATACTTGTTTGTATTGAATTTCATGATTTACAACAATTTCAATTTGTTTACGATAAGGTAGCTCCGTTAAAAAAACATGATCAATAAACTTCTCTAATTTTTCTGGTAAACCTAAAGTTAAGAAATTTTTCCCTCGTACTTCATCTAACTGTAATTCAAAGCCATCTAAAAATTGACGATTAACTATCGAAACAGTAGCTTCGCGGTCAATCATAATTAGTGCGCTACCCATATTTTCAATTAACGTTTTCAATCGTTCATCTTCAATTTCTTTTAACTTTTCTATCTCTTGTAAGTTTCGAGCCAATAAATTTATCGAGTTTCTCAAGTCAACGATACTGGCAGGACCTGCAGCATATGCTCTCGCTCGATAATTTCCTTTTGTTAATTCCCTAGCTGTTTGTGTAATATTATCAATTGGGTCTAGTAAATTTCTTATTAACCTGCTCGTAACCAAACAGATAAAAATAAATGCAACAATTAAACATAAATTCATAACAAAGGCAAACTGTTTTTTGAAGTAATCCAATTGATAATCATCAATTTTTATATTGTTTTCGATAAAAAATTTTTCAATATAGAAAGGAAAAAGCTGGCCTAAGACAAAGCCAAGGACAGCTAAAATAGAGCCAGTTAATATGATGTAAAATAAAAAGAGTCTATTGCTATAAGCTTTCATACCATTTTCGGCTCCTCGAATTTATACCCGATTCCTCTAATCGTTTTAATGTATTTCGGTTTACGGCTATTCTCTTCAATTTTATCCCTTAAGTGACTGATATGAACATCTACAATTCGTGTATCACCTGCAAAATCATAGTTCCATACTGCACTCAACAATTGGTCACGTGTTAATACACGATTTTTATTTTCTAATAAATAAACAAGTAATTCAAATTCTTTCGGTGTAAAGTCTAATGGTTCCTCATTTAAGAAAGCTTCAAAACGTTCTGGATAAACTTGCAAGTTCCCAAATTGATAAAACGTTTTATCCATTTCTACCTCTTGTGATGGAGTCGTTGTGAATCGACGTAAAACTGCTTTTACCCTCGCCACTAATTCACGTGGACTAAATGGTTTTGTCATATAATCATCTGCACCAAGTTCTAGTCCAAGTACTTTATCAAACTCATCATCCCGCGCTGTTAACATAATAATTGGTATATTGAATTTTTGACTACGTATTTCCTTACAAACTTCCATACCATCCATCGTTGGTAACATTAAATCAAGAATAATTAAATCAGGTACATGAGTAATAGCAGTTTCTAGACCTGTTTTTCCATCATGAGCAAGCAAGACTTCATAACCCACTCGTTCTAAATTATATTTTAATAATGTTGCGATTGAAATTTCATCTTCTACAACTAAGATTGTTTTTGTCATCGTTAAACCTCCAATGTTGATTTGAAACCCCCATTTCAAATCATTTGCACGTCCTAATTGGGAGGTAATACTTTAATTATTCCTTCTATTACCTGTACATTCTTGTCTTTTATAGCACTTACATAGATATCAACTATATTTAAATTCAAATCAACTTGCTGTACTTCGAATAGTATTTCAATTGTTTCATAATGATAAACTGGTTCAAGGTATGTTAAATGTTGTTCACGAATATGAGAACCAGGTCCAGGCATATGTTTGGATATGGCAGAAGTAATAATGCCATTTAACATAATGACAGGAACGATTGGTTTTTTATATGATGTTTCAGCTGCATAATCATGCTGAATATATAGAGGGTTACTATCGTTCGTTAAACCTAAATAAAGTAATAAATCTTTATCCTCTATTTTTTCTGTTATTTGTAACCTTTCACCAACTACAAGCTCATTTATTTTTTTACCAATTTTCATACCCTTTCTCAACAGCAACTTCGCAACCCCTTTATATTTGAGATTACTCTCATAGTATCAACTTTTTCAGAAAATAACAATAATCTTAGAAGCTTAGATAAGTTACAGTAAAAAGAAAAAATCGAACAGGATACTTGCCCTGCTCGATTTACTCTAAAAACTATTCTAATACAGCCATTACATCACGTACTGCTTGTGCAGAAACGTCTAAAGCTGCTTTTTCACTATCTGTTAAGTCTAACTCAAAGATTTTTTCAACACCTTCTGCACCTAGAAGAGTTGGAACTCCAAGATAAATACCATCATATCCATATTCACCTTCTAAATATGCAATTGAAGGTAAAACGCGTTTTTGATCTTTGATAATTGCTTCAGCCATTTCGATAAGTGCTGCAGCAGGTGCATAATAAGCTGAACCGTTACCTAATAAGTTAACGATTTCGCCCCCACCAACACGAGTTCGTTGTACGATTTCTTCTAAACGTTCTGGTGAGATTAATTTTTCAAGTGGGATACCACCTGCATAAGAATAACGTGTAAGAGGAACCATTGTATCACCATGGCCACCAAGTACGAACCCTCTAATATCTTTTACTGAAATATTTAATTCTTCTGCGACAAAAGCACAGAAACGAGCTGTATCTAATACACCAGATTGACCAATGACACGATTTTTAGGGAAACCTGTTTCTTTATAAACCGTGTACGTCATAGCATCTACCGGATTTGTTAAAACAATAATTGTTGCATTTGGAGAGTATTTGGCTATTTGACCAGAAACAGATTTCATAACCTTTTGATTAATTTGAACTAAGTCATCACGGCTCATACCAGGCTTACGTGCAACACCAGCAGTAATAATCACTACATCAGAATCAGCAGTATCTTCATAATTTGAAGTACCTTTTACATATGAATCAAAACCTTGCACCGGAGCTGCTTCCCACATATCTAGCGCTTTTCCTTTAGTTGGGTTTTCTGCATCGGGAATATCTACTAATACAACATCACCAAGTTCTTTTTGAGCTGCTAAAAAGGCTGCAGTTGCACCAGTGAAGCCGGCACCAATTACTGAGATCTTTTTTCGTTTCAATGTCATTCAAATACGCTCCTTCAATATTTTATTATTTTACACAAAAAGGAGAGAATTCGAAAATCCTCTCCTTTTTTTGACAATATTATTTTGTCCTATTTCATTATTATTAGTCAACTAATAAGTAATGAATCAAAATAAATTATCTAAATTGATTAAATTTTAATATTAAAGGTTTTTAATTAATTCGTTAGCGAATTCAGAACATTTAACTTCAGTTGCACCTTCCATTAAACGAGCGAAGTCGTAAGTTACAACTTTAGAAGAAATTGTATTTTCTACAGATTTAGTAATTAAATCTGCAGCTTCTTGCCAACCTAAGTGTTCAAGCATTAACACACCAGAAAGTAATACTGATGATGGGTTAACTTTATCTTGACCAGCATATTTTGGAGCTGTACCGTGAGTAGCTTCGAAAATAGCATGTCCAGTTACATAGTTAATGTTAGCTCCTGGAGCGATACCAATACCACCAACTTGTGCAGCTAATGCATCAGAAATGTAGTCACCGTTTAAGTTCATTGTAGCTACTACATCGAACTCTTTTGGACGAGTTAAGATTTGTTGTAAGAAGATATCAGCGATTGAATCTTTTACGATGATTTTACCAGCAGCTTCAGCATCAGCTTGTGCTTTGTTAGCAGCTTCAACACCTTGTTCTGCTTTAATTCTGTCGTATTGATCCCAAGTGAATACTTTATCACCATATTCACGTTCAGCTAATGCATAACCCCAGTTTTTGAATCCACCTTCAGTAAATTTCATGATGTTACCTTTGTGAACTAATGTTACTGATGGACGGTTATGTTTAATAGCGTATTCGATTGCAGCACGTACTAAACGCTCAGTACCTTCAACTGATACTGGTTTAATACCGATACCTGAAGTTTCTGGGAAACGGATTTTGTTAACGCCCATTTCTTCTTTTAAGAAGTTGATTACTTTTTTAACTTCTTCAGTACCTTGAGCATACTCGATACCAGCATAAATATCTTCAGTGTTTTCACGGAAGATTACCATATCAACATCTTCTGGACGTTTTACTGGAGAAGGAACACCATCGAAGTGACGTACTGGACGTAAGCAAACATATAAGTCAAGTTCTTGACGTAATGCAACGTTTAGTGAACGGATACCGCCACCGATTGGAGTTGTAAGAGGACCTTTGATTGCGATTAAGTATTCGTTGATTTTATCTAAAGTTTCTTGTGGTAACCATTCACCAGTTTGGTTGAATGCTTTTTCACCAGCAAGTACTTCTAACCATTCAATTTTCTTTTCGCCGTTGTAAGCTTTTTCAACAGCTGCATCGATTACGCGTGATGCTGCAGCCCAAATATCAGGACCAATTCCGTCACCTTCGATAAATGGAATTGTTGGATTGTTTGGTACTTGAAGTACACCGTTTTCTACTACAATTTTACTCATTAAAGTTGCCTCCTAAAGTCATAAGTCTAGGACTGTGCCATTAATAAAACACAGTCCTTGACATTTTAACATAATTTTAAAAAATTATCGCTCGTTAATTGGAACATATTTTTGCATTCCAGGTCCCACATATTCTGCTCTAGGACGAATTAAGCGGTTATTAGCATATTGTTCTAGGATGTGTGCTACCCAACCTGATGTACGAGAAACAGCAAAGATTGGAGTAAATAAATCATGTTCAATTCCTAAAGAATCGTAAACAGACGCTGAGAAGAAGTCAACGTTTGCTGGAAGACCTTTTTGGCCTACGATCATATCATGAATTTTAACTGACATTTCAAATAATTCTGGTTTGCCAGTTAATTTAGTTAATTTTTCACTCATTGCACGTAAGTGTTTAGCACGTGGGTCGCCTTTACGATATACGCGGTGACCGAATCCCATGATTTTTTCTTTATTATCTAATTTACCTTGAATATAAGATTCAACGTTATCAATTGAACCAATTTCAGATAACATTTTCATTACTTGCTCGTTTGCTCCACCGTGAAGAGGACCTTTAAGAGCGCCAATTGCTGCAGTAACACCAGAGTATACATCAGAAAGTGTTGCTACACATACGCGAGCTGTAAATGTAGAAGCGTTTAATTCATGGTCAGCATGTAAAACTAATGCTTTGTTGAATGCTTCAACTTCAATTGGTTGTGGCTCTTTACCATGTAACATATATAAGAAGTTTGCTGCATATCCTAATTCAGGTTTTGGTGCAACTGGTTCTAAACCTCTGCGGATACGAGAGAAACCAGTAACTACAGTAGCAATTTTAGCTTGTAAACGAATCGCTTTACGGTAGTTTGCTTCTGGAGACATGTCGTCAGCTTCTTCGTCATATACACCTAATAAAGATACAGCTGTACGTAGAGCTGCCATTGGGTGTACAGTGTCTAATGGGTATGTTTTAAATTGGTCAAAAATCGCTTGAGGTACACTAGCATTTTCTGCTAATTGTTTAGTTAACTCTGCTAATTCATCTTCTTTCGGTAGACGTGTATGCCAAAGTAAGTAAACTACCTCTTCGAATGTAGCGTTATCAGTTAGATCATCAATGTTATAACCTACATATGTAAGTGTGTCATCGATAATTGAACTGATTTTTGACTCTGCTGCTACGATACCTTCTAAACCGCGTGTTGCTGTCATAAAAAATCGCTCCCTCATAAATGAATTTAGATTGTAAGTGCTTTCTTTCTATCCCAAAAGAAGCACAAAGAAAGTGTTCTGCTCATATTGAACCTATAAGTAAATCGCTTACACAAGTTATTATAATAAATTTTGACGTCTTTGTGAATGAATTTAATAGAAATGAAGAAAAAATTGAATAGAATATAAAAAAAGAGTTTAAAAGAGAATAATTGGATATGAACGAGATTTGGATTACATAAAACAGAGGTGACAAATTTGCAATCAAACAAAATGAGTAATTTTCCTTCTAAAAAAGTTATTAAATACCTAATTTTAATGGTATATTTTATCATTTTGTGGCTTATTTTGCCAGTTTCCCTTGCTTTATTTGCTGCTTACTTTCTCTATCCCGTCATCAACTTTTGCCATAAAAGATTGAAGATACCCTATGTCATTAGTGCTATTCTTGTTTCAATCTGTATATTTTTAGCCACTTATTCATTATTCTATATTACCATACAAAGTATTATATCTATTTATCCCGAAGTTAAACTTCAAGTAGAGAAATTAAATATACTAAATTCTGGAGAGCATATCTTATTAGAAACAATTTTTAATAAATCATTATCTTTAATTGACACTGCTATTATGGGTTTAGCAAATTTTCTTCAAGATCTATTAGCATATGTTATTGAAGTGTTCATTTTCATCGTTGCATTCTTTTTCTCCATTTTTGAATCACGAAGAAATCGATATTGGTTCTTTATTTACGTTCCGAAGCAGTATCGTGATGAATGGAAAAGTTATTTCATGAAAGCAACAAATCTTTTTGGTTATTTTCTTTATGTTGAATTTCAATTGTTTATTATCACTTTTTTATTATTAAGTTGTGGACTTGCTTTATTAGGGTTTGAGCATCCAATTAATAAATCATTTTTAATTTCCTTAGCAGATGCGCTCCCGTTTTTTGGAATTGGACTCTTTCTTATTCCATTAGCAATATATTTCTTTGCCATAGGTGAAAAGTTTTTATGCTTTGCAATCATACTCCTTTATATTTTTATCCAAATAACAAGGCAAATTGCAGAGAGTTTGTTATGGGCTTCCACCTTCCATTTACGAACAGTTCATACGTTCTTTATCAGCGCTGCTTCTATTTTATTATTTGGAGTTTACGGAATTTTATTAAGTCCATTTTTATTATTAATTGCTGTAAAACTAAAACATAATTCACTTTATAATAATTAAAAAACTACAGGCAGTAGTTGGATGCTACTGCCTGTAGATATATACTTGACCATTTTTAAATTTTCTTCTTAACCAATTAAAAATTACAGGTTTAAACAATTTTCTTGTAAATGGGACAACCATTAAAAATCCAACAATATCCGTTAAAAATCCTGGAACCGCTAATAATAATCCTCCTAAGAAAATTAAAAATGTATCAATCATTGCAGGACCTGGTGGGATACCGTTTGAAAGACTGGATTGCATATTTTGAATGGAATCGATTCCTTGCTTTTTGGCAACTACAATCCCAACAATACTTGTTAGAACAATTAATAAAAGGGTATTAAATATTCCCATCGTTTTACCAACTAAAATAAATATCGCAATTTCTATTAACATAGTGGCGATAAGCCCTAAAAATATTTTTCTCAGTTCAGATCTCCCCCTCACATATTTCTCATAATTAAATACGGTTTTTCAAGTTAAAAGTTTCATTATGAAATAAAAAACGAGAACATTCTCATACAATGTGAGACGTTCCCGCGTTAAAACTAAAGTTTCTGATTAAAGTACACTTGCATGTCCTTTATAAATAACACCTGTTTCTGCATCCATCGTGATTTCTTGACCATGACGGATTAATGTTGTCGCCTCGTTTACTCCAACGATTACCGGAATTCCTAAGCTAAGTCCAACTACTGCTGCATGACTAGTTAGTCCGCCTTCCTCAGTAATAATTCCAGCACAATTCTCAATAATCGGCATCATTTCACGATCCGTGCTTACTGTAACTAAAATACATCCTTCTGTATCATATGCAGAAGCTTCCTCAGCA
The DNA here is from genome assembly GCF_003628435.1 of Ureibacillus endophyticus. Classification (GTDB taxonomy): domain Bacteria; phylum Bacillota; class Bacilli; order Bacillales_A; family Planococcaceae; genus Ureibacillus; species Ureibacillus endophyticus. Next base: position 103,211 of record NZ_RBZN01000001.1, on the reverse strand, counting down.
TTTTTAGCTACAACCGCTTTTCCAACAACAGACAGTTTTCCAACACCTTGTCCTTTTGCTAGTAAATCACCAATTACATGTACTTTCATCAAGTTCGTTGTACCCGCTTCACCTACAGGAACACCCGCAGTGATAATTACTACATCACCATGGTCGACATATTGATGTTTTAATGCTTCATCAACAGAAAGCTCTAAAATTTCATCCGTTGTCGTTACTTTTTGTGTAACAATTGGTATTACTCCCCAAACAAGGGTTAATTTTTGTGCAGTTGAATGCTCATTAGTAATGGCTATAATCGAAACGCCTGGGCGATATTTCGCAATCATTTTTGCAGTTGTTCCACTTGATGTAGGAGCAAGAACAGCTTTTACACCTAAATTAATTGATGTGTATGCTACTGCTTGCGAAAGAGCTTCTGTCATTGTCGTTCCTTTTTCTCGACTTCGAATAGAAACAATTGAACGATAATCTAAAGAATTTTCCGTATGAACCGCAATCTTATTCATCGTTTGAACAGATTCTACAGGATAGTTACCTGCAGCAGTTTCGCCTGATAACATAATTGCATCTGTACCATCAATAATTGCATTCGCAACGTCTGATGCTTCTGCACGAGTTGGTCTAGGATTACGTTGCATAGAATCTAACATTTGTGTAGCCGTAATTACTGGTTTACCAACTTGATTACATTTTTTAATTAACGTTTTTTGTACAAGTGGTACTTCTTCTGCAGGAATTTCTACCCCTAGGTCACCACGGGCAACCATTAAACCATCAGATACTTGAATGATTTCATCAATATTATCTACGCCTTCTTGGTTTTCAATTTTTGGGATAATTTGAATATGACTACCGCCATTTTGTTCTAACAGTTCACGAATTTCTAATACATCTTTCGCTGTTCGAACAAATGATGCTGCAATGAAATCTACTCCTTGGTCAATACCAAATAAAATATCTTGAGCATCCTTTTCTGTAATTCCAGGTAATTTTACTGATACGCCTGGTACGTTAACACCTTTTTTATTTTTTAATATTCCTGGATTTTCTACAATTGTAGTAATTAATCCTTTTTCTGTATCTTTTGCTAAAACACGAAGTTCAATTAAACCGTCATCAAGTAAGATTTTATCATTTTGATTCACATCATCGATTAGCTGGTCATACGTCACAGAAAAACAGCTTTCATTTCCAACGACTTCTGTCATCGAAATATCAATAACTTGTCCTTGAGAAAGATGTAATTCTCCATTTTCCATTGTGTGCGTACGAATTTCTGGACCTTTTGTATCTAATAAAATACCAACTGTTTTGTTTAACTTTTCTGCAACATCACGAATTGTTGCAATACGAACTGCGTGCTCTTCATGAGTTCCGTGGGAAAAGTTTAGTCGTGCAACATTCATTCCCGCGTTTATTAGTTTTTCTAACATTTCTGGCGATTCACTTGCCGGACCTATAGTACATACAATTTTTGTTTTTCTCATATTTTTCTCTCCGTAACTAAAGTTAAATTGAAAGTTCTTTTGATAATGTGTATAAGCTTAAATCTGCTTTATGTTTTTGCGTAAATGCTTCTTCTAAATCATAATCGATAACTTGGTGATTTTTTATTCCTACTGCACGGCCACCGCGACCTTCAAGTAAAACTTCAACTGCTTTTGCACCTAAACGTCCACCTAAAACGCGGTCACGTGCTGACGGTGAACCACCTCGTTGAATATGACCTAATACAGAAACTCGAGTAATAATATTCGCTTTCTCTTTTAGAATTTTTGCTAATTCACTACCAGACATAACACCCTCAGCGACAATGATAATACTATGTTTCTTACCGCGCGCTTCACCACGTCTAATGCGTGCAATAATTTCATCTATGTCATAAGCTTCTTCAGGAATTAAAACTGATTCAGCACCTGCTGCAAGTCCTGCCCATAATGCAATATCTCCAGCATCACGGCCCATTACCTCAACAATAAATGAATTTTCATGACTTGTTGCAGTATCACGGATTTTATCGATTGATTCAATCACTGTATTCAGTGCAGTATCAAATCCGATTGTATATTCAGTGCCTGGAATATCATTATCAATTGTTCCTGGAACACCAACACATGGAAAACCTTTTTTCGTTAATTCCAATGCGCCACGATATGATCCATCTCCACCGATAACGACAAGTCCTTCCACACCAGCAGCCTTCATTTTTTCAATACCTTGATATTGGTATTTATCTTCTTTAAATTGTGGACAACGCGAAGAAAATAATTTTGTACCCCCTCTTTGAATTATACCTCCAACAGAGCCTAAATCTAATAAGTCCATTCTACCTTCTATAAAGCCCTCGTATCCGTGATTTATCCCCATCACTTCAACACCATGAAAATTTGCTTTACGGACAACTGCTCGAATAGCAGCATTCATTCCAGGTGAATCTCCCCCACTTGTTAATACAGCTATTTTCTTCATCGTGTTTCCTCCTAAACTACCCTTACTATAAACATTAACATAAAATCCTAACAATGTAATAAATCCACTTTAAAACTAAACATTCTTTTACAAAAATAATATATATTCCAATTTTATTAAAAAATAAATAATCGCGTTATTATTTTACCTTTAATAGAAAAAAACGACAAAGCTAAATTTAGAAGATAGGAAAATAAAAATTTTAAATACGTTATCTAACTATAATCCATACTTTCCTATACTCTAACAATTAATAAGTACCTTAAAAGAAATTCACCTCGGCAGATAAAAAAGCCGAGGTGTCTTTCATTTATAAATCTTCTAATTCTATATATTCACCAATTTTTCTAAATTTATCATAGCGATTTTCAATCAGTTCTCGCTCTGAAAGTGTTGATAATTCTTCTAGGGCTTTTTCAAGGAATGTTTTTAATGATTTAGATTGTACTTGAACATCTCGATGTGCACCACCAGCGACTTCAGGAATGATGTCATCGATAATGTCCATTAGTTTTAAATCACCTGCTGTAATTTTCATTGCCTCAGCTGCTTGTTTTGCAAGACTAGCATCTTTCCATAAAATAGATGCTGCGCCTTCTGGAGAGATAACGGAGTAAGTCGAATTTTCAAGCATATATAGCTTGTTCGCAACACCTAATGCTAACGCACCACCACTTCCACCTTCTCCAATAACAACGCTTATTACTGGTACTTTTAATCCAGCCATTTCAAACAAGTTTTTAGCGATAGCTTCGCTTTGACCGCGCTCTTCAGCTGCTTTACCAGGATAAGCTCCTTTTGTATCAATAAAGCAAATAATAGGTCGATTAAATTTTTCTGCTTGTTTCATTAAACGTAATGCTTTTCGATACCCTTCTGGATGAGGCATTCCAAAGTTACGGCGGATATTTTCTTTCGTAGTTTTCCCACGTTGATGACCAATGATTGTAATAGGTTGCCCTTCAAATAAAGCAATTCCCCCTACAATAGCCTCGTCATCACCGTAGTAACGATCACCATGAAGTTCTATAAAATCTGTAAATAATTCTTGAACATAATCTAATGTTGTCGGTCTATTTGGATGTCTTGCTACTTGCACTCGGTCCCAAGGCTCCATATTTGAATAAAGTTTCGATTCAAGTTGTTGTAATCTTGTTTCTAATGTTTCAATTTCATCAGACATATCAACATCTGCACTGCTCGCAATCTCTTTTAGCTCATCGATTTTTTCACGTAATTTTACAACTGGTTCTTCAAAGCCTAGTGTTTTAGACATGTACAACTCCTCCTTTACGGTGGATTTTCACGATTGCTGCAATTTTATCACGCATGTCTTTTCTGTGGAAAATTGCATCTAATTGACCGTGTGCCAGTAAAAATTCTGCAGTCTGGAAATCATCAGGTAATTTTTCACGTACAGTTTGTTCGATAACACGACGTCCTGCAAATCCAATTAAACTTTGTGGTTCTGCAATATTAATATCACCCAGCGATGCAAAACTAGCAGAAACACCACCTGTTGTAGGGTGAGTCATAATCGATATGAACAAAAGACCATGATCACTATGACGTTTAAGGGCTACACTTGTTTTTGCCATTTGCATTAATGAAATAACACCTTCTTGCATTCGTGCCCCGCCACTTGCTGTAAAAATAATAAATGGAAGTTCATATTCTGTTGCTCTTTCAATCGCTCTTGTTATCTTTTCACCTACAACAGAACCCATAGAACCCATGCGGAAGTGGGAGTCCATAATCGCAACGACTACCTGTTCACCTTTTAAGCTTCCCATACCTGTTAAAACCGCTTCATTTAAACCTGTCTTTTGAGAATCTACTTCAATTTTATCTAAGTAAGATGGGAATTTTAATGGATTTGAAGTTCGTAAATTTTCATCAAAGGATTCGAATGTACCCTCATCTAAGAAAATGTCTACTCGCTCCCAAGCAGTCATCTTATAATGATGGTCGCAATTCGGACATACTTTTAAATTACTTTCTAATTCTTTCGTTAAATATATTTTTTTACATTCAGGACATTTAGTCATTAAATCAGCCGGAAAGGAGTTTTCTTTATTACGATCTACAATGACACCTTTACTTTTCTTCTTGTTAATAGATAATAGATTTCTAATTGCCACTGTTTTTCCCCCTTTAATATTGGTCAAAAATCTGTGTTTTTTAAATACATCATCCATTTTTCATAGGCTTCGATTGTTTCAATTTCATTACCTTCTTGTAATGATGCTAATAGCTTTTGTATGATTATTTTCTCTTCTTCAGTAGTTAGCTTTTTCAATGATTTTGAACTATAAGCTGCTAATTGGAGCCAAATTTTTAGTGCCAGTCTATTCCCTGAAGCGATGAGTATTTCTCTTAAAATAAGGTCGCGTACAACTTCTTCATCATTTTCTAATCTAAAAATTAAGCTTTCCCAAACTGGGAGTCGTCTTAAAATCTCATTAGAACAAATTACTCGAAGTGCTTCCCTTTCATGCATTTTTCTTGTCGTATGAACATCTTCTATTGATTTATTTTCTTGTAAGATAAAAGAAGCTACTATTTCAACTAATTGATGGGATTGAAATGAGGCTAAGAAGGTACCTCCACCGTGTCTTGTTTCGATTAGTCCGAGCAATTCTAAACTACGTAATGCTTCCCGAACTGACGAGCGACCTACATTGAGCCTCTCTGATAAAACTCTTTCCGATGGGAGCTTATCTCCAGGTTGAATATTTTCATGCTTAATTAACTCTCTTAATTGTTGTACAATCTCTAAAAATATTTTTTTATTCTCCTGTTTTTTATCCATAAGCCCCCCTCAAATCAGAAATATCCCTTTACTTAATAATTTCTTCATCCAATCAGTTAATCCTTCATTCTATCGTGGTAAGAATTAGATATTTCGCTTCTAAAAAAATCAAATTGTCTCCAATATTGAATGTGTTCTCTTCAAACTCCAACTATGTCAAAAGTGGTCTGACCACTTTTATAAGCATACATAATGAATTTCTCTTTGTAAAGAAAAAACTGTGCATAAATGCACAGTTTTTTTTGATTAATTATTAACTTTTCTCGTTTACTAACTATTTCTCATTATTTTCACGATAATTTGCGGAGTTCCATTTCTTAATTCGAATATTCCTTCAATATAAACAATTCGGTCAACTTGAATCCATCCTAATACTTCGTTATATTGCTTAGGGAAAAGAGTAGTAGAAATCGATCCATACTCATCCTGAACTTGAATAAATGCCATGAGCTCCCCTTTTTTCGTCCGTATCTGGCGAATATCTTCTACCATTGCTACGAATTTAACATACGTGTTAGGTACACTATTTTTTATGGTTTTAATTGTAGAATGTATGTCTGTCCATTTCGTTCGTTCCAATGAAACTGGGTGTTCAGATAAGTAGAAGCCTAATACTTCTTTTTCAAATTGTAGCTTCATTTTATCTGGCATTGGGGAAGCTTCTATATATTTGGGTTTGCCAAATAAAAAACCTTCTGATGAAAATAAATCATTCTCTTCTGTAGGTCTGACAATTTCGGCATGTTTTTCAGCAGCTTCTAAAGTTGAAAGTAATGTTGCGCGATCCTTTTTAAAATCATCCAAAGCACCAGATTTAATTAATGGTTCCATTACCTTTCGATTAAAATGAATCGCACTTAAACTCACCGCCAAATCAAATAGATCCTCAAATGGTTGTGGCCTTGATTTTCGGATATCGATTATCTTTTGTAAAAAGGGCTGTGGCAATCTTCTAATAGCTGACAGGCTGAAACGAATGCCATCCTTTTCAACAGTAAAGACTCGATTGCTCTTAACGATAGAAGGTCTTAACACTTCAATTCCCTTATTTCTAGCTTCTAAAATAAGTTGGAACAGTTTTTCCTGATTTCCTATTGCATTCGTCATTAATGCTGCATAAAAGTTTGCTGGATAATTCGCCTTTAAATAAGCCATTTGATAAGAAATTAAACTATAAGCAACTGCATGACTTTTCGGGAAACCGTAGTCAGCAAATCGTACAATTAACGCGTACACTTCCTTTGCAACTTGTTCAGGAAAGCCTTTAGCAATTGCACCATTTACAAAAGCTAACTCTTGTTCCTCTAACACTTCTCTTTTCTTTTTACTAACTGCTCTCCTTAGTAAATCTGCTTGCCCAATTGTGAAACCTGCCATTACATTGGCAATTTGCATGATTTGTTCTTGATAAACAATAACACCATATGTTTCTTTCAAAATTGGTTCAAGGACAGGATGTGGCATAACAACTGGTTCTTTCTTCGCTTTTCGTTTCGCATAAACGGATATAAACTCCATTGGTCCTGGACGATAAAGAGCATTGACTGCTACGATATCTAAAAAATGTGTTGGGGCAATTTCTCTTAACGCATTTTTCATTCCGTCCGATTCTAATTGGAAAATACCATTCGTATCTCCTTGCCTTAAAAGTTCAAATGTTTTTTCATCATTCAACGGAATTTTATTAAAATCGATAACTTTTCGAGTAGTGTAATAAATGGATTTTCGAATATTTTCTAATATCGTTAAATTACGTAGACCGAGGAAATCCATCTTCAATAACCCTACTTGTTCCACCTCTTGCATAGACCATTGAGTTAAATAAATTCCGTCATGACCTTGTTCGATTGGAACAACTTCAACTAACGGTACAGGACTTAATACAACACCAGCAGCATGAGTAGAAGCGTTTTTAGGCAAACCTTCTAATTTTTTCGCTGCCATAAACCATTTCTTACGGATTTCTTCAGATTCAACCCATTTTCTAAATGGTTCTGATGTAATATAAGCTTCTTGCAATGTTATTCCGATTTTATTTGGTATTAACCTAGAAATCATGGATAGTGTTTCGCTTTCGAAGTTAAACATGCGAGCAACGTCACGAGCTACCGCTTTAGCAGACAAAGTTCCAAATGTAATAATTTGCGCTACATGTTGTTTACCATACTTTTCTGATACATATTGAATCACTTCTTGTCTTTTTGTATCAACAAAATCAATATCAATATCCGGTAGTGTAATACGTTCCGGATTTAAAAACCGTTCAAACAGTAAACCATATTGTATTGGATCAACTTGCGTAATATATAAACAGTAAGCAACAAGAGAACTTGCAGAAGATCCACGACCAGGACCTGTTAGTATATTTACTTTTCTAGCATAATTCATAAAGTCGGCTACAATTAAAAAATAGTCCGCATAGCCCATTGATTGAATAATATTTAACTCATACTTCAATCGATTTATATACACTTCACTTGGAGAATCGGTATTTAATCGTTCTTTTAAACCATGATAAGCAAGTTTCGCTAACTCTGTTTCTGCATTTTTATCATCTGGAAGCGGATATTTCGGCATGTAGTGGCCTTGATTTGTGAGCTCTACTTGACAGCTAAGCATGACCCTCTTACTTTCCTCAAGCCAATCAAGTTTATCTTGGAACCATGCTTCCCATTGATTTTTAGTAGGGGTAAAATGATTTTCTTGATAATTATGTATTCCTTCACTCAGTTTGACCCCTGTTTCAATGGCCCTCGCAACTTGATATGGAAAATACTCTTCAGGTTGTAAAAATAAACACTCTTGTATAGCCATACATTTAACATTGAAATGATCACTTAAATAAAAGACTTTATTTTCTTCCGGAGAAACCATTCCCCCACTACGAGATATACCAAAATAAACTTCTGCCTGAAATGCATCTTTAACTTGAGAAATGAACGGTACATTTTGTTCTCGTAACCAATTTCCGTTTTCCGAAATCACTGGAATAATAGCAATACACCCTTTAGAATATGCTGTGAGCCATCGCCAAGGGATTAATCGATCTTCACGGATTGAAATGCTACTACTTATTTTCAACAAATTTTTATATCCATCATTATTCTTTGCATAAATAATTAATGGCAAATTTAGTTCATTAGAAAATTGGACTCTTATATTTAATCCGATAACCGGATGAATGCCTGCTTGTTTTACACTATGCCAAAAAGGCAAAAGCCCGTACAATGTAGAATTTACCATTGCACAGCTTTTTGCCTCTTGTTTTTTTAGAAATGGAATGAGCTCTTCTATACGAATGGTACTTTTTAATAAATCCGCACTAGTTCGTATTTGTGGGTATACAACTGACAAAACTTCATCCCCAATCTTATTTATATTCTCGACAAAGTTCTATTAAATCTTCTATCGCACGATCTGCTTCTTCCCAAGAATAAACCGTTGCACCTGAAGCAAGTGGATGTCCGCCCCCATTATACTTTTTAGCTAGTTGATTAATAATTGGACCTTTCGAACGTAGTCTAACACGAATATGGTTTTCATCCTCAACAAAAATCAACCATGCTTTAACACCTTTAATATTACTTAAAGAACCAACTAGCAATGATGTATCAGTTGGTGTTACTTGAAATTTATTCAAGATTTCTTTCGTTAGCTTTATGTACACTGCCCCGTCTTTATCCATTTGGAAGTTCTCATAGATGTAACCTTGTAAATGTAGAAGATTAGGCTCTTTCTCATACATACTATTAAAAACTTCATTTCGGTCAAAATTGTAACGAATTAAATGACCCGCTATTTCAAATGTTTTTTCTGTAGTACTTGGATATAAAAATCTTCCAGTATCCCCTACAATACCTGCAAATAATGCACGAGCAGCTTCATCTGGTAAAACCCAACCTTTGTAACTTTTACCCTCTTCAAATAATTCATAAATCATTTCACTACAAGAACTTGCATCTGTATCTACCCATAACTTATCACCATATTGATCGTCATTTGGGTGATGATCAATTTTTATAAGAAATGAACCATTTGTGTATCTAGAATCATCAATTCTATCCGTATTAGCAGTATCTGTAACGACGACTAAAGCATTTGAATATGTTTCATCACTTACTGAATCTGGAGTAGCAATAAAAGTTAGATTGTGGTCATGGTCCCCAACTGCGTAAATGGATTTGTTTGGATAATTTGCTTCTAATATTTTTTTCAATCCAAACTGTGACCCATATGCATCAGGATCTGGACGTACGTGGCGATGAATAATGATTGTGTCATATTTTTCAATTGTGTCAATGATTTGTCGTTTCAAGTTGTTTTCCCCCTAAGGAATCTATTTTTTATTCTATCTGTTAGCATTTTTATATAAAAATCGTTACAATATTATCAGTGCTTTTTGGGAGGTCATAATAATGTTCAATATAATATTTGTCGCATTGATTATCTTATCTTTTGTTGCGTACTTTTATTTTAAAACAAAACAATTCCGTTCTGTTTTACCAATTCGAAAAAAATGGTATAAAGCCCAAGCTGGTGTAGCACTAGGTTGCTTTATCGTTTTCTTTGGTATCAATACATGCATTATCTATCCAACACTTGTAGGATTTTTAATAGGCGCTGTCTTTATACTTGTAGGATTATTGTATGCAAACGCTCAATATAAACGAGCTCGACACGAAGGACAATTTGTTAAAGAAGAATTTGAATTGAATAAATAATAATGATAAGGCTAGTCCAAAACATATTGGATTAGCCTTTTAGTTATTATCTCTCTAATAGCTGGAACGTCATCATTGCTTTCCCAACCAGAATCGATTCGTTGAAAATATCAAAGTCCATTTTTACGAATTTACGACTCATATCTAAAATATGTGGAACAACTGTTAAGACACTTTCCATTTGAATTGGCTTAATGAAGTAGATTGTCATGTTTTCAGCTACTGCATCTCCACGTTTTCTTCTTTTCAACGCAAATGCCCCAACCTCTGCTAGTAATGTCGTAAAAGCTCCATAGGAAATGGCACCATAATGGTTCGTCATCTGAGGAGTTACCTTAAATTCTACGACAACATCTTCTTCACCCATAACTTTCATTTCACTTTTTACTAAGTCATCGATTGTTTCACCGTGTTGCGGCTGTCTTTGTGCATGTTGTAAGGCTTTTAAAACATCTTGACGACTGATTACCCCTTTTAAGATACCATCATCATCAACAATTGGTAGTAAGTCAATCCCTTCCCAAATCATACGGTGCCCAGCAGATGCAACGCTCGTTTTCATCGTTCCAGAAATCGGATTTTTCGTCATTACTTTATCAATTGGCTCATTTTCCTCTTTACCGATTACGTCCTTTACTGTAATCATCCCTACTAATTTATTAGCTTTCGTAACAACTGGGAATGCTCCGTGTGAAGTTCGGATATTTAAGTTTTGGAAGTCAGCAATTGTATCTGTATTTTTTAATGTTGCAGTCTCTTCAATTGGAATATATATATCTTCAATTAATAAAATATCCTTTTTAATTAATTGGTCATAAATGGCACGATTAATCATCGTAGCTACAGTAAATGTATCATAGCTTGATGAGATAATTGGTAGTTCTAATTCATCAGCAAGCTGTTTATTTTCCTCTGTTGTATCAAATCCACCTGTAATTAATACTGCAGCACCTGCTGTTAAAGCATTCTGATGGGCTTTAACACGGTTCCCTACAATTAAGAGGCTTCCTGCATCTGTATAACGCATCATATCATCTAATTGCATGGCACCAATTACAAACTTCGTTAATGTTTTATGTAACCCGGCTTTTCCACCAAGAACTTGTCCATCGACAATGTTAACAATCTCAGCAAATGTTAAGCGTTCAATGTTTTCCTTTTTCTTTTTCTCTATTCGAATCGTACCAACTCGTTCGATGGAACTTACAAGTCTGCGATTTTCAGCTTCTTTAATTGCGCGATATGCAGTACCTTCACTAACTTGCATTTCTTTTGCAATTTGTCGAACTGAAATTTTATCGCCAACAGGTAATGATTCGATATACTGTAATATTTTCTCGTGCTTTGTTGACATGGCTATCACCTAATCCCATCTATCTTTCCTTGCCATTAGTGTAACATATTTCAATTATGTATAGATAATAAGCATATTTGCAATAAGAGAAAAAAATAAGAATGCTGTCTAAAAAGTCATTTTGAGTAGTTCCTTGTGACAAAGATGGTGGCATATTGATGCGACCATCAAAGGAGTTCTTGAGAGATATTTATCAAGTAAGAAAAGGGTGTCCAAAAAGGGTTTTCTTTTTGGACACCTCATTCTCTTGCTAATGTATTACAGACGAACTTTCTCACCAGCTTGTAAAATTTGTACTTCGCTATCCTTAACTAATTCAGCGAATACTGTAGGATCTTGCTTAATAATCGGGAAAGTATTGTAGTGTATTGGAACAACTACTTTTGGTTTTAATAATGAAACTGCATAGGCTGCATCTTCTGGTCCCATTGTGAAGTTATCTCCAATTGGTAGGAACGCGACATCAATATTATTTCTATCACCGATTAACTTCATATCTCCGAATAATGCTGTGTCACCAGCATGATAAATTGTTAAACCTTCAGCAGTGAATAAAATACCACCTGGGTTACCTGCATTAACCACTTCATCTTCTGTTTCATAAGTAGAACCGTGGAAAGCAAGTGTATATTTTACTTTACCAAATGGAAATTCGTATGCTCCACCAACTCCCATTGGATGTGCATTCACACCAACTTTTTGTAAATAAACTGCAAATTCATTAAGAGCAACAACAAAAGAATTATGCTTTTTCGCTAATTCAATTGTATCTCCAACATGGTCATTATGCCCGTGAGTTAATAAAATAACATCTGGCTTTTCTTCTTCTGCCTTTAAGTCTGTTGCAGGGTTACCAGTAATAAAAGGATCAATCAAAATTGTTTTTCCGTTTGTTACTATTTTTACTACTGAATGTCCGTGATATGATATTTCCATTTATTAATCCTCCTATAAACACACGTAATAATTTCTTAATTCTCTTTTTAAGGGTGTTTTTCCTTCTTTTTGCTATACTATTACAAGTACAAATCCATTTTTAATTTTCAGGAGGACTCTCTTATGACAGCAATTAATAAATTACAAAGCTATTTAAAAGCGAATGAAATTGATTTAGCTTTTATCACAACTCCAGATAATGTGTTCTATTTTTCAAATTTTAAAAGTAATCCGCATGAACGATTACTTGGTGTTGTCGTTTTTAAAGACCAAGATCCATTATTAATTTGTCCAAAGATGGAAGTTCCCGATGCGAAAGCTTCAGGTTGGAATTTTGAAACAATTGGACATTTAGATACTGATAATCCATGGCAAATTTTATCGAATGCAATTAATGCGCGAGGTGTAGCTTTATCAAACTTTGCAATTGAAAAAGCTCATTTAACTGTTGAGCGACTTGAAGCACTACAACAATTTTATCCTCAAGCAAATTTTGTCCGTCTCGATGATCAAATAAACAAGATGCGTGTAATTAAAGATGAAGTTGAATTAGAAAAAATGAGAGAAGCTGCAAAACTAGCAGATTATGCTGTAGAAGTTGGATGTAAAGAAATTGCTGAGGGCAAAACGGAAATGGAAATCTTAACTGCAATCGAAAATGCCGTTAAAGAAAAAGGTTACAATATGTCCTTTGAAACAATGGTGCTTTCCGGTCCAAAAACAGCTTCACCACATGGTACACCTGGTAATCGCAAAATCCAAAAGGGCGATATGATTTTATTTGATTTAGGTGTTATTTATGAAGGATATTGTTCAGACATTACTCGAACTGTTGCTTATGGAGAACCTACTGATGAGCAAAAATTAATTTATCAAACCGTTCTTGCGGCAAATGAAAATGCGATTAACACTGTTAAATCCGGTGTTCGTGCAATGGACTTAGATAAAATTGCAAGAGACACAATTGGAAATGCTGGTTATGGCGAATATTTTACACATAGACTTGGACATGGTTTAGGAATTTCAGTTCATGAATTCCCTTCGATTAACGGTTCAAATGAGATGGAGTTATTACCTGGTATGGTCTTTACAATTGAACCTGGTATTTATAAAGAGGGTGTGACAGGGGTTCGTATTGAGGATGATGTCGTTGTAACGGAAAACGGTGTAGAAGTACTAACTAAATTCCCTAAAGAATTAATGATTCTATAATATAAAAGCTGCTATTGGAAACAATCCAAAGCAGCTTTTTCTTTATTGTAATAACGTATCTACTGGAACATATTCACGGCCTTGATCTTCTGCCACTGCCTTATAAACAACATGCCCTTCTAAAGTATTGATACCTTTTTTCAATGCTTCATTTTCGATACAAGCTTGTTTATATCCTTTATTTGCAATTTGTAATGCATATGGAACTGTATTATTCGTTAATGCAATTGTAGAAGTACGTGGAACCGCACCTGGCATATTTGCAACAGCGTAATGAACAACACCATGTTTAATGTAAATTGGGTCATCATGAGTTGTAACTCGGTCTGTTGTTTCAAAGCTACCACCTTGGTCAATCGCAATGTCAACGATAACAGAACCAGGTCTCATTGATTTTACCATTTCTTCAGTTACAAGTTTTGGCGCCTTTGCACCAGGAATTAATACAGATCCGACTACTAAATCAGAATCTTTTACAGATTCCGCAATATTATAAGGGTTCGACATTAATGTTTGAACGGAATGACCAAAAATGTCATCGATTTGACGAAGACGTTCAGGACTTACATCTAAAATTGTTACATCCGCGCCCATGCCGATAGCAACACGAGCCGCATTTGTTCCTGCCATACCTCCACCAATAACCGTTACTTTTCCACGTTGAACACCTGATACTCCTCCTAAAAGGATACCCATACCGCCATTCATTTTTTCCAAATATTGTGCACCAATTTGCACGGACATTTTTCCTGCTACTTCACTCATTGGTGTTAAAAGTGGTAATGAACGATTAGGTAATTGAACCGTTTCATAGGCAATTCCTACAACTTTATTATCAAGTAATGCTTGTGTCAACTCAACTTCTGGAGCTAAATGCAAGTATGTGAATAAAATTAAACCTTCTTTAAAATATTTATATTCACTTTGAATTGGCTCTTTTACTTTCATAACCATTTCTTGATTCCATGCTTCACTTGCTGTTTCAACTATTTTTGCTCCAGCATTCAAATAGTCCTCATCCGTAAAAGAAGAACCTAATCCTGCACCAGTTTCAATAAAAACTTCATGGCCAGCACTTGTTAAAGTTACAACTCCCGCTGGTGTCATTGCTACACGGTATTCATTGTTTTTAATTTCCTTTGGTACTCCAATTTTCAACGTTGATCACTTTCCTTTGCTGTTTGTAGTTTTATTACCAAATTTTATACCATTATATCAATTAATGAGAAAATTGGAATCTATTATTTTTCACAAAACTAAAAATAAATTTTTTTAATTGGAAGGTTTTATCGAAATTTAAATAATTCACTTTTTCATCACTTTTGTAAGGAATTTTTGTGAACATTACATAATTTTGTAAATTATATATTTTCTTTATTTTGGTATTTGCTATAATGAAGGTATATTTTAAAGGGGGAATTTTAGATGACTCATTATAAAAGTATCGTAGTTGCAGTAGATGGTTCGAAAGAAGCTGAATACGCTTTCAAAAAATCTATTGAAGTAGCAAAAAGAAATCAAGATGCAAAATTAAACTTAGTAAATGTAATCGATACTAGATCATTCGCCGCTATTGAAGCTTACGATCGTTCTATCGCAGAACGTGCACAAAGTTTCTCTGAAGAATTATTAGCAGGCTATAAAAAACAAGCAGAAGAAGCTGGCGTAAAAGATGTAAACGTAATCATCGAATACGGTTCACCAAAAACGATCATTACAAAAGAACTTTCAAAACTTGTAGATGCAGATCTAATTGTCTGCGGTGCTACTGGTTTAAATGCTGTTGAACGTTTCCTAATCGGTTCTGTTTCTGAAGCAATTGTACGTTCTTCAAAATGTGACGTTCTTGTTGTTAGAACTCCTGATACTCCATAATTTAACAATGAATGTAATGCAAAAAGCCAAAGAATCCTCTTTGGTTTTTTTATTTTCTGTAAAATATATGATATCATGATAAATATTTTGTATAGAGATTCTTACTAAAATATGTTTTAGTTATAATGTGCGTTAGAAAAGAGACGATACAAAAATGAATAGAATTCCATATTTTGATAATGCTAGGGCAATATTAATTTACCTAGTCATCGTTGGGCATATTCTTTCAAAGTATATTGATGATAGTCATTTATTGGGCAGCATATATATGTTTATTTATACTTTTCATATGCCAGCATTTATTTTAATTTCCGGATTTTTTGCAAAAAAAATATACGAATCTGGCTATTTAACAAAGGTTATAAAAAAATTATTATTTCCCTATATACTTTTACAAATTTTCTATAGTGTTTACTATTATTATATTTTTGATGACTCAATTGAACTTAGTTTGTTTATTCCGAGATGGGCTTTATGGTTTTTACTAAGTTTAATATTATGGAACATATTATTATACTTTTTTGGAAAAATTAAGTATGGATTACCATTAGCTTTAGTTATTTCAATTCTTATTGGTTATGACGATTCGATTAATGAGGTATTAAGTCTTTCACGGACATTTTTCTTCTTTCCATTTTTCCTAGTAGGTTATTATTTAAAGACCGAACATTTATTAAAACTAAAATCACGCACGCATGTACTTAACGGAGTCCTACTAGCGATGATTGGTTTTATTACTATCTATTACTTTGTTCCAATCGAACAACATGTATGGTTATTAGGGAAACGTCCATATGATGAAATATCGACCGTTCCTATGCAATGGGCTTGGCTAGGTCGATTCGTTGCATATATCGTTATGTTTACTGCGACATATATGTTTTTAACTCTCGTATCAAATAAACGAAGATTTTATACATCCATCGGTTCAGTAACAATATCAATTTACTTATTACATATGGTTGTAATACGAATTTTTTACGATTCACCAATTAAAGAGTATATTCTAGAATCAAAACAATACTGGCTTATCTTTGTTTTTGCTGCTAGTATTTTATTTATTCTATCGAGAAAACCTGTTTACACTGTTGTTAACCAGATATGTACCCTCCCAACAAAGAAAAATATCCTAGGACATAAATGATTTTCTTTAAAGGTTGAGTATGATTCTGCATATAAAAAATCAACATTTCACATACGAAATGTTGATTTTTTGTTTTTAAAGTTTGTTTATTTATTTTGTTTCCAAATTTGAACTTTCTCAAAGAACATAGCAAGTGCTTGCTTGTTTGACATGTTTGGTACTTTTGCCAGCAGTACCTCACGTGGAGCTCTTTGCTCATCACTTTTCTTTTGTAAAATTAAAATGCTCTTCTCATGGGCTTTTGAAGCAAACAAGTTTTCAGGAAGTTGAATAACTGCTTGAATCCATGTGTGTTTCTTTAAATATTTATGTAGATCTTTAGCTTGTTCTGATTCAAAAAGATTAGCAGGAATTAAGAAAAATAAATATCCGCCATCTTTTGAATGATTTACGGATTGCTCAATTAATAAGTGATGAGCATAACTTAACCCTTCATGTGCACATAATTCATAATCAAGGGCAACATCTTCATTTGGATAATAACCAACAGGCAAATCACATACAACAGCATCAACTGGATCAACAAGCATTTTTTGTAAAGCATCTTGATGATAGAACATGACTGGTTGTTCAATTATTTCCGCTGTATCTGCTGCTAATCGTATTAACAATTCATCTACTTCAATACCTGTAGCAGAGCTTTTTCCATCAAGTAAATTCATTACAGTTAATAATAAATTTCCTGTTCCAACGGCTGGGTCTAAAATAGAAATTTGATTATTTTTAATATGTTCTTCAAAAAACTGCTCTACAAAATAACCAACAAGTAATCCAAGTGTATCTGGTGTCATTTGATGATTTGGTTGAGAAGTTTTTCTCATCCCTTTTAATATCGCAATTTGTATGGCTTTACGAATTTCTTCTTTTGATGCAGTACTACCTAACCATGAATCTTTTTCATCTAGGATATCTTCAAGAGCTTGTAAAACACCATCTAAAAATGTGATACTTTCTTTTTTCTCGTATTCTTTCGCTTTTTCATTAATATACGAAAATATTTGTTCAAACTTTTCCATCATAGACTCCTTTTGAAATGAACAACCCACTCAAAAATAGAGTGGGCGAACATTTAACGTATATTTTTCATCCTTGTTTATTCTATATTACAACAATTAAACAAGATACGAAAATAATTATTTCGCTAATGCTTCTTTCACAGCATTAATAGCAGCCTCATAATCTGGATGGCTTGTACCTTCTGAAACATACTCTACATAAGTAACAGTATCATTTCTATCAATTACAAACACCGCACGAGCAAGTAGACGGTTTTCTTTCATATATACCCCATAACTTTCTCCAAAAGAAAGATCACGATAATCTGATACAGTGTGAACACCATCAATACCTGCTGCTGCACACCAACGTTTTTGAGCAAAAGGTAAATCTACTGATACTGTGTAAAACGCAACATCTTCACCTAAACCTGCTACTTCCTCATTGAAACGACGCGTTTCTGCATCACATACCCCAGTATCTAATGACGGTACTGACGCAATTAAACGTACTTTTCCTGCTGAATCTTTTAATGTAACTGTTGACATATCATTTGCTAACACAGAAAAGTCAGGTGCTTTATCCCCTACTTTTACTTCATTACCTACTAATGTTACTGGTTTGTTAATAAATGTTACTTGTACCATAATCTCATCCTCCTTTTCTGAACTTATCTTACTAAAGGTAAAGTAAAATTTGCAAACAACTAAGCTTGAAAAATATAGCGTGAATCGTTACTGTGATCTTTAAGATTGAAGTGAAAAATAAAAACCATCTGTAAAACAATTACAGATGGTTCTCTTCCTAAGTTGCTGAGATTGATTGATCTGTTTCGTAATCTACTTTCTTTTGAACAATCACTTTATTTTTTGTATATACTTTTTCATGAACTACAATCGTATCGGCAATAACATCATTCAGCCCTTTATTTTTAGGCATAAAAGCAACAATAATATATAAAATTTTAATCGTATTATTAATAAATCGTCCTACAATCTCTCTGAATAAAACGGTCATCCAATCTAGCTTTTCCCCATTAACTCGTTTTACTTTTAATCCAAAAATCATTTTGCCGATTGTTTGATTCCAAATCTTCGTAGTTAAAACAAAGTAAGCATAATAAATTATCGCTGAAATAATCGTTATTGGTGCATACCAATTTGAGTCATTTAAACTCCAACCAAACAGACGAAAAACAGGATTTACTAAGATGCCAACAATTGCACTCACCAATAATGAATCAATGGCAAAAGCCCAAAATCTTACCCAAAAGCCCGCAGTTTTTTCTTCGTACTGTTCAATTTCTTCTACTGAATACTTATTAGGAGCAGGAACGATCTCATTGTTTGTATTAGACAAATTTGATTCGTTATTTCCAAATTCAGACATCTAATTCCCCTCCTTAAAATTCACCATATAAATACATCATACGTGGTGCATCATAACAAGACATAAGTTTTGTTAACATTCTCTCTTCAGGAGAAGGTCCAAAGAATGAGCTGATCTTCATACCAAGTAATGAAGTGAAATCACCAAAACCTGTTTCATATTCAAAAAGCTCTGCATCTTCTAAACCGTAGTCTGCTCGAAGTGAAGCAATTGCATCTTCTAGCCCGCCAAGCTCATCAACAAGACCTGCCTTCAATGCTTGTGAACCACCTAATACACGACCATCGGCAACTTTTTTCACTTGTGCTTCAGTCATTCCACGTCCTTGCTCAACTACATCTACAAATACCTCATAAGAATCGTTAATCATTTCTTGCAACATTGCTTTTTCTTCTTCTGTAGTTGGTCTTGTGCCACCGAACATATCTTTATGAGCACCAGACTTAATTGTTTCAAATTTAATACCAACTTTATCTGCTAGTTCCGAGAAATTATAACTTTGCATGATTACACCGATTGAACCAGTTAAAGTTTCACGATGTGCATAAATTTTATCTGCTGGTGCTGAAATATAATAACCACCAGAAGCAGCCATTGAGCCCATTGATACATAAATTGGAATTTCTCTTTTTTCTTTAATTTCTAATAATTTTTTGTGGATTTCAGCAGATTCAATGACACCACCACCTGGTGAATCAACAGCTAATACAACAGCTTGTACGCTATCGTCATTTAAAATTGCTTCTAGCTGTGCTAAAAAGTTTTGATGGTCATATTCTACTGTTGTCCAAGGTGTACTTGAACCCACATCTTGTATCGTCCCATCAACGGATAATAATGCAATGCGTTTATTAAAATCTCCTGGTTCCAATACAATTTCAGATACTTCTTGTTCAGTACTCATTAGACTATCAAAATTACTAAAGAAATCTGTTTTAAATAAAGCCATCACTGTGTTTAATCCAATAGAAAAAACTAATAATACTACTGCAGCTCCCAATGCGAGCCATCTTTTCATATTCATGTTATTGATTCCTCCTCACTCCATACATACGTATAAGATGTTCAATTGTTTCAAAAAATTTTGTTTCGCCTTTAAATTTACCAAAAAAAATGGAGATTCGAAATAAATACCATTTCAAATCTCCATAATGCGACACTATTCCCTAGGAAATAATATCTGCATTCCTATTTCACTGTTTGTTTATTCAGTTCTTTTTGACGTAATTCAATACGACGAATTTTTCCTGAAGATGTCTTCGGAAGTTCGTCGATAAATTCGATTGCACGAGGATATTTATATGGTGCTGTAATGTTCTTTACATGATCTTGAAGTTCTTTTATTAAATCTGGATTTGTTTTTAATTGTGGATCACGTAACACAACAAATGCTTTCACAATACTACCTCGAATTTCGTCAGGGCTTCCTACAACAGCACACTCTTTAACTGCTGGATGCTTAACTAGAGCATCCTCTACTTCGAATGGCCCTATAGTATAGCCAGAAGAAATGATAATGTCATCTCCTCGACCTTCGAACCAGAAGTAACCATCTTCATCCTTATATGCACGGTCACCAGTTAAGAACCATTCGCCTCGGAATTGCATTTGTGTTCTTTCTGGCTCTTTTAAATAACCTTTAAATAATGCTGGTGTTGATGAGTGAACTGCAATATCCCCTACTTCTCCAGGCTTTGTAGGTTCACCAAGATCATTAATAACATCTACAACATTTCCTGGAGTAGGTTTGCCCATCGAACCTGGTTTTGGTTGCATACCTAATAATGTTCCAACTAATAATGTATTCTCAGTTTGTCCATAACCGTCACGAACCTGTAGTGAAAATACGTCTAAGAATTTATTAATTACTTCACTATTTAACGGTTCTCCTGCAGAAACAGCACTTTTTACACTAGATAAATCATATTGTTCCAATTGATCTACTTTCGCCATTAAGCGATATTCAGTCGGAGTACAACATAAAACATTTATTTTATTATCTTGAAGAAGTTGTAAATATACTTTTGGATCAAATTGACCTTTGTGAACAAATGCAGTTGCTCCACTTCCTAGCACGGCTAAGAAGGGACTCCAAATCCATTTTTGCCAACCTGGAGCAGCAGTTGCCCAAACGATATCATTTTCTTTAACGCCTAGCCAATACTCTGCAGTTGTACGTAAGTGAGCATATCCCCAACCATGGGAATGAACAACACCTTTAGGGTTTCCTGTTGTACCACTTGTATAGGATAGAAATGCGATATCAGATTGTTTTGTTTTAATATCTTCAAAAGTATCTGATAAAACATCTAAGTTTTCATCAATCGAAATCCAGGATTCTGTTCCTTTACCATATACAAAAAGTTTTAATCCATCTAAATGTTTTACATCTTCAAATTGACTAATTTCATCTTCAAAAGCAATAATTGCTTTTGCTTGAGAGTGGGTAATGCGATAATCGATATCTTTTGCACGTAACATTTCAGAGCTTGGAATGATTGTTAGTCCTGCTTTTAATGCTCCGATGTATGTAGCATATGCTTCTACTGAGCGAGGGACCATAATGAGAACCACATCACCTTTGCCGAGTCCGTGATTAGCAAATAAATTAGCAACCTTATTTGCTTTTTTTATTAATTCTTTGTAAGAGACCTTTTCTAATTCCCCGTTTACATGATGAACGATTAAAGCTGTCTTTTCTTCATTTTGTGCATACTTTTCAATTTCATCAACAATGTTGTAATCTTCAGGAGCTAATAAATCTTCTCTTTTCATTTGTATCCCCCTTTTTTGCATCAAATGATACATTATACTAATTATAATAATACTCAATCGAAATTTCAAAATATTCCTCTATTTTGACTGAATTTAGGTAAAATCGTACTCTTATTATTTAAAAATCAATAATAATTTTCCGTTAAAACTAATAAATTTGGGATAAGATAATACAAATGAAAAAAGGCCAGTAGCATTTAGCTACCAGCCCTTTAATTTAATAATTATTGTTGGCCGCCACGTAATTGTGATTCAGCCATTTGCACAAGGCGTTTAGTAATTTCTCCTCCGACTGATCCGTTTGCACGAGAAGACGCTTCAGGTCCGAGTTGAACACCAAACTCTTGAGCGATTTCATATTTCATTTGGTCTAAAGCTTGTTCTGCACCAGGTACTACAAGCTTATTACGGTTACCGCTATTGTTGTTTGCCATGTCTCTCACCTCCTTGTGCATATAGAATGTGCGGTATCACATTTTTAATACACAAAAATTTAGAGGTAAGTATTTCCGGTTAATAGTTAAAAACTATAATAAATCAGCAAACTTATCTTTCGATTCATTTTTTTCAGGGAATCGATACACTTCACGATTTTTTACAGCACGTTCAATTAATTCATCAAACTCTGTGAAGCTTTCATAATATTTTATTTTATCAACTTTTGGTTTCGTTTTTGGATTAGCTGGCGTAAAGATTGTACAGCAATCCTCATATGGACGAATTGACGTTTCATAAGTACCAATTTGCTCAGCAATTTGTATAATCTCTAATTTGTCAAAAGCAATTAATGGTCTTAAAATCGGTGTATTCGTCACATCGTTAATAGCAGTTAAACTTTCTAACGTTTGACTAGCCACTTGTCCTAAACTTTCCCCCGTTACAATCCCAAGAGCACCAATTTCTTCTCGCACTTTATCTGCAATTCGCATCATTAATCTACGAGTAGTTGTCATCAATGTATTACTAGGAACACGATCACGAATTAATGTTTGAATTTCAGTAAAAGGAATAACATGTAAACGAATATTTGCACCAAATTTCGTTAATTCATTTGCTAAGTCTTTTACTTTTTGCAATGAATGATCACTTGTATATGGTGGGCTAAAGAAGTGAATTGCTTCTATACGTACACCGCGCTTCATTACTAAATATCCTGCTACAGGACTATCAATACCACCTGACAACATTAACAATGATTTTCCGTTTGAACCTACTGGCATGCCCCCAGCACCCGGTATTACTTGAGCCATCATATAAACTGCATCTTTTCGTATTTCAATGCGTAGTTCTACATCAGGTTTTCTTACTTGAACCGAAATATTTGGATTACTTCTTAATACATGACCACCGATTTCTCGTTGAATTTCATGGGATTCAAGTGGGAAAGTTTTATCGGAACGGCGAACTTCCACTTTAAATGTAATTTGTTGCTCCTTAAATTGTTCCATAATTAATAAAGAAAGGTTTTTCATTGATTCCAAATCTTTCTCACAATAAGCAACTGGGCTGAATGATTGTATACCAAAAATCGTAGGCATTCTATCCATTAAGACTTCATATTGTTCTTCCGTTTCAATTTCAATGTGCATACGATCGCGTTCTGAGTGAATGTTTAATGGGGCAATATCATTAAAAGTATTTCTTATATTCGTACGTAATCGACTAATAAAATCCTTCTTATTTCGTCCTTTTGTAGACAGTTCACCGTAACGGATTAAAATTTCTTTCCAAATCATTTATTATTCTCCTTTTAATTCTTTCATCACTTCAGTGAAAGCTTTTTTAAATTGTTGAATATCTTCATCAGTAGTTAGCCCACCAAAACTTAGTCGGATTACACCATTTACAAAATTGGGTGGTGTTTTTAATGCTAAAACAACATGACTAGTCTTTTTCTGTTTTGAAGAACATGCACTAGATGTTGAAACAATAATTCCCCTTTTTTGTAATGCATTAATCAAAATTTCCCCTTTTAAATCTTTCACACTAAAGGACAAAATATGGGCCGCACCATTTGGAGTTGAAAGTATATGAATAACGCTACCAAAGCTTGTTAAAAATTCCATTAATTCATTATGCCATTTTCGGTATTTTTTCATAGACTGTTCTAGGTCTTCCACTGCCATTCTTGCAGCTTTCGCAAGGGCAACTGCTTGTGGAACAGCAACCGTACCACTACGCAATCCATATTCTTGTCCTCCACCTAAAAGAAGTGGAGCAATATTCATTTTTTTACGGAATGCGATTACGCCAGAACCTTTTAATCCATGAATTTTATGTCCTGAAATGGATATAATGTCTGGACCTGCATCATCTTTAAAGTAAATAGGCATCTTACCAAAACTTTGGACAGCATCTACATGAAAAGTTGCTCGACTGCTTTCATGAATAATTTTCGCAGCCTCTTCGATTGGTTGAATTGCTCCCATCTCATTATTAACATGCATAATACTTACTAAAACCGTATCTTTACGAAGTTTTTCTTGAAGTTCTTGTAGTGAAATAACGCCATTTGAATCTACTGATAAATAATCAATTTCATACCCATCTGCTTGCAGTACACGAATTGATTCTAAAACAGAAGCATGTTCAATTTCAGTAGTAATAATATGTTTTCCTTTATGTGTATTCGCTTTTGCGATACCGAAAATCGCAAAGTTATTTGACTCTGTTCCACCAGCTGTAAAAAGGACTTGGCGGTCATCTGTACCTAAAATTTTAGCCATTTGAGCTCTTGCACGATCGAGTAAAGTATTAGACTCAACACCTGCCTCATGAATTGAAGCTGGGTTTGCATAAAAAGATTCATTAACCTGAATAAATGTATTTAAAACCTCTTTATAAGGTTTAGTTGTAGCACTATTATCTAAATATATCATTTTATCCTACCTTCTTTTAAATGCTTTTCAATTTGCTAATGGCTGGATTATAGAAGACACTATAATATTTTAAAAATTTGCATAATGTCATATCCATAATAAAGGGCTGTCTGAAAAGTCATTTTGAGACAGCCCTTTGTGACTGACGCTCCGCTTTCGTCACAGATAAATTGCGACGAGGATGGTGTTAACCACCGCAGGAGCAATAATTCATAAGGGATATTTATCAAGAAAGAATAGAGGTGTCCAAAAAGATTTAACTTTTTGGACACCCTCTATTTCTTTATTTCATTATAACGCTTATGTCAATCCACGACTACCCATCTAATTTTTCGCATACATTTCTTCTTCTACAAGCTCTTCAATTCGTTTAATTGCACCAGGCTCAGCTAGTTCAACAGCTGCCGCTGCATCTTCTAATGCTTTTATGTACCGGTATTGCTTAAAGGCTTCTTCTGCCTCTAGTAAAAGTTGATGTACCTTTGGATTTGTCGCTCTATAACGATTGCCATATTGAATCATACGTTCAATTAACATTACATTTAAAATCATTTCATTTGCATGTTTATTTGCTTCTTGAATGCAATGGTTTGCATGTTGTAAATTGCTATGAACTTTTTGCATATTTAATGGAATCTCTTGAAGGCTTTGCATCACAATAAATAATTGTTCCTCCGCTTCTTCAAGGCGAGCATCCATTTCTTCTGGAATACCAGGGATATTAGCTTTATTCAACTGTCGATCTGTTTCTTGTAAAAGACGCTTTAATGATTCAAGTTGTGCTCGAGCTTTATTTTCATCAATTCGTAAATTTTTCAAACGATTTGAGAACTGTTCTTGTTCTTCTTTAATTCGTTCAATTTCATTACTGATATCGATTAGCTCTTCCTGTAAGCTTGAATAAGCTGACTTCTCCTCTTGAACACGAGTAACAAGTAATTCGTAACGCTTTTGAATGACTTCAAGCTGCTTCAATCCGATTTTCGGGATTTCTGCTTCTTTATCAGATAAATGATAACTACTTTGGACATAGATTGCTTCATTACCTACTTCTCTTGTTACAGTTAACACTTCATTTAATATACTGAAAGTTTTATCACAGTTTTTATCAACGTAATTTTTCGCAATAACTTCTTTTTCAAGTAGGTCATAATAGTTATCAATTGTATCGTTGATTTCTTCGATGCGTGGACCCACTATATCTATTTCTAGATTAGCAAGTTTTTCTTTTAAAGCATCGAGTTCGCCTTCAACACTTTCCAAATACTCCGTTAACTCTAGATGTCTTAAATAATAAGCTTGATCTTCCATTTCTCGTTGCCCGTTTTTTAAGTCATGGATAGCAGTTGGTATCTTTGTTTGAATTTCAGTTAGTAAACTTGGAACCTCATTTAACAACTTGAACAATTCTTGAGCCTCATTCGAAAGCTGAAGGACAATTTCTCTTGCTTGTAAATAATTCCCTTCTACTGTTAGCACATCGTATTCTTCAAATTTTGGTGTGAACTGCTCAACTCTTTTTTCAAGAGCTTGTAATGCTGGACCAAAAGAATATTGATGAGCTAAAAGCGTTTTACGAGCCGAACGATACTGTTCTTTTAATTGTTCAATCTCAATTCTATTTTTTTCTTCACTTCCAATTAACTCTTCTAATTCATTTAATATCTTTGTTTTATTTTCTTCGCACTTTGCGATATATTCTTCTATCTCACGTTCGATAATGGAAGCTTTTTTAAATTTAAACCGATCTATGTATTCTTCAGCATCAAAAAGCATAGAATCAATTTTAATGACATGGACATCTATTACTTCTGTCCACATGTTTCGCCAATGTTCAAACATTTCTTCTGTTTGACCATTCATGTTTAATGCTTTGACTTTTGTTAGCTCCTCAAATATTGGATAATGCTGAATTTGCATTTTTTCTTTTTCAAGTCGCTGTATAACAACATTATGTTTTCGCCTGATTAATAACCCAACGATAAATAATGCTAATAGTACGATGACGACAATGATGATATACTTCATCGTAAGCCCCCTATTCCAAAATCACTACGCCTGCTATTTTGTAACTATAATATACCATGTTTTTTGGGTTTTGTTTAAAAAAATAAAGGTTTTTGTTAAAGTAAACTTTAATAATGATATGGAGGTTCCGTTTATGAAGAAAGATGGTCACATACACTCACCATTTTGCCCCCACGGCACTAGTGATGCATTTGAATTATATATTGAAAAAGCAATAGAAAATCAATTTACACACATTACATTTACTGAACATGCACCACTGCCTACAAATTTCGTAGATCCAACACCAGATAAGGATTCTGGTATGAAGCCGAAAGATTTAACAACGTACATTGAAACTTTAAAAAAATTAAAAGAACATTATGCAAAAGATATAACTATTAATATAGGACTAGAAATTGATTATATAATTGGTTACGAAACTGAAACCCGTGCACTTCTTGACATTGTCGGTCCTTCATTAGATGACTCGATTTTATCGGTCCATTTTTTAAAATTCAATGATTCTTACACATGTATCGATTTTTCTGAAGAAGTTTATTTAGATTTCGCACAAAAAGTCGGTGGCATAAATGAAATGTACAACCTTTATTATGATACTGTAATAAAATCTATTGAAGCAAATTTAGGTAGATTTAAACCAAGAAGAATAGGTCATCCAACACTAATACATAAATTCCAACTAGCTCACGGTGAACAAATTGAAGATGGTGATCGCATTAAAGAAATTTTACAATTAATGAAGGATAAAAATTATGAATTAGATGTAAACAGTGCCGGTTTGAGTAAAACATTTTGTAAAGAACCTTATCCACCATTACCAATGATTGAATATGCACGTTCAATCGAGCTACCAATTGTGTTTGGTTCTGATGCGCATTGTGTAAAAGATTTACATCAACACTATCATTTACTTTTTAAGTAACAACATTTGGAGGTCTCTATGTTTTCAAAGATAAATTATGAAGGCTCTATTTCAGCACAGTATAATACTCTATCCCAACAGTTAAATGCACTTCTTGATGGAGAAAAGGATACTATTGCAAATTTAAGCAATGCATCTGCTTTATTAAATCAATTTTTGAATAATATAAATTGGGTTGGCTTCTATTTAATGAAAGAAGGGGAACTTGTATTAGGGCCATTCCAAGGTCTGCCAGCATGTGTAAGAATTGCAGTTGGTCGTGGTGTATGTGGTACGGCTGTTTCTAAAAAAGAAACAATCGTCGTTGAAGATGTCCATGCATTCCCCGGTCATATTGCCTGTGATGCTGCAACAAATTCAGAAATTGTAATACCATTAATTAAAAATAATGAAGTAATTGGTGTTTTAGATATTGATAGCCCAAATAAAGGTCGATTCAGCGATGAAGATCGTCAAGGCCTCGAGCAATTTGTTAACACCTTAATGAAGCATTTATAACCATCTGGAGGTGTCCAAAAAGTAATAATTTTTTGGACACCTCTTTTCTTTCTTGATAAATATCTCTTATGAATTATTGTTCCTGCGGTAGTCGAAATAAATTTCCACTATCCTCGTCGCAAAGCAGTTGTCTCAAAATGACTTTTCAGACAACTCCTTTTATAATACTTAATTCATATTTTTTCAAAACAAAAAAACTTACTATGTATGATGAGAATCACCTCATAAATCATAGTAAGTTTTTTATGATTGTAACAGCATTGAGTCATCATAAAGACAAACTTGATTTTTCCCATTATTTTTTGCAACATACAGTGCAGTATCTGCCTGTAAAAAGATTTTTTGATACTCAGCAGGTGCTTTCTTATTCCAAAATACTAATCCAGCAGAAATCGTTACAGATGGGTCTGTTGCTTTTGGAATTGAATCAACAATTTGCTGAGAAAGTTGGAGTGCTTCATTTTCATGGATGTTTGTTACATAAACAGCCATCTCTTCTCCACCCCATCTTGCACTTATTCCGCGATCGTCAATGATATTCATTAATAGTTCACCAATTTGAACTAATATCGTATCTCCAATTTGATGTCCATAAGTATCATTAATCCGTTTAAAATTGTCTATATCAATAAGTAAAAACATTCCGGAATCGTCATTCTGTAACGATTGCTCCACAAATTTATCTAAATAGTTTCTAGCATACAATTTTGTTAAATGATCATGATCCACCATTTCTTGCAATTGATTTCTTAAAATTGAGTTCGCAATGGCTAATGATGAATGATGTATTAAAGATTGCATTAACTTAAAGCTATCAAAGGAGAAGAAATAAGAATCACGATGTAATACAATACTAAAACCATTGATACGTTGTTCAACAATCATAGGAATTGCCATTACTGATTTATAACGAACATCTTTTGAAATTAGGCGACTAAAATCTGCAATAAACAATGGATCATGGCTTTTATTAAAATGATTACCTACATGATTAATATAGATAGCACCCTCATCCATTTGGAATAAGTCCGTTGAAGCTTCCGTTAGTTTATATTCATCATTCTCTTTTAAGACAAAACATAACTCCATCGGTTGAAACGATTTCATTAATTGCTTTTGTAAGAACATAAACATTTCATTTATATCTAATCTCATATTTAGACGATGTGAAGTTTCATTTATTAATTGTAAATCGCTAATTAGCCGATGCGATTGATGGTAAAGCTTTGCATTTTCCAGCGCATTACCAGATGCATGGGCGAGCATTCGAATAAACTCTTTTTGCGTTGATGTAAACAAATATGAGTATGGTGCACTAACTTGTAGTATCCCATAAATCGCTTGTCTTCCTTTAATTGGTGCGTTCAAAAGAGTACAGTTTAAATCATCTGCATCTTCAGTTATGATTTTACCAGACACAAATGCTTCAATAGCTGATGGTCTTTCAGATAAATAGTCAAATTGCTTTATAGGAATTTTTGTCTGGCGATCTTGGTCATTAGATAAAATTAATTCAACATTAAAGTTCGGGAAATTTTCTTGAATAGTAATTAGTACATTTTCCAAAATCAAATCAATATCCATCGTTGAGTGAAATAAATCAGACATTGTATATAACTTCCGATATTGTTTTTCATTATGGCGAACTACGACATTTTTACTAATCATCGATAATGTTTTTGAGACAACATCGACAAAATCTTCGAAATATTCTGATTGTGTAAAGGCAGACCATTTAGGCGTTGATTTTACTAATAAGACCCCATGTATATCGAAATGTCCAACTTTCAACAAAATCATATGCGTGAGCTGTTTAAACTCGCTTGTCATTAGTAAATCATCCGGTACTTCCACCCATTTTTGTTGTCCAAACCATGATTCAAAATTTTCCCAAGGAATTTCATTTATCTCATTGGTTGAATTTATGTTAAAAGGTTTTAATGTTTCCCCTTCATATAAAAGAAAAAAACATTGATCAATATCAAAATGTTGATGTAAGCATTTATGTAACAGTAAGGAATATTCATAATAACTGTCTTGTTTTTCAAGAGCACTGATACATATACTTAACAAATCTGACTTGATATTAATTAATGTCTGCCGATGCTCAATCATGAAATCACCTTTTCTTTTCCTTTACGAAATCAATTACTATTAGCTTATAATAAAGTATACACCTTTTATGTCTTATTGACTATAAAATTGTAGGATACATACAAGTCCTACTATAGCATAATGTCTTTGTAATATTAATAGCAATAAGTACTTTATTCCTTCTTTTACCAACTACTTTGAAACATTATTTCTTGACGTCATATAGCAGAATATTATACAATGTTTTTTGTGTAAAATGAACGCAGCAGTTATATATGCTTGCTTTGTATTTTATTCCTCTAATATAGACAAGTTTATTGTGAATTAGATGGTGTATTGCGTAACCCTAATCGGCTGCTAGGGCGAAGGTACATGAAAATAAAATGCAATCAGGTTCGGGTATAACTGGTTTTTGTTTTACAACAAAAAAACCAAATTAAAAGGAGGAGACAAAACTATGTCTCGTTATACAGGTCCATCTTGGAAAGTGTCTCGTCGCCTTGGTATTTCATTAAGCGGCACAGGTAAAGAATTAGAAAAACGCCCTTATGCTCCAGGTCAACACGGTCCAAACCAACGTAAAAAATTATCTGAATACGGTTTACAATTACAAGAAAAACAAAAACTTCGTCATATGTATGGTATGAGCGAACGTCAATTCAAAAACCTATTCGTTAAAGCTGGTAAAATGAGAGGGGTTCTTGGTGAAAACTTCATGATTTTACTTGAAACTCGCCTTGACAACTTAGTTTACCGCTTAGGATTAGCTCGCACTCGTCGTGGAGCTCGTCAATTAGTTAACCACGGTCACATCTTAGTTGATGGTAAACGCGTTGACATTCCTTCTTACAGCGTAAAACCAGGTCAAACGATTTCTCTTCGTGAAAAATCTCAAAACCTTGCTGTAGTTCAAGAAGCTATCGAAGTAAACAACTTCGTACCTGAATACTTATCATTCGACGCTGACAAAAAAGAAGGTACATTTGTACGTCTTCCAGAGCGTTCTGAATTGTCTGCTGAAATTAACGAATCATTAATCGTTGAGTTCTACTCTCGTTAGTATTTGCTACTTTCAAATGATAAAAGCCTTAGAAATCTTGTTCTTACAAGGTTTCAAGGCTTTTTTATTTTGACACAAAATTATTACTGCTCCTAGAATGATTTAAAGAAAAAAGGCCAACCCAAGAAAACTTGGATTAGCCTGAAATATCAATTATATAAATTTCACCATATGGTATTTTTTCTTACCACGACGAATGATTGCAAAGGCATCTTCTAAACGATCTTTTGCATCCACTATATAATCAAGGTCTGTTACTTTTTCTCCGTTAATTGAGATAGCACCATTCGTTACATCTTCACGCGCTTGACGTTTTGATGAAGAAATTCCTGCTTCAACAATTAAATCTACAATGTTTTTATCTTCTTTTCCAATTTCAACAGAAGGCACACCTGCAAAGGCCACTTTCATTTCATCAACTGAAAGAGATTTTAAGTCACCAGAGAATAATGCAGCAGTAATACGTTCAGCTTGCTCTAGACCCTCTTCACCGTGAATAAGTTTTGTCATTTCAGCAGCTAATGTTTTTTGTGCTTTTCTTAAATGTGGCTCTTCTTGTACTGCAACTTCTAATGCTTCAATTTCTTCACGAGATAGGAAAGTAAAGATTTTTAAATATTTAACAACATCCGCATCCGCTGTGTTTATCCAGAATTGATAGAATTCGTAAGGTGATGTTTTCTCAGCATCTAACCAAACTGCCCCACCAGCAGTTTTACCAAATTTAGTACCATCAGCTTTCGTTACTAAAGGAATGGTGATACCAAAAGCTTTTGCTTCTTCGTCATGAGTTTTACGAATGATTTCCAGACCCGTTGTTATGTTCCCCCATTGGTCAGATCCTCCAACTTGGATACGAACATTATGATTGTCATATAGATGGCTAAAATCCAGACCTTGTAAAATTGTATAAGTAAATTCTGTAAAGGAGATACCTGTTTCAAGTCGAGAAGCAATTGTATCTTTAGCAAGTAAGTAGTTTACATTTACCAGCTTTCCGTAATCACGTAAAAAATCGATTACGCTCATGCCTCCAACCCAATCATAGTTATTAACTAAGATTGCACCATTTTCACCTTCGCCAAAATCAAAAATACGTTCCATTTGTGCTTTTAAGCCAGCAACATTCTTTTCAATTTGTTCAGCTGTTAATAAATTACGTTCTGAAGATCTTCCAGAAGGATCTCCAATCATTCCAGTTGCACCACCAACTAAAAGTACTGGACGGTGCCCCGCTTGTTGGAATCGACGTAATGTTAATAAAGGAACAATGTGTCCAATATGCATTGAATCAGCAGTTGGGTCAACACCAACATAAAGTGAGACACTTTCCTCATTTAATAATTTTTCCATACCTTCAGCGTCTGTTTGTTGGTATAACAATCCACGCCATTGTAAATCTTCAATTAATTGGTTTGTCATGATGTTTTCCTCCTACTTTCATTATCTTTGGTTTACAAATCAATAGTTTATACATAGACTCTGTTGCACTAAAAAAAGCCCCTACACGCAATTTTTATTGCATGCAGGGACGTTAAATATAAGTTAACGCGGTACCACCCAGCTTGGAAAGTAACAACTTTCCCACTCGAGATCGTCTATCGTGACGCGGACGTTCAAGCTCCAAGAACGTAATTCATGTTCCCACTTTGTCTAGCTTCCACCAGCCGCTAGCTCTCTATACAGTGAATGAAAACACTACTTCAAACTCTTCAACACTTGAAAAACTATAATGAATATTTTACCTGTTCTTCTCTCAATGTCAATATTTATGTTCGAATAATATCGAATTATGCTATAATAAACAAGATTTAGGGAGGTGGATTTATGAAAGAGTGGTTACAACAGTTCAAACAACGTATCGAACAATTCAACGAAAAAATTGAAACAATAGAAACATCTCAACGTTATAAATTTATACGAATTACTGGGAGTGTATTATGGAATTTAACACTCATTTTTGTAATTAGTTTATTAATAGGCATTGTTTTTGTTGGGGCTATCGGTGCAGGTTACTTTGCATCACTTGTAAAGGATGACCCTCTCTACGCTGGCGAAGAAATGAGGGAACAAATATACAGTTATGAAGAAACAAGTGAAATTTACTTTGCCGATGAAATTTATATTGGGAAACTTCGAACTGATTTAGAACGTCGTGAAACAACATTAGATGCTGTATCACCACTTTTAATAAATGCAGTTTTAGCAACTGAGGATGAATATTTCTTAGAACATAATGGCATTGTTCCAAAAGCGGTATTACGCGGACTATTACAAGATTTTACAAATTCATCCACACAAACAGGTGGCTCGACATTAACACAGCAATTAATTAAAAACCAAATATTAACGAATGAAGTTTCGTATGAACGAAAAGCCAGAGAAATATTACTTGCTTTCCGACTAGAAAAATTTATGACGAAGGATGAAATATTAGAAGCTTACTTAAATATTATTCCTTATGGTCGAAATGCGTCTGGTAAAAATATTGCCGGCGTAGAAACTGCTGCACAAGGTATTTTCGGTATTTCAGCAGCTGACTTATCTTTACCTCAAGCTGCGTATATTGCAGGTATTCCTCAAGCTCCTTTTGCTCATACACCATTTACAAATAAAGGTGTCTTAAAGGATCCAGAAGGGTTACAACCAGGAATTGACCGAATGAAAATCGTACTAAGCAGAATGTTGGAAGTAGGTTACATAACAAAAGCGGAATACGAAGAAGCCATAAATTATGACATTACAAAAGATTTCCGCGAACCAGAAGCACAAGCTACAGATAATTATCCATGGCTTACTTATGAGCTAGAAAATCGTGCAAAAGAAATTATTGCAAATATTTTAGCTGAAAAGGACGGAATTGATCCGAAACGCCTAATTGAAGAAGAAAATTTAAAAGATAAATATTTAATTTTAGCCGATCGCAACGTACGTTCAGGTGGATATCGCATTTATTCTACTATTGATAAAGATATGTACGATGCAATGCAAAAAGCAGCTAACAATTTCCAATATTATGGACATACATTTACAACGACAATAACTGATCCTGAGACAAAAGAAGAAAAAACAGTTGAAATGCCTGTTCAAGTAGGAAGTATTGTCATTGAAAATAAAACAGGAAAAATCTTAAGCTTTGTTGGTGGACGAGATTTTGAAATCTCACAACTTAACCATGCTACACAAGCAAATCGACCTAATGGTTCTACAATGAAACCATTATTAGCTTATGGTCCCGCGATTGAATATGGTGTAATCGGAGCAGGTAGTCCTGTGGTCGATGTGAAATTTACACGCAGTTACGATGGTTATAGTCCTTCAAACTATATTGAAAATGAAGAAAGAGGGTTAATGCCGGCTCGAGAAGCATTGGCTCATTCACAAAACTTAACAGCATTACGTTTATATGACTCAATATTAGATCGTCAACCAGCTACATTTTTAGAAAAAATGGGATTCTCTAGCTTATCTGAAGGAGATTATGTCAATCTAGCAACTGCTATTGGTGGACTTACAAATGGGACAACGGTGGAAGAAAATACAAATGCCTTTTCAACATTTGCAAACGATGGTCAATTTATCGATGCATATATGATCGAAAAAATAGTTGATTTAGATGGTAATGTAATTTATGAACACAAACCAGAACCTGTACAAGTCTTCTCAAAAGAAACATCTTATATGATAACTGATATGCTTAGAGATGTATTAGATTACGGTACTGGAGCCCGCGCTAAGAGTATGTTAAAGTTCTCATCAGACTTTGCAGCAAAGACTGGTACTACGCAAGAATATAAAGATGTTTGGCTAGTTGGCTATAATCCAAACATTACATTAGGAGTTTGGATGGGTTATGATCAACCAAAAACACTTTACCAATTTAACAATACTTACTATCAACCAAGTACACGTGTCAACATGCTTTGGGCAAATTTGATGAATTCAATATATGATGCAGAACCAGAACTTGTTGGTACAAAAGAAAGATTTAAACAACCTGAAAATGTTGTATATGCTTCATTCTGTGGAATTTCTGGAATGGCTCCATCAACCGCTTGTTCAAATGCTGGGTATGTTCGTAGCGATTTATTTAATCGAAACGTATTTGTCCCTTCTCAAACTGATGATAGCCTAATTTCAGCATCTGGAGAAAGTGTGATAGTAAACGGCAAAGCTTATCAACCATTAAGCTCTACACCAAGAGAATTTGTTGTTTCTGGTGGTGGTTTTGGCATTAACCCTGATTTTGCTAAAAGAATGCTAGGTCGATTAGGTGGAGACCCATCAAAATTACTACCATCCGGTAAAGTGGTGTCAACTGCTACTTTCAACGCAGACAGTAGTGCGCCTCAAGCAGTCACTGCAACTTTACAAGGGAACACACTTACTTGGACAAGATCTGGATCCAATGATGTCGTAGGATATCGCGTATATGATGTAACAAATGGACGTACATTAATTAGTACAGTACGTGATGGAGAAGGTCGTAGTGTTACAGTTCCAAACAATGGTACATTTACAGTAGTAGCTGTTGATATTACTGGTTTAGAGTCTGCAAATTCTAATCCTATCGCTTCTAATGTAGAAATACCAACAATACCTGAAGTACCGATTGACGGTGTTCCACCAGAAGATGAAAACGGTGGTTCAAATGAACAACTACCAACTAACCCCGAACAAACAGTTCAATAAAATACAAAAAACGCAAGGATGTTGGATAACAACATTCTCGCGTTTTTTATTTATGCTAATACTGTTGAAAGTAAAACTTCTTCTAATATTGCTACAGCTTGATCGATTTCCTCTTTTGAAACTGTTAGAGGTGGTAATAAACGTAGAACCTGTGGACCAGCTGCAACAAGTAATAATCCTTTTTCTTCTGCTTTTGCAACAAATGGTGCAACATCTTTACCGCAATCTATTCCAAGCATTAGACCTTTTCCACGGATTGTGAATTGATCACTTGGTAAAGTATTTTCTAACTTTTCAACGAAGTATGTTGATTTTTCAACAACTTCATCTAAGAAAGATTGTTGGAACACGATATCAATTACTGTTTGAGCTACAGCTACACCGAGTGGATTTCCACCAAATGTTGTTCCATGTGAACCTGGACCAAAAGTATCATATAACTCACTAGTAGCTAAAATACCTGCGATTGGGAATCCCCCACCTAGTCCTTTTGCCATTGAAACAATATTTGGTTTAAGTGAAGTTTGTTCAAAGGCAAATCGCGTACCCGTACGGCCAATACCTGTTTGTACTTCATCCACGATTAATAAAACGTTACGCTCTTGGCAAATTTTATTAATAGCATCTGCAAATTCTTCAGTGACTGAATTTACTCCACCTTCACCTTGAATGATTTCAAGCATGATTGCTCCAACTGAATCATCCACTGCATTATTTAATGCTTCCACATCGTTAAATGGTAAATAAGTAAATTTATCAACTAATGGTCCAAATCCTTTATGAATTTTTTCTTGACCAGTAGCACTCATGGCACCAAATGTACGGCCGTGGAATGAATTTTTAAAAGTAATTATATGACTTTTACCAGTATGTTTACGGGCTAATTTAATAGCAGCTTCATTTGCTTCTGCACCACTGTTACAGAATAAAGCGTATGATAAGTGATTATCTTTTACCAAACTAGCAGCTAAAGCTTCTTGACCTGGACTTTCAAAAAGGTTACTAGTATGCCAAATTTTTTCACTTTGTTCTTTAATTGTGTTAACTAGTGCTGGATGACTATGTCCTAAACAACATACAGCAATACCACTAGTGAAATCTAAATAGCTTTTACCACTGCTATCTTTTACTACTGTTCCATTTCCTTCTACAATACTGATTGGTCTTCTTGCGTAGTTATTAAAAAGCGCACTCATTTGACTAGCTCCTTTGATAAAATTGTAGTTCCTGTTAAACTATCATTTACGATTTGTACTGAAGGGATTCCTGCATTCAATACTTGAAGGGCACCTTGAACTTTTGGAATCATTCCACCATAAATATGACCCTCGTTAATCCATTGATTAATTAACTCTTCTGTTGCCTCTTGTTGATATTCCCCTTCAATACGAATCCCAGCAACATCCGTTACAAGAAGTAAACTTTCAGCACCAATTGCTAACGCAACTTCGCTAGCAACAGTATCTCCATTAATATTTAATGCTTGTCCATCTACTGTAGCACCAATACAAGAAATAACTGGAACTATATTTTGTTCAATTAATTGATTTAGTAAATCCGTATTTACTTTTTTAATTTTCCCAACAAAGCCATATGTTTCTTTGTTTAAAAATTCACTTTCTAGTAAATTTCCATCAAAACCATTTAATCCAATAGCATTTATACTAGCTTTGTTTAATTCATGAACTAAGCCAGGATTCACTTTTCCTACTAGTGTTGATTGCACAATTCCAATAGCATCTTCGCTTGTTACACGAATCCCGTTAATAGCTGTGGAAGTGACATTTTGCTTTTCTAATTCACGATTAATTGCAGGGCCACCACCATGGGTAATTACAATATCATAACCTTGTTGTTGTAATTTTTTGAAATTGGAAAAGAAGGCCTCATTTAAGCCTTCTAATGTGCTACCACCAAGTTTAATAACAATTTTCTTACGAGCGGTATGATGCGTTGATTTGAACGTAGTCATAAGTTAAATCACACCCCCATGCTAATCCTTTTCCTTCACCTTGGCCTAATGAAACATTTATTTTCACTTCATTTGCTTTTAAGATTTTAATCAGTTCTTCTTCAGAAAACTTAACTGGTTCTCCATTTTCAACCATTAAAGCATTTCCGATTTTAATCGTAATTTTTTCAGGATCCACTGTTGCACCACTATAACCTACCGCCGCAATAATACGACCCCAGTTAGCATCACAACCGAAAACAGCTGTTTTTACTAAAGGAGAACCTACTACAGTTTTTGCAATTTTACGAGCCTCTTCGTCAGAAATTGCACCTTCAACTTCTACTTCAATTAATTTCGTTGCACCTTCACCATCTCTTGCAATTGCTTTTGCTAAGTCTTCAGCAACTGCCTTTAATGTACTGTAGAAGTTAGCCCAATCAGGATGTGCTGGTGTTAATGGATCGTTTCCAGCAAGACCATTTGCCATTACAAGAACCGTATCGTTAGTAGATGTATCACCATCAACAGTAATTGAATTAAAAGTTAAATCAGTAATTTCAGATAATGCTTTTTGTAATTCATCGGATTCAATATTTGCATCTGTTGTAATAAAACCAAGCATTGTTGCCATATTAGGTTCAATCATACCAGAGCCTTTTGCTGTACCTGAGATGATAACCTCTTTTCCATCAACAATTGTGCTGTAAGTCGTATTTTTCATAACTGTGTCAGTTGTTAAAATGGCTTGTGCAAAATCAATACCATCTTCTAGGTTATTTCCTAAATTTAACATTCCAACACCACTACGAATTGGTTCCATATTTAAAATTTCCCCAATTACACCTGTTGACGCAACACCAACTAAAGAAGGATCAATACCTAATTTATCTGCAGCTAATTTTTGCATTTCATATGCATCTGCAATACCTTGTTTACCAGTACATGCATTGGCATTTCCTGAGTTAACAATAATCGCTTGCATTTTCTTTGTGTTGTACACTACTTCTTTTGAAACTTTTAACGGAGCAGCTTGTACTGCATTTGTCGTAAATACACCTGCAACACTCGCAGGTACTTCACTTTTTAAAATCGCTAAATCTTTCTTTTTATGTTTAATACCACAATGGATTCCAGAAGCAGAAAATCCTTTTGGTGATACGATGTTTTTACTTGAAAGTTTTCTAACTTCATATATTAAGTTTGTCATAAAGTATGGTCTCCCCCTTAAATGAATAACGGTATTACGTCTAGTCCTGTTTTTTCTGGTAAATCGAATTGTACGT
Organism: Ureibacillus endophyticus; assembly: GCF_003628435.1. Taxonomy (GTDB): domain Bacteria; phylum Bacillota; class Bacilli; order Bacillales_A; family Planococcaceae; genus Ureibacillus; species Ureibacillus endophyticus. The sequence continues at coordinate 64,112 of NZ_RBZN01000001.1, read as the reverse complement.
TCATGTTTTGAATCGCTTGTCCTGCTGCACCTTTTACTAAATTATCAATAACACCGACAATCGTTGCTCGATTTGTACGCTCATCTAGTTTTACGAATATATCACAGTAATTTGAGCCTTTTACTCGGTTTGTACCTAAAGAAGCTACATCAGTAACAACACGAACAAACGGATGATTTTTATATGTTTCTAGTAAACAATCAGTCAGTTGTTGATTCGTAACACCTGGTAAAACTGGTGCATATGTTGTGGCTAAAATTCCACGAGTCATGGGAATTAAATGAGTATTAAAGCTAATGCTAGTTTTAGCATCTGCAAACATCTCAATTGCTTGTTCAATTTCAGGAATATGTTGATGTTCATTTACTTTATAGATAGCAAAGTTTTCATTCATTTCACTATAGTGTGTTAATTGAGAAGGTTTATTCCCTGCTCCAGAAACTCCACTTTTAGCATCGATGATTAGATGCTGTGGATCGATTAACCGTTCTTTTATTAAAGGTAAAATCGAAAGTAGGACAGCTGTAGGATAACAACCTGGATTAGCGATTAGTTCCGCTGACTTAATATTCCCAGCATTCCATTCAGTTAAACCATAAACACTTAAATTTACAATTTCCTGAGGAGCTGGTGTCTTTTTATACCATTTTTCATATTCATTTAAATCTTTTAAACGATAATCGCCCGATAAATCGATTAATTTTGGTCCTACACCTACAAGTGGCGGGAGTAATGTACTTGTTACCCCTGAAGGAGTACTAGTGAACACCACATCAAATTTCGATAATGTCTCCGCTTCTATTTTCTTTAAAGCTTGATCATGAATTGTTAATAAATGACCATACTTCGATGAGAAAATAGCTCCTTCCTCCGAAGATGTAAACAATTCAATCTTTTCGACTTCTGGATGATTATGCAAAAAACGGATTAGTTCTAATCCGCCATACCCAGTTGCTCCTATAATTCCAACCTTCAATCCACTCACCCCTAAATTTAGATAAAGATAGTATAAGTCTGTATATTTATTTAGTCAACTGTATTTTTATATATTCCAAATTTATGAAAGAATATATATAAAAAAGGACACTTATTTACATATGCAAATAAATGCCCTTTTATGACAGGTGAATAAATATTTATTTTATATAGTTATTTATTTCTATATAAAAAGTAATTTATTAATCTTCCATAGTAGATAAGTCACCAGTTGGTAAGTTTAATTCCCAAGCTTTTAATACTCGACGCATAATTTTTCCGCTACGTGTTTTTGGAAGTTTTTCTTTAAACTCAATTTCACGTGGAGCAGCATGTGCAGCTAAGCCTGTTTTAACAAAGTTACGAATATCTTCTGCTAATTCATCAGACGGTTCAACACCTTCTCGCAATGCAATAAAGGCTTTAATAATTTCACCACGTACTGGATCTGGTTTTCCAATTACTCCTGCTTCAATTACATCTGGATGCTCAAGTAGTTTACTCTCAACTTCAAACGGACCTACTCGCTCTCCAGCAGTCATAATTACATCATCTACTCGACCTTGGAACCAGAAGTAACCATCATCGTCCATATATGCTGAGTCTCCTGATACATACCATTCACCTTTTAAGAAATAAGACTCGTAGCGAGCAGGGTTCCCCCATATTTGGCGCATCATTGAAGGCCAACCTTTTCGAATTGCTAAGTTCCCCATTGTAAACGGTGGTACTTCATTTCCTTCATCGTCTACGATTGTTGCATAAACACCTGGAACTGGTTTCCCCATTGAGCCTGGTTTAATTTCCATAGTTGGATAGTTACAAATCATATGACCACCAGTTTCTGTCATCCACCAAGTATCATGAATACGATGGCCAAGTTCATCCATTCCCCAACGGATTACTTCTGGATTTAGTGGTTCCCCAACTGAAAGTACATGGCGTAGAGAAGATAAATCGTATTGTTCTAAAATACTATTTCCTGCTCCCATTAACATACGGAATGCAGTAGGTGCACTGTACCAAACTGTAACACCATATTCTTGAATTGCCCCATACCAAGCTTGAGGACTAAAGCGCCCACCAATAATAAGATTTGTTACACCATTTAACCATGGTCCAAATATTCCATATGCAGTGCCCGTTACCCAACCAGGGTCAGCTGTACACCAATAGATATCATTTTCTTGTAAGTCAAGTACCCACTGAGCTGTTTGGTATTGTTGGATCATTGCATTATGAACATGCAACACTCCTTTTGGCGCACCAGTTGAACCTGATGTATAGTGTAAGAGCATTCCATCTTCACGGTCTACCCACTCTATTTCAAATTCAGTAGAAGCTTCTGATAATTTTTTATTGAAATCAATGATATGATTATTTTCATCAATCTCTTCTCCTACTAAAAATACTTTTTCTAATTTAGGTAATTTTTCAACTGGAACTCGACTTAACAAGCTAGGTGTTGTAACAATTACTTTTGCTTCACTATCAGAAAGTCGATCATACACTGCACCTTCCATAAATGCTTCAAACAATGGACCTACAATTACTCCCATCTTAATAGCACCTAATAGTGAAAAATAAAGTTCTGGTGATCGTGGCATAAAAATAAAGAGACGATCGCCTTTTTCTAATGTTGAGTACTGTTTGAACACATTAGCTGCCTTATTTGATAAATCTTTCATTTGACCAAATGTGTAAGATTCTTTTCGAGTGCCATCATTAAAATAAAGAGCTACTTGGTCCCGGCGATGTGATTCCGCATGACGGTCAATCGCTTCATACGCAGCATTTAGCTTCCCCGTTGTATACCAACTAAATGCTTTTTCTGTTTCTTTCCAATCAAATGTCGCAGCTGTTTCATCATAATTTTTTAAATGATGATCCCCATTAACAACTGCTAATCTCTCTGTAATTTTCATCCCCATAAAAATTACCCCTTTCAAATCAGATACGACTCGGCTTATTCGTATAGATGTAATCTGTTGTATAAAAATAGCACTAACTACGAAGATTCCCGAGACATTAACTATTAACTATTATACAACAGTTAATAATTAAACATAATTGTATTTTACAATACTAGCAACATTTTAAGCAAAATATTTTTAATTTTTCAAAAATTAAAGGAATCTTTGCGAAAAGTAGCTTTTTTTTACATAAAATATAATATAATCTATCTATATAAAATTCATTTGGAGCGAATGGGAATGAAACATATTAAAAATTTTAATAGTATAGAGATGGATACGAGGCAAGGGTTAGTAAAAGTGGAGGGTCCAGTCCCACCTGAGCAGCTAGAAAAATATGAATTTCACGAAGATTTAGTAGCATTTAGACCACCTGAGCAGCAGAAAAAAGCTTTGATAGAGATCGCAAAATTAGATGAAGGTCGTATTATCATTATCCGCAATCAACAAACTATCGTAGGCTATGTTACATATTTGTACCCAGATCCTCTTGAACGCTGGGCAGAAGATCGAATTGAAAATATGATTGAACTGGGTGCAATTGAGGTCATTCCTGCATACCGTGGTAGTGGTGTAGGTAAAAAGCTTTTAGAAGTATCTTTTATGGACGAAGAGATGGAAAATTATTTAGTCATTACAACAGAATATTACTGGCATTGGGATTTAAAAGGAACAGGTTTAAATGTTTGGGACTACCGAAAAATGATGGAGCGCATGATGCAAGTTGTTGGTTTTGAGTATTATGCAACAGACGACCCTGAAATTACCTCCCATCCCGCAAACTGTCTTATGGCTCGTATCGGTAAACATGTAAATAATGATACAATTGAACGGTTCGATCGGTTACGCTTTAGATATCGTTTCATGTACTAAATTAATTAGTTTTAAGGGGGGAAATAGATATGATCGTTGAAGAAATTATGAATAGAGAAGTTTATTCATTATTACCAACTAATACAGTAAACGATGCCGTACGACTCATGCGTGAGAAGAAAATACGTCATTTACCAATTGTTAATGAACAAGGCAAGGTCGTTGGAATAATTACAGAGCATGATGTAAAAAATGCCCTTCCATCTTGTTTAAAAGAAGAACCAAATTCGACAATATACCAAACACCTATTGCAGAAATTATGATTAAAAACCCTATCATCGGGCATCCTTTAGATTTTGTTGAAGAAGTTGCCGTTACCTTCTATGAAACGAAAATCAGTTGTTTACCAATTGTATCAGGAGGAGAACTGGTTGGAATTGTTACAACAACAGATTTACTTTACACATATATCGAATTAACCGGTGCACATAAACCTTCATCTAAAATTGACATTCGCGTTTCCGATAAACCTGGTACGTTATCAGACATCACTCAAATATTTAAAAAACATAAAGCCAATGTGCTGAGTGTACTTGTCTTCTCAGATTCTAAAAATGAGAATTGCCGAATTTTATCAGTCCGAGCACAAATTTTAAATCCTCTTAATATCATTAGTGAATTGCGAGAACAAGGTTTTGATGTACTTTGGCCAAATGTTCCGGGTGTACAACAATGAAAAATGCAGTTTTTATTTATTCACCAGAACAACTCGGCTATAAATTTTCAGATTCTCATCCTTTTAATCACAAACGTTTACTATTAACGATGGATTTATTAAAAAATATCGATGCACTATCAGATAATGCTATCGTTCCGGCAAGAGTAGCTACTGATGAAGAAATTGCCCTTGCCCACGATGAAAAATATATGGATATAGTCAAAAAAGCTGGTCATGGATTATTAACAGCACAAGAATGCGAAAATTACGGTATAGGGACTGAAGATACTCCTATTTTCCCTAATATGCATGAAGCAAGTAGTTTACTAGTAGGTGGAACTTTACAAGCGGTTGATTACGTGATGCAAGGAAAAAGTAGACATGCCCTTAACTTAGGTGGAGGGTTACATCATGGTTTCCATGGTAGAGCTTCAGGCTTTTGTATATACAACGATAGTAGTGTAGCCATCAAATATATACAAAAAAAATATAACGCTCGTGTTTTATATGTAGACACTGACGCTCATCATGGTGATGGTGTACAGTGGACTTTTTATGATGACCCTGATGTATGCACGCTTTCTATTCACGAAACTGGCCGTTACCTATTCCCGGGAACAGGGAATGTTACTGAACGTGGGAATGGACAAGGTTATGGAACATCTTTTAATTTTCCATTAGATGCCTTTACTGAGGACGAAAGCTTCTTGAAAGTATATGAAAGTGCAATGCGGGAAGTGTTTGAATTTTTCAAGCCTGATGTAGTATTTACACAAAATGGCGCAGACGCTCACTATTTTGACCCGTTAACACATTTATATGGAACGATGAATATCTATCGAGAAATTCCTAAACTTGCCCACCAGCTTGCCCACGAATATTGTGATGGTAGATGGATCGCAGTGGGTGGTGGTGGTTATGATATTTGGAGAGTAGTTCCTCGTGCTTGGTCCTTTATATGGACTGAAATGAATGACCTACCTTCCCCTAATGGAAATCTCCCTGTAAGTTGGCTTGATAAATGGCAACAAGAATCACCAGTACCGTTAATCCCTACTTGGGAAGATCCAAACCCTTTGTATGAGCCAATTCCAAGAAAGGCCGAAATCGAAGAAAAAAATGAACAAATGCTAACGAAAGCATTACATATCATTCGAAATGAAAGAAAATAATAAAAATGGCAATCATGATTGTAATAAATCACGATTGCCTTTAATTATTAGTTTTAAACTAAACTTTTAATCAGCTGTTTTTACAGAATCTCGAACTTCAATTCTATGTGGAATGATTACTTCTTGATTATCAATCTCTTCTTTGTTCATGATTTTCGTTAATAATCGCATCGCTACAGCACCAATGTCATAGAGTGGTAACACAACACTAGTCAGTTGTGGGCGTACCATTCTCGCCAATTTCGAGTTTTCAAAACTAATAACTTCGATATCTTCTGGCACTTTCAATCCTCTATCTTGAGCCCCATGAATAATACCAATAGCTAATTCATCGCTACCAGCAAAAAAAGCTGTAGGAGGTTGTTCTAAAGTAATAACCGTCTCCAATGCTTCAATACCACTATCATATGAACCTTCTTCTGGGAGAATTAATTGCTCATCAATTTCTAATCCTGCATCAATTAATGCTTTTTTATAAGCTTCTAATTTAAATTTAGAATTGATTGTGTTATGGAGAGGTCCCGATACAAATGCAATACGCTTATGCCCATTCGCAATTAACATTTGTACAGCTTCATATGATGCTTGGAAATAATCGATATTAACAGAGGCAAATTGATTGGATTCATCAACTGTACCAGCTAGAACAATAGGAACTGGAGAATGATCCATAGATTGATGAAGTTTCGGTGTCACAGCATCACTCATCATGACGATCCCATCCACCTGTTTTCCGTACATAGTATCAAGGAGAGAAAGCTCTTTTTCTTCATTTTGGTCAGAGTTTGCCAAAATAATATTATATCGGTACATTGTGGCGATATCCTCTATCCCACGTGCTGCTTCAGCATAAATATTATTCGAAATATCTGGGATAATCACTCCGACTGTTGTTGTTTTTTTACTTGCAAGACCTCGTGCAACTGCATTTGGTCGATACTCTAAACGTTCAATCACTTCTAATACTTTTTTTCTTGTAGCAGGTTTCACGTTTTGGTTTCCATTTACTACTCTGGATACTGTCGCCATTGAAACGTTTGCTTCGCGTGCAACATCATATATTGTTACAGTCAAAGGATACGCCTCCTCGTATTTTTATCTTGTAAACTCATCATACGACAATTCTCATTTCTTTTTCAATATAAAATCTTTCTAAATACGAAGTAATAGAACGACATTTTTCGACTTTTCATCAAAGAAGTATCTAATAATTATTATTTTCCATACAATCTTAAAAAATGTAAAAACGCAAGAATGTTATCGATTTAACATCCTTGCGCTCCATAAGTATTCTTAAATTATGCTTTTAATTCATATTGCTTCATGAATTTTTGAATTTCATCGTAGAAAGCATTGAATTGTGGAATATCCATTTGTTGTTGAGAATCAGATAATGCAACAGATGGATCAGGATGTACCTCTGCCATTACTCCGTCTGCACCAATTGCAATTGCAGCTTTTGCACAAGGCAATAATAAATCACGACGACCAGTTGAATGCGTTACGTCAACAAATACTGGTAAGTGCGTTTCTTGTTTTAAAATAGGTACTGCAGAAATGTCTAAAGTATTACGTGTTGCTTTTTCGTAAGTACGGATACCACGTTCGCAAAGCATAATATTTTCGTTACCTTTTGACATAATATATTCAGCAGCATGGATGAATTCGTCGATTGTAGCAGCTAAACCACGTTTTAATAGAACAGGCTTGTTTGTTTCACCTACTGCTTTTAATAACTCAAAGTTTTGCATATTACGTGCACCAATTTGAATTACATCTACATAGTCAAGTGCCTCTTCAATATGAGCAGGAGTTACGATTTCAGTAACTACAGCTAAACCATATTCTTGAGAAATTTGTTTTAAAATTTTAAGACCTTCTAAACCTAAACCTTGGAAGTCGTAAGGAGATGTACGTGGTTTGTATGCTCCACCACGAATTAATTTTTGACCTTTCTCCTTAAGAGAAGCTGCAACTGCTGCAACTTGTTCATATGATTCAACAGAACAAGGACCAAATACGAATGTAGGAGCACCTGAACCAATTTGTTCTCCATTGATATTAATGACAGTATCTTCTGACTTTTTCTTACGTGATACAAGTAATTCTTTTTTCTTCTCAGCTTCTAATTGTTTTAAAGCTGTTTTAAAGATTTGTTTAAAAATATAATCAACCGTCATTTGATTTAACGGACCTTTGTTATTCTCTCTTAATAGGTTTAACATATGGCGTTCACGAAGAGGATCGTATCGGTTAACCCCTTGTTTTTCTTTAATTTTACCGATTTCGTTTACTACCTCTGCTCGTTCGTTAATTAAACGTAAAATTTCTAAATTTAATCCGTCAATTTGACTACGTAATGCTTCTAAGTTTTGCTCACTCATTCCCTTTTCTCCTCTCCCTGTACCGAACTCTTTCAGAACGCTGAAATGTGTGATACATTTTAAGATAATAACTCTATTATAATCAAGAAAGTTCAGAATGTCACGCTTTTAATTTAGCGCTTCAACTCGCTAAAGTATTTTCATATATTTTCAGAAAGGAAGCGGTTACAATGTGTTCGAAATTATTTGCTTTAGATATAGGCACTCGTTCCGTCGTAGGTATTATTCTTGAAGAGCAAAACGAGCATTTCCATGTATCAGATATTATTGTAAAAGAACATAAAGAACGTGCAATGGTTGATGGTCAAATACATAATGTTTTGTATGTTGCTGAATTAATAAAAGAAATTAAATCTGAACTGGAACAAAAACACGGCCCGTTAACAAAAGTAAGTGTTGCAGCTGCAGGTAGAGCATTAAAAACAGAACAAGCTAGTGTGACAATTAATATTCGCAATCGGCCAATCTTTACAGAAGAAGATATTAGTCGCTTAGAATTACAAGCAGTTCAACAAGCCCAAGCTAAACTACTTCAAAATAAAGAAGACGTAAAAATGAGTCACTATTATTGTGTTGGTTATTCTGTACTTTATTACAAATTAGATGGTGAAGAAATTGGTAATTTACTAGACCAACAAGGTGATGAAGCAACGGTTGAAGTCATTGCCACTTTTTTACCTCGAGTCGTTGTGGAATCATTACTCGCTGCTTTGAAACGTTCCGATTTAGAAATGGAAGCTTTAACACTCGAACCAATTGCTGCAATCAATGTGTTAATTCCACCTACGATGCGAAGATTAAACGTAGCATTAGTTGACATTGGTGCAGGAACTTCCGATATTGCGATTACAAATCAAGGCACCATTGTTGCATATGGAATGGTACCTACTGCAGGAGATGAAATAACAGAAGCATTAAGTGACCAGTATTTATTAGACTTCCCTATAGCAGAAAAAGCTAAACGTCAACTTTCAACAGATGAAACAATTGTTATTCAAGACATTCTTGGATTTGATCAAGAAATACCGAAAGAAGAAGTAATAGAAGCCATTATACCTGCCATTCGAAATTTAGCAGAATCTATAGGTAATGAAATTTTAAGATTAAATAATCAAGAAGCACCTAAAGCGATCATGTTAGTTGGTGGAGGAAGTTTAACACCAAATTTAACAACGGAACTTTGTAACATTTTAGCACTTCCTTCTAATCGTGTAGCAGTTCGAGGAATAGATGCAATTCAAAACTTAACAAAAGAGGAATTCATTCCAGCTACACCAGAGCTTGTTACACCAATCGGTATTGCAATTGCTGCGAAAAAAGCGCCAGTACAATATATGACCGTTGTTGTAAACGAGCAAATAGTTCGTCTATTTGAAATGAAAGAAATGACCGTTGCAGATGCATTTTTAGCTGCCAACATCCGAGCGAAGCAACTTTATGGAAAACCTGGACAAGGTATTTCTATTACTGTAAACGGACAAGATATTTTTATTCCAGGCGAACATGGGCAACCTGCCACAATTCTCGTTAACGGTGAAACGGCTTCAACGAAAACACTCATCCATCATGGGGATAATATTTCATTGATTGAGGGTATTGATGGAGTTGATGCTAAAGCAACAGTTCGTGATATTGTCGATGGTGCTTCTGTAAAAACAGTGACGATTCAAGGAACAATGTATATCGTTGAGCCGAAAGTGAAAGTTAACGGTGAAAATGCCCCTCTTGAGTTGGAACTAAAAGACCGTGACCATGTTGAAATTGAAACGGTTGAAACTATTGATGAATTATTAAAAGCTATCAATCGATTAGATATACTTCATAAGCTGCAGTCATTTTTCATTCATGTCAACGGCCAACCGATGTTTTTACCGGAATTTACTGCTAAGTTATTTATTAATGGAAAACCTAGCAAATTACAGTATTCAATTCAAGGTGGTGATACATTAACAATTGAAGATTCACCTCTTCCAACTGTACAATCTATAGCAAATAAATTAGATACTTTACTTGAAGAAAAAATAATCGTAACCTTCCAAAATGAACAGCTAGAATTAACGAAAGTTTGTAGAGAAGTACTAGTAAATGGTGCTGTTGTACAACCGAATACTACGATTCAAAATGGAGCTACCATTCAAATTATAGAAAAAGATACGAAACCATGGATTTTCCAAGATGTTTTCCGCTATTCTAATTGGCAACTGCCAACTAATTTTAAAGGGCATTTTACAATTTTGAAAAATGGGATTGCATCTTCATTTGACGAGGAAATTTTCGGTGGCGATAAACTAGAAATTATACTATCTGAATATCCTGTAACAAACATGACCGTGTAAAGTTATTCTACAAAATAAAAAAACGCAAGAATGCTGGTTTTTCCAGTATACTTGCGTTTTTCTTATTTAAATGGAAGATGGACGAGCAATCTCTGCCATATCTACACCTTCGTATGTTTCCATTTCTAAAGGTTCTTCCCCTTCGTATGAAACTGTACCATCATCAAATACACGTGGTACTTTTGACGTTTTTGACTTCACTTTATCAACTAATTGAGTTGATTGCTCTTTTAATTGATTTGAAAGTTGTACTGTTTTTTCTTTAGCTGTAGAAGAAAGTACGACACTTTTATCTTTTAATTGGACAGCTTGGTATGCAACGTCACTTCTTAAATCTCTACCTGTTTTAGGTGCAAGTAGCATGCCAGCTGCTGCTCCAACAATTCCCCCTACTAATGCACCAATTACAAAGTCCTTCATATTTAAAGTTTCCTCCTCGTAGATATCAACATTATTTCCCGTATAAACTTGAGGTAAATTTGCTACAACTTCATTTTTTACTTCATTATAATTTGGCTTTTCCCCGTTCATTTTGCCATCCCCCATTCGCTTATTTACTACGTTTTGTTTTTGAAGATTCTTTAACTATTTTTTCTGCTGCTTTATCCACATCTTCTTGGTCAATGACTTTTCGCTGTTTCCACTTATCAGCAATTTCCATGGCTACATTGCTCCATTGAACCACTTGTGCAATCTTTTCTTCATTTTTACTAACTTCTTTTGTAATAGAAGATGTGATTTGATTAATAGAATTGTTTAAACCTGTAACTGAAGTACCAATATTTTTTACCGCATCAACAACAGAATTCAGTTTTTCTGATTTTTGAGTTATATCTTCTGCCAATGTATTTGTTTTAGCAAGAAGAGAGGTTGTCTCACGAGTAATTCCTTCCATTTGTCCTTCAATTCCTGCAACTGTCCCAGCAATACTATTTAACGTATTTTTAAGGGAAAATAATGTCATCCCTACGCTAATACATAGGACTAAAAAGCCAATTGCTGCTATCAATACTGCAACATATAAAATGATTTCCATGATGTCAAAACCTCCGAGACTCGTTTAGTGTTTTATTCGACAAAAAAATAATAAATCCTTTTTTACTTTGAAAAACACGTTCTTTTACAGGAAAAATCATTGAAATGATTTTAGAAAAAACAGCCTAAACATAATTGTTTAAGCTGTTTCTTCACCATTTTTCAAAACATTTTCAAATGCATCTTGATACTTATGAACATCACCTGCACCCATAAACAAGAACACAGCATTAGTATGCTTTTTTAGTATTTCAATATTTTCCAACTGCAGGACGCTACTACCTTCAATTAGATTTGCCAAATCAGAGATTGTTAATTCTCCTTGTTTTTCCCGGGCAGAACTAAAAATCTCGCATAAATAAATGGCATCAGCCTTTTTTAAACTATCCGCAAATTGTTGCAAGAAAGCTTGCGTACGACTAAATGTATGCGGTTGGAAGATAGCCACGATTTGTCTGTCAGGATATTTTTGTCGAGCTGATTGAATTGTTGCATTGATTTCAGTCGGATGATGTGCATAATCATCAACAAGAACATTATTACCAATTTTCGTCTCTGTAAAACGTCTTTTTACACCAGAATAAGTACTTAGACGCTCTTGAATTACATCAGCTGGTATTCCTTCATAATGACATAAAGAAATAACGGCTAATGAATTCAGAATCGCATGATCCCCATATAGAGGAATTGTAAATTTATCATAATATTCATTTCGCACATATACTTCAAATGTTGTACCATCCGTAGTTTTCTCAACGTTTCTAGCAGCAAAGTCATTGTTTGCCCCTAAGCCATAATATACAACTGGAACATTTGCTTGAATTTTTTGTAAATGTTCATCATCACCACACGCGATGATGGCTTTCTTAACTTGTAATGCCAGTTGTTGGAAAGCAGAATAAACATCATTTACGTCTTTATAATAATCTGGATGGTCAAAATCAATATTTGTCATTACTGCATAGTCTGGATGATATGCTAAAAAGTGACGACGATATTCACATGCTTCCATAACAAAATAAGAAGCATTTTCTTCACCTGAACCTGTGCCATCTCCAATTAGGAAGGAAGTTGGCATAAATCCTCCAATTACATGACTCATCAAACCAGTTGTTGAAGTTTTCCCATGAGCACCTGTAATGGCAATAGATGTATAATTTTTGATATAGTCTCCTAAAAATTTATGATAACGAATTACTTCCACGCCTAATTCTTTCGCTCGAACAATTTCAGGATGTTCGTCAGTAAATGCGTTTCCAGCAATTACTGTCATTCCTTTTTGAATATTATCTGCATTAAAAGGTAGGATTGTTATATTTCGATCTCTTAATGGTTGTTCAGTGAAGTAATATGTCTCAACATCAGACCCTTGAACTTGTTCCCCAGAATCAAATAAAATTTGAGCAAGTGAGCTCATACCTGAACCTTTAATTCCTGTAAAATGATAAACTGTCATATTAAAAAACCTCCCGGGATACCTAGGTCCCAATGAATAAAGTAAAACTACACAAATTTTATTAAAATTATTTAAAATTATATTTATAACTAGTTTGTGCCATTTAGTAAAAACTTACCCCATTATAGCACTATTTTTATTAAACATTAACTGTAGGAATGCACGAAATTTCCTAAATTTTTTCTGAAAAAAAATGAGAGGGAATTCCCCCTCATAATGTACCTTTTCACTTGAAAGAAAATTAATTAGTCAAACATATTAGAAATATCAGCATCTGTAATATAAACTTCTCTCGGTTTACTTCCCCTCTGCTCAGAAATAAATCCATGACTCTCTAACAAGTCAATTAGTCTAGCTGCTCGGTTATATCCAATGTGATATTTTCTTTGAATCGAGGAAGTAGAAGCTGTGCCTTGTTCATATACAAAGCGGCAAACTTCTTCAAACAATTCATCTTGTTCTTCAATCATTTCTGTTTTCTTTAATAATTCATCCTGTTCAAATATATAGTCTGGTTCCCCTTGTGAGCGTACATGATCGATTATTTCTTCAATCTCATCATCAGTAACAAATGTACCTTGTAAGCGAATTGGTGCACTCATCCCGTTTCCTAAGTACAGCATATCTCCTCTTCCAAGAAGACGTTCTGCACCTTGACTATCTAATATTGTACGTGAATCCACTTGTGAAGATACCGCAAATGCAATTCGCGTTGGGATGTTTGATTTGATTAGTCCTGTAATAACATCAACTGATGGGCGTTGTGTTGCTACAATTAAGTGAATACCACAAGCACGAGCTTTTTGTGCAATACGGCAAATTGCTTCTTCTACATCAGCTGGAGACATCATCATTAAATCCGCTAATTCATCGATAACGATTAAAATGTAAGGTAACTTAAGAGCATAATCACCATTTGACTCTGCTAATTTATTATATCGCGGTAAGTCACGAACACCTGCATGAGCAAATAATTGATAGCGTCTTTCCATTTCTTCCACAGCCCATTTTAATGCAGCAGTTGCTGCTTTTACATCCGTAATTACGGGACTCACTAAATGTGGAATATGATTAAATGGTGCAAGTTCTACCATTTTTGGGTCAATTAACATTAATTTTAACTCGTGAGGCGTCGCCTTATATAATAAACTAACTAAAATGGAATTAATACATACTGATTTACCCGAGCCTGTTGCACCTGCAATTAAACCATGGGGCATTTTTCGTAAATCAATCGTAACGGGCTTTCCTGTTAAATCAAGTCCTAACGCCGCTTCTAATGGCGACTCCGATTCAATAAAGCTTTCACTATTAGTAACTTCAGATAATCGAACAGCACGAGCAATACGATTCGGAATTTCAATACCTATTGAACTTTTCCCAGGTATCGGTGCTTGAATTCGAATATCTTTTGCAGCTAAAGCTAATTTTAAATCATCTGCTAAGTTCCGTATTTTACTAACTTTTGTTCCATGACCGACTGTAATTTCGAACTGGGTAACAGCTGGACCTTGCATAATAGACTCCACTTGTGCTGTTACTTGGAAGTGAGACAATGCCTCAACTAAAACATCCGCTTGAGATTCCATCCAATCACGGTCTTCTGTTTTTTCTTCAGGTGGTGATAAAAACTCAACAGATGGTTTAACATAAATTTTGCTTGTTTTTTTCTCAACAACATCTTGAATCGGTTCGTCAATCTTTTGTTGTTTTTCTTCTAATGTATCTTTTGGCAACTCATTTTCAACCACATCAATATTCGCTTCTATTTGTTTCTCTGTATGTACCTCTTTATCTGATGTTATATCAGAATTCGGTAATTCAGAAGAGATAGGAGCAGTCACTTCTTCAACTTTTTCTAATTGATTTTTATTTGTTTGTAATAAGCCATTTGTATGCCTAGATAATTCCTTAATTACATCATTATGTTGAGTAAGTTGTTTTTGTGCTAATTTTGCTGCGTATTTTTCTTTGTCAGATTTTAACATTATCACGTTAAATGGCAATGTACCGCGCTTTTTCTCTTTTACATCTGTATCTTGTTCATCAATAATTTCTGTTTTTGAATCTTCAGTTGTGTCTTGATTTTGTTCAATCAAGTCTCTTTCATGAGTAGCATCAAGATTGGAAGAGTCATTTTCTTTTTGTATTTCTTCAGTACCCTTCTCTTTAATCTCTTCAACTAAGATTGGAATTTCTTCGACATGATCATACAGTTCACTTTTCAGATCTATTACAGGTTCCTCTATGTCGTTTTCAATCACTTCTTCAATCTCAATTGAAATAGGCTGATGGAGAATTTCACTTTTTACAGACTCTATAACCTCATTATTTTGAACATGGTGTCCAGTTTCTTCTAGCTTCTCTACAACGATTTCATTCTGTTGATTATTTACCTCTTTTTGAACTGCAATAATTTCAATCATTTCCGATTGTTCTTCATCAATTTTTACCTTTTCAAATGGTACATGCTGATTGCTCTGGTCTTTAAGTTCTTCTAAAATTTCTCGTGCATCTAGTTGATCATCAGAAATTTTAGTTGTATGCGATTTATTGTTAATTATCGTTTGTTGTGTAGTTTTATTTTCAGGGTGTTCTACACTTGATAGCACCTGCTGAGTTTCTTTTGAAATCAATTTTTCATCTACAATTTGTGTTGCACTTGCAATCTCTTTTGAAGTTTGAAGAACCTCGTTATAAATTTTGGCTGCTTCTTTGTTCGGTGGTTTTAAAACCTGCTGATGATTTTCTTCATCTTCCTTTGATTGCTCATACTTTTGTTCGGATCCCTGTTTTTTCGTTAATAATTCATTAATGTTACTTGGTTTCCTAAATCCGTGAACCGGTGATGGCACATTCGTTGGTACAAATCTTCTATGAGCAACCGGTGGATTTGGACTTTCTTGTACGACTTTTGGTGTTGGATTTACTCTTTTAATTCTTGGACTAGTTTCTTCTTTTTTTTCTACTTTTCGAATGCTCGAACTATAGTTAACTCCAGATGTGTTTCCTTTAGAACGTTGACGTTTCTCTAGTAATTCCCGAATACCCGATACTTCCACATCATAGACTTTTGATATTGCATTTTTTTGATAATAGTCTGTTATGTTCCTACTATCTCTAAATTCATTTACTTCTTGATCGAAGTTTTTTGGTGTGGAAGAAACCTCTTTTTCATAGTCATCTATTAGAGGAAACCGAAAACTTGAACGTTTTTGTTGGTGTTGTTCAGTTGTTGTTTCTCTATAGTTAGAGTATTCTTGTTCATCGAATGGCTCTTCTTCGTAATATTCGTCATCATCATCTCTATCATTTAAAAACAATTTATTCAGTTGTTTTTTAAACCAATTCACTTTATATCACTCTCTTCTACAAACATAGCATTTTTATTCTAAAGTAATTATATGTATAAGTGCAGGATAATTTAACCATAAAGAGATATTTAATAGATTTTTTTCTATGTTAATATGTTTTAGATTAATATAAAATTTCTCATACATAATGATACAAATTGCAATATATATATCAAAATCATACCACATATTCATTGCAATATTATAACAATGATGCAACATTTAGTTAAAAGATAAAGGACGTCTAAAATTAATTTTTAGACGTCCCCCTATAATCTCTTGAAGTTTAAAATACAACTTTTAGAGAAAAGAGTTTTAATAAATTTTTTTGATACGAAAGAGGTTGTCCAACTTACTTCGACTTCCTAATTTAACGCATTAAAGAGTTGAAGGTATTTCAAATGGTGCCCCAACTTCTGCATCATAATTTAACACTAAAATTCCTTTTGCAGAAGGTGCATTTGGAATTGCTAATTCTTTTGCAGAGCAAAGCATACCACTTGAAGCCACACCGCGTAACTCTGATTGTTTAATTACTAAACCAGAAGGCATTACAGCACCAATTTTAGCAACTACTACTTTTTGTCCAGCTTCTACATTCGGTGCACCACAAACGATCTGTAATACTTCATCTCCCACATTTACTTTACAAATGCTTAGTTTATCAGCATTTGGATGTTTTTCTTTTTCTTCAACATAACCTACAACAAATTTTGGTGTAAAGTCTACATCAAGTGAAACATTTGCGCCATTCTCTTTTAAAGCAGCCTCTAATTTCCCAACGATTTCAGGTGTTACTTCAACATTTCCTTGAGCTTCAATTTGCATATATTTGCTTGCATTAAATAAATTAAATGCTTTAATTTCACCCGTTGCTTTTTCTTTTAAAATGGCAACATCGCCAACTTTTTCAACTTCTGTATTTACAATACTTTCTGTTGCTAATTGTACTAATAATACATCTCCAACATGTGGTTTGTTATAACTAATAATCATTTTTCATCTTTCTCCTTATTTACTTTATTTTTAGCCAATATAAATATCGGCTCTAATTCGCCTTTTTCATATACAAACGATAAAGAAGTGATCGGCACTGTGCCTACAGTAAAGAAATGCATCGTCATTTGTGCTAATACATCATACCCTACTTCATTACGAATATCACCAATAATTAATACATCTTGATGAGGAACAGATAACGTCATATCCCCTTCTACTTTTTCTTCCATCTCTTTTAAAAATGTTTCATTTAAAATTCGACTCGCATCGTAGCCATCATTATGATTTAGGAAATAGAATACATTTCCTGCCACTTCATCTTTCTTTGTGTTTGTCGGTAATTTTCGAACGGAAAAACGGGCAGCTTCACGAATTTGATTTGCTGATACTTGTAGCTTTTCCAACATTGATTCGTCAATTAGTCGATAGGTTGTCCCTAAATCAAGAGCGTAGAAAATACGAGTTTCAGCAGTGTGGTCTGTCGTAATAAAAGGATGTCCCTCATTAGATTTTAAAGGAAAAGAAGTGGACCTTACAACAGGGTACACAAGGGATAAATCATGGAACCCTTCTTTTTGTTCTTTTTCCATTGCATCAAAGGTTTGTACAATCGTATAAACTACTTCATCAATTGCCTTTTCCTTTATTGAATGATATTTAGCTAAAATATCAGATAAGGTAAGTTCCATACCTTTATTTAGTGATTTATGGTTTAAACGTAATGTTTCTTTTTCATCATCAAAAATATATTCGTATCGTTCAGTACCTAAACGCGACTTTATCTGTTCAACCAGTTGCTTTGATTTCATAGTTTTACGCCTCTTTTACACAATAGTTAAGGATAACAAGTAGAAATCCTATTTAAAAATAAACGGCTCACCAATTGTGAACCGTAATTAATAAAGTATTTATCTAGAGTATTGTACAAAAGTTTTATTAACTAGTCGATTAGTTTGTCCTATAGATTGTACTAGTATTATTCAATTAATTCTACTGATCTAGCAATCGACATCATATCTGTTAATTTTTCATCGATTTTTTTATTTTTAGTGATAGTAGAAATCTTTACACCGCCGCTACTTGTAATAAGTTCGTAATTTTCATCATCAATTTCAACAACAGCTGAAAATCCAAAGGCTCCATCTGATTCGTATGTACTTTCTTTAATCACCTTTTTTGAAGAGTCTTTCTTGAATAAATTGTAGTGAAGTTTGCTATCTTGCTGCTCATATTGATTAACAAAAAGTATATATTGGTCTTTGCCTTTTGTTAAAATTAAGTTATTTAAATCTTCACTCTCTTTAACACTATAGCCTGATGGAACAAATAGCTGTATTTCCCCAATTGTTTTATTTGGTTTGTTTGAGTTTTCCTTGAATACAGTTTCTGCACTTGCTAAGCCAAGTTCCACTTGCTCATCGATTGGTTTCCCACAACCAGTAAGCACAAATGCAACCATCATAAATACAACTACATGAACCCATTTCAATTTCATATGTATCCCCCGCTTTCTGAAAAAGGCGTATGCTATAAAATATTATCTTGATAACATAAATATTGTCCAATAAGAAGTTTGACAATGTGTTCGAACATTTCTGTACGGTTTATCAGTCCAGCTGTAAAAACGCCAATTGCTCCTGAGTGATGTCTAGTATCTTTTTCTTTTGTAAATTCATCCATTACTGGACCTAATTCCTTACCCGCTCGTAACTCTTTTGCAATGTCTTCAGGTAGTAAAAATTGAGCACCCGCGCAAGATAAAACCGTTCCATCTGGCAAGGCTACAGCACCCCAATTACAGCAATACATTAAGCCATCTAATTCATGCACTCCACCTTCTAGCCCAAAATTCAATTCAGCATTAGCAACTTTTAAAGTATTTAATGCCCGATTAATTGCTCCTTGGCGAGTTTCTTCATTAGAAAAGGGTTGTTCCGAAACATTGGACGCAACTGAAAATTGTTCAAATTGAACATCTTCAAAATATGTACGAACTACATTTTCAATAGCAGCTGTTTTTGCTTTATTTTTAGTTCCAATTGCAACTTTCATGGATTTCATCTCCGAAATGTTTAATTTACGTTTAATTAAGACGTTTGTATCAAAAAAAAGTGGCCGTCTGAAAGTACTTTGAGACGGCCACTTTGCGCCGAGGATGGTGGCATTTTAATGCGACCACCGCAGAAGTAATACTTCCTTTGAGTATTTTTTGAATAAGGAAGAAGGTGTCCAAAGAGTATTTTCTTTTTGGACACCTTCTTTTTACTAAATACAATTTTAAGCGTTGTTAATAATTGTTTCAACTGTTGTTCGGTCAAGTGTTCTAATAAGTTTAACAAGTAATTCTTTTGCAGCTGCATAATCATCAACATGGATAATCGAAGCAGCTGTATGAATATAACGCGAACAAATGCCAATTACTGTACTTGGAATCCCTTTTTGTAACGTATGAACTCTTCCTGCGTCTGTTCCACCTTGTGAAACAAAATATTGATATGGAATGTTGTTCGTTTCTGCAGTATCTAGAACAAATTCACGTAATCCATGGTGTGTTACCATTGTTGGATCATAAATACGTATAAGTGTTCCTTTCCCTAACTGTCCAAACTGAGTTTTATCGCCTGTTGTATCATTTGCTGCCGAGGCATCTAGTGCAAAGAATAAATCAGGTTGAATCATATTTGCGGATACTTGAGCACCACGTAAACCAACCTCTTCCATTACATTGGCACCTGAATATAAATGATTGACAACTTTTTCATCTCTTAATTCTTTTAACAATTCAATGGCTAATCCACAACCATAACGATTATCCCATGCTTTCGCCATAATTTTTTTAGGATTAGCCATTACAGTAAATGGACAAATTGGAATAATTGATTGCCCTGGTCTAATCCCCATATCAAGAGCATCTTGTTTACTGTCAGCGCCTACATCAATAAGCATATCTTTGATTTCTGTAGGTTTATTTTTATCTGTACCTCTTAGTAAATGAGGAGGAATAGATGCAATAACACCTGGGATTTCTTGTTCCTTGGCATAGATAGTTACTCTTTGAGCTTGTAGTACTTGGTTTGACCAACCACCTAAAGTTTGAAAACGGATCATCCCATTTTCTGTAATATTCGTGACCATAAATGAAACTTCATCCATATGGCCAGCAACTAAAATTTTGGGAGCATTTTCTTGTTCGGATTTTCTTACTCCAAAGATGCCACCTAAATTGTCCTGAATAATTTCATCAGAATATTTTTCAAGTTCACTACGCATAAATTTACGGATATTTCGTTCATCACCAGGAGCACCCGGTAATTCCGTTAAAGTTTTAAATAATTGTAACGTCTCAGTATTCAACAAGAACACTCCCTGTTTATAGATTCATACGTCCTTTATTTTACCACATATTTCTTCTCTTTTTAGTTTGCACATTAAATTAAGCATGTTCTAAAATAATTTGATTATCCTTATAAGATAATTTATGAAGTGATGGATTTGTAAATGTGAGAATTTTAGTTATGGTATAAAATATCTGTTGGAATGGAGTGTGGCAGAGTGCAGCTAACTGCATTTGCTGGCAAAATTAATTGAGGCCAACCCTAGATGAGAGCTTCTAAATCAACTTTATCCAGATCAAAACTGAAACATTTTTACTATAAACAAAATTTGAAACAATCATATCGTTTTAAAGAATAACAAGACATACTTCTATATTTGATGTTAAAATAAGGGATAATTTAAAGGAGGATGGCATATGAAATTACGAGATTTTTTAATTGGCGTGGCAACAGGTTTAGCTGCAGCAGTAATTATTAAAGAAGCTTCTGACAGAATTTCACCATTTTTACCTGCCAATCAAGTACTGAATAATGTAAAGTTTGAATTTAAAAAAGAAACACCGATTGATGGTTCATGGATTTATATGCAAACAGAAGATTTTAATAATGGTATTTCTACAATTCCAGTTTATCGCGGAGGCATTACTAGAGTTGTGAATGGAGAATTAGAAACATTTGAATTCGCTGCAGATGCTCGTTCTGGTGTAATTGTAGAATTAGTAAAATCGTAATAAAAAGTGGGGAAAAGTTTCGAAAAACTTATATCCCCACTTCTTTTTATGAATTCATTTGAAATTTAATTTTCGCTTCTTTTGTTCGTTTTAGAGATGATACAACTTCTTTTCCATCTGCTGACCATTGAATCATACGATAATAGGCATCGTGATAGAAAATAAATTTATAATTATTTGCTAATGCTTCCTTCATAATTTTTTCTTTAGCAAATACACTTGTCATTGGATAATCATCATACGCCATCACCCACAATGGATTTTGATGTGCATGAGTAGCCATTATATCTGCCATATGAATCATTGTTTCCCCGTTTTGGGTTAATTTAATGATTGCATGTCCATCACTATGGCCACCTGTATGAATCATTTCAATTCCTGGCGCTATCGTAATAGAATCTGTAAATGTTTCCACTTGATGTTGAATCGGTTCCCAATTTTCTTTCCAGTACGTATTTCTAGAACGGATATTTGGATTACGCATTTCATTCCATTCTACTTCTGTAGTATAAATCTTTGCATTCGGGAAAGATGGTACAAGAGTATCCCCTTCCCAATATGTTAACCCACCAGCATGATCAAAATGCAAATGAGTCATTAAAACTACATCTATATCCGCAGGAGTTAAACCTAATTTCTTTAAACTTTCAAAAACAGTTGATTCTTCAGTAACCCCATAGTTTCGAAGCTGTTTCTCTGTTAGCTTATTAAAACCTACTCCGCTATCAATTAAGTAGTTCTTACCCTCATATTGTATTAGGATTGGTTCACATGCCAATTCAATTTGGTTTAATTCATTTGTAGGATATTTTCTTGACCAAAGTGGTTTTGGAACTACCCCAAACATTGCTCCGCCATCTAAAGAAGTGACTCCCCCATCGAGCCATGTTAATTGCATTTTGTGAAATTGAAGTTGATCCATCCATTTCTCCCCTTTTCCCTAAAAACTTTATATTGTAGCGACTTCCGTTTAGTTGCCGCATGAATATACTACTTTTTCGAAATAAACTGAGATTCTAATCTGTAGATTGGCTGACCCTTTGCGGAAAACTTCTCTTCGTATTCCGTCATAATGTTATCTTCTGGCTCATCTGCGTGTAAATCTAGAGAAACAAATTTTAATAACATACCATACTCTGACATACTAATTAGAGAATATTCAAATAAACCACGGTTGTCCGTTTTAAAGTGAATTTCCCCATTATCAATTAAAATTGATTCATACAATTTTAAAAATCCTTCATGAGTTAATCTGCGTTTTGCATGGCGTTTTTTTGGCCAAGGATCTGAAAAATTCAAATAAACACGACTAACATCATTTTTTGTAAAGTATTTATCTAAATCAGCTCCATTTACTTTTAACAAACGTAAATTCGGAGGAGTGTTTGCATCTATTACCTTCTCAAGTGCACTTACGATGACACTATCATATAATTCTATGCCAATATAATTAATATCTGGATTCGCCAAAGCCATTCCAGTTACAAATTGACCTTTACCTGTTCCTACTTCAATATGTAGTGGGTTATCATTTCCAAAAACTTCACGCCAGTTTCCTTTAAAGTTTTCTGGGTTTGGAATAATAATTTCTGGGTGACTATTGATAAACTCTTCTGCCCAAGGTTTGTTTCTTAATCTCACTTACATGTTCCTCTTTTCTTTGCTGTTCGTTTTATATGAGTTGAACTTATATCCTAACGTTCATGCCCATTAAATTTCTTATATTATAACTTAATTATCTACTAATTCCATAATATCGCTACTTTTCATTCACCAAATTCCAACTTTTTGGCTGAATATCAAATTCTATAGTCGATTCCTTAGTTAATGGTTTGATAATTTCTCCGTCAGTGTGACAAAGAATCTGTTCTTTAACACTGATTTTTACATTTTCAGCACTCGTTTGTACGACTGCCTTTAAACGAGTATGTGCTCCGAAAAATACCATTACGAATAATAATAATAACTTTATTCTCGGAAGATTATGTACTAGTGTTAGTTCTAGTATTCCATCATTTGGTTTAGATTTTGGGGATATTTTCATACCTCCCCCAAAATAAGGTTGATTGCTCAGTGTAACAAACCATACATTTTTATAGGATCTCTCAACACCGTCTATACAAACTGTTAAATCAAATATCTTAAATTTAAATAATCCATACACTAAAAAATAAACATAACTCAATTTTCCTAAGCCAATTGAATTCAATCTTTTTTTAAGCTTAGATTGGTTTGCTAGATTCGCAACAAAGGCATCGAAGCCAATACCTGCATTATTGATAAAACTCTTCTGAGTAGTAGTATTTATTTTTAAAAGACCACTATCCATTTGTTCATATGTACACTCTTTTTTTAAGATTAATTGTTCAATTTCTTTGGCATTGTGAAATGAAAAATAGCCACGAGAAAAATCATTGCCTGAACCTGCTGCAATATTTCCAACGAAAACATTTCGAAAACCCTTTACCCCATTTAGCACTTCATGAATGGTACCATCTCCACCTACAACAATAATGAGTAATTTTTCCCCATTTGACAATGCTGTTTCACCTAGTTGTTGTGCAATCTCTTTTGCATGTTCTTTATATTGTGTTAAATGGAAAGTATAAGAGATATTCAGTTCTTTCCTAAATTGTTCCCAAATTTTCTTCCCTTTTCCATTCCCCGCAAATTCATTGATAATAAAATGTAGCTTCATCTCTACTCCTTAAGATTTTCAACATTCCATATATCACGATTAAAGGAGGTGGTTTGAACATGGTTTAATATTGATTGTGCTGCTTGCATTTGCATTCGTTTCATTGGAGAGATTGAGCGCTTCAATTGCATTAACCATTTTGGGAATTCTCTTTTATCAATAAATTGAACATTATAAAGAGAACCAGGATAATCAAAATAACCGTTTCTTGAAAGCAATACTTTTCGAATTGGTAAGTCTACTCCTTGATTCGTGAAAATTTGCGAAATAACGGATTCCATTCGATTTAATTGGATGAGTGGGTTGAGTATTTTTTTATCTACTTTCCCTACTTTTTCTGTCCAAAATCGTTCGCTATTTCCAACATAAACAGCCATGTTATCGTTTTCCACCACTGTAATACAAATACATTCTGTTGGTGTTAAAATGATAACATCCAACTCAACTGGTGCTTTTTTGACTTTAATAATTGGATAATAGAAAATTAAATAACTATCTGGCAATTGTTGAAGTATATTTCTTAACAACGTATCTCGTAGAAACTTAGGATCTACATAGGATTTTTCTCGTAAAGTCGAACTAGCCCACTTTAATTGAAAATGGAAAAATTGATCTAGAAACATCACTTTTAATTCTTCTAGCGTTTGAGGATGATACACAATTTTTGGCTCAAAAAATAAGGTAGTTGTTTCATCTTCAGGAATAATCTCATCGTTATCAACTAACTCATTTTCAACATTGACTTCCTCTATATTTTCTTCTGTTTCATTTCTTCTAAATATCTTTTTAAAAAATGTAAAACGCTCTTTTGGCTCTTCGTTTTCCTCATCAGTCTCTATATGTTCCCAATTAGGAAGTTCTTCTCCAGACAACCATTGTGTTTTGACTCTATCCCACTGGTTTTGTTTCAATCGGACAAATTGAGTTGGATATCTCGTTAAGGCCGTTTCGTATCTCGAAATATAATCTTGAAGTTTTACTAATTGAGCCAAATAAAACACTCCTATCTACTACAGTTACTTTAATTTTACATGAGGAAGGTAAAAAAAAATAGTGGATAGCCAATTAGCTAATCCACTATTTCAAATTATTTTATGTCAGTTACTTGAAAATTACTAGGAATTTTTGTTTCAAATTGTGCCTGCAGTTTACGTGTCCATTCACCAATTACACCATTATTAATTTTTGTACCATCAATTTCAGTCACTGGAGTAATTTCAGATGTTGTAGATGATACAAACACTTCATCCATTTGTAAAATTTCAGATTTTGTAAATGCTGTCTCTTTTACTGGAAGATTCACTTCTTTCGCACAAGTTAAAACTACTCGACGCGTAATTCCATCGAGAATCAGGTTGTTGATTGGATGTGTATATAATATGCCGTTTTTAATACCAAACACATTCGTAGACGAGCCTTCTGTAATAATATCTCCACGATGCAAGATCGCTTCATAACAACCTTTTTCATGGGCTTCTTGTTTTGCTAGGACAGCGCCTAGTAAATTTAACGATTTGATATCACAGCGTAACCATCGAATATCTTCCACAAAGGTTGCTTTTACACCTTTTTCTTTATTTTCTAAAGGTCTAGGTGATTCTTTCACATTACCAGTCAACACAGGTAAAACTGTATCTCCTGGAAAATGGTGATTTCGAGAGGCTGTTCCTCTTGTAATTTGAAAATATAGATTCCCCGTATTTAATTCATTCTCTTCCACCAATTGATGTAGCAACATGTGTAATTTATCTTTCGTATAAGGTACTGTTATACGAATTTTTTCTGCACTTTTATAAAAACGATCAATATGTTCCTTTGCAGTAAACATTTCCCCGTTATACACTTTTATTACTTCATAAACTCCATCACCAAATTGATAACCGCGATCCTCTTTATCAATTACAATTTCTTCATCTTTAACAATTTTATCATTCCATAAAGAATATCCCATTCTAGCACTCCCCATTCATATTTACTTTGCCAACTCAACGATTGCCTCAGCATATATTGCTGCAGCCTTTATTAAGTTATCAATGACAACAAATTCGTCAGCTTGGTGGGCAACATCCGGTTCTCCTGGGAATAGCATGCCAAAAGCTACCCCTTTCTTCATTACCCGCGCGTACGTTCCTCCACCAGTTGATAATGGTTTTGAATGGTCGTTTGTATATTTTCTATATACTGACAACAACGTTTGAACGAGGTTGTCTTCTTCAGGAACATAATGTGGTGCTGAGTTTGATACAACATCAAGACTAAAACCATAAGAAGATGTTCGTTTAGTAGCCTCTGTAATTTTTTCTTCAAATGGATATGAAACCGAATAGCGCATACTAACTTGAATTCTTGCACCTTTTTCACGGTGGAATAAAATAACTCCAGGATTTAATGTTGTTTTGCCTGACATTTCATCTGAATGATTTAATGATATTTTCGTTCCATAATGGTCGCCATCGAATGCTTCCACAATAAATGAAACAAATTGTTTACTTGCTTTAGTTAATAAATAAGGCTTTAAAAATTTTGCTAAAAGAACCGCTGCATTAAGACCCTTTTCCGGCTCCATAGCATGAGCAGATTTTCCTTGAACTGTTACAATATATTTATCATTTTCTTGATTTATTGTACCTTGGATGTGATTTTTATTTATAAATTCCTGGAAATCTCCCATAATATCATCCTGTACATTTTGAACAATTGCCTTTGCAAAGTCAGGCACCATATTTGAACGTTGACCTGATTGGAAAGCAATTAATTGTTCATCACTTAACGTCTCTTTTAACGTAAAATCTAGTAATGCAATTCCTTTTTCAGCATTGATAAGTGGAAAATCAGCATCAGGAGCAAATCCGATAGTTGGCATTTCTTCTTTACTAAAATAATGGTTCACACATCGAAAACCACTTTCTTCATCAGTTCCAATAATCATGCGAACTCGTTTATTTAAAGGAATACCTGCATCTTTTATCATTTTCATTGCAAGCCATGCTGCCATTGTTGGACCTTTATCATCGATTGCTCCACGGCCATATAGTTTGCCCTCCGCAATTTCACCTTTAAATGGCGGATAATTCCAAGAATCGCCTGCTGGTACTACATCGACATGACATAAAATCCCGACTAAATCTTCTCCTTGCCCCATTTCTATATGTCCTGCAAAGTTATCTACATTTTTAGTAGTAAATCCTTGTTCTTCACCTTTATTTAGCATAAATTGTAATGCTTGCAATGGACCTCGGCCAAATGGTGCATCACTTGTCGCATTTGCTTCATCTAGCACACTCTCAATTTGTATTAATTGTTGTAACTCATCAATTAACTCTTCTTTTCTAGATTGTGCTAATTTTAACCAATCCATTAAGAACCACCTCACTAATTAATACGATTATTTTACTCTTTCTTTATAAAAGTACAAAGAAATAAGTTATATTCGGTTAATTTCTTTCATAAAATAAATATAGATGGCACGACTACCTATAAAATTTTCAGAATTTTTACAAATTATTTAAAACTAAATTTCAATGTAAAAATTATATTAATTGACTGAGAATTATGGAAAAGTTAATAGTTTATTGATATAATTGCGTTGTCAAGGTAATTATTTTGACACAAACTTTATAATAAAGGGGATGTCCGAGGCAACAATTTAAACAGCTTTTGAGAACACCTCTATATGTAGTCGTCCGCTAGTCTTTGCCATGAGAATTAAGATCGAAGGAGTGGTTCATTTATGAAACCAACTACTGACAGAATGCTTAATCGTATTAAAGACGTGTACATGTTTATCCTGGATAAGGGAACAGTGTCTACACAGGATTTAGTCGAAGAGTTCAACATCACTCCTCGCACCATTCAAAGAGATTTGAATGTGTTAGCCTTTAACGACTTGGTTGAAAGTCCAAGTCGAGGTAAATGGACAACGACGAAGAAAAAAGTTAAATTGACATCTTAGACTTTTCGAATTAATTTCGTATATAAAAAAAGAATGACCTTTCGTCGGGGTCATTCTTTTTTCTTATTGTTTTGTTGTAAAGAAGCTAATTCTTCTTCTGTTAATTCACGATATTCACCAAGTTCTAAATTCTCATCAAGTACTAAGCTACCCATTGATAATCTCTTTAAATAAGTTACTTTCTTGCCAACGGATTCAAACATCCGCTTCACTTGATGGAATTTACCCTCTTGAATAGTAAGTTCAATTTCTGATGTGCTTCCTGATTTTAAAATGACAAGTTCTCCTGGTTTTGTAACATAGCCATCATCTAATTCTACACCGAGTTTAAATGCTTCTATATCCTCTTCAGTAACTTCCCCATCTATTAATGCATAATAAGTCTTAGGTACATGCTTTTTAGGAGATAGAAGATTATGTGCTAGTTGACCATCGTTTGTAATTAACAATAACCCTTCAGTATCTTTATCTAATCGCCCAACAGGAAATGGTTTAAAATGTTGTGCTAGCGGATCTAATAAATCAATTACTGTTTGATCATAATTGTCTTCCGTAGCAGAAATCACGCCAGGAGGTTTATTCATCATTAAATATATAAATTCAGTGTATTGAACAACTTCACCATATACACTTACTTGTTGTACTTCAGGATTAACGTGTATGCTTGCATCCTTTACTACTTCACCATCTATTGTTACTGCTTTTTGCTTCAATAATTGTTTTACTTCTTTTCGAGAACCAAATCCCATGTTTGCTAATAATTTATCTAAACGCAACCTTAAACCCCCTACTTAAACCCAAACTTCCCGGCAATTTTTGAAATACGCTCACCTAATAGTTTTTGTGCTAGTCCTAATCTGAAAGACGCGTAGCCATAAATTCCTGCACCTACCCCAATACAGATTAATAAATAAACGAGCGCTAACAACTTACTTGTTGGTTCTGCAATTAGGTATAGTCCTTTATTAACCACGATGACTGAAATTGCCATGACAATTGTTAAAATACAAATTAAAATAACTCTTCTGAATACTAATTTCGAACGATATTGAAGGACTTTATGAATAACAAGGATATTAATCACAATCGTCACAATATAACCAATAACCGTAGCTAAAATCGCTCCATCAACTTCAAATAATTTTATAAGCGGTTCATTTAGCATAAGTTTCACTAATAAACCTGTCAGTAAACTAAAGATAATCCATTTTTGATAATCGATTCCTTGTAAAATTGCAGCCGTTACAGAAAATAACGCAAATAGGATTGCTGCTGGTGCATAGTGAGCTAATACAAGCGCACCCATATCATCTTTTTCGTATAACACATGGTAAACATCGGGAGCTAAAATCATAATCCCAATACTAGCTGGTATCGTAATGAATAATAACACTTGATATGTTTTATTCATTGCACCTTTAAGACCATTAAAGTCACCCAGTGTATAATATTTTGTAATCGTTGGGATTAACGCCATTGAAAAACCTGTCGCTAACATAACCGGTATTATAACGATTTTATGAGTTAATAAATTTAACATCGATAAATACGTATCCGTCACTTTTGCTAAACCGATTTCATTCATTGCTCGATTAAAAGTTAGCATGTCCACTAATTGGAATAGTGGGTTTGAAAGTCCTACAAAAACAATTGGTATCGAATATTGTAAAATTTCTTTGTAAATATTTTTAGTTGATAATTCTCCAGTTGATACGGAGGTAGCTAACAATTGATTAAATTCTGGTTTTAGCTTTCTCCAATAATAATAAAGAACTACTAATCCACCAAGGGCACCTACAAATGCAGCAAATACTGCAAATTTAATCGCAGTTCCTGGAGTTCCTTTAAATAACACAACAACAATAAAGGATCCACCAAGTAACACAATAATACGAACAATTTGTTCGACTAATTGTGATACAGACGTTGGCATGTAATGATCATGCCCTTGGAAAAATCCTCTGACTAAACTCATAAATGGTACAACTAATAATGCAAAACTTACCCAACGAATCACCGATGCAATTTGTTCTACATTATAAATTTGTTCTTTATCATTAATAACAACGCTTGCAATTGGTGTAGCCATTAAATTTAATATCAAAAAGGCAATAAATCCAGTAACAATCATTACTAACACACCGGATTTAAATAATCGTCGTCCAGCTTCGTAATCACCAAGGGAATTATACTTCGATACAAACTTCGATACTGCTAATGGCAACCCCGAAATTGCCACTGAAAGCATAATATTGTATGGAATATAAGCATATTGGTATAATCCAATATTCTCTTTCCCTACAATTGAATAAAACGGGAAAAGATAAATTAAACCTAATACTTTAGAGAGAAACAATCCGATTGTTAATATCGCAGTTCCTTTCATCAATGAAGACATATAAACATTCCAATCTTTATGAAAATGTAGAGATAATTTATGTATTTAAAGAAAATAATAGCCGACTTATATAGTCGACGCCGTTTACTAACATCAAGTTCGAAAAACAATCTACATGTTAGTTTACCTCTGAAAGACAATTTACTCAAATAGTTTCTTCATATTTATGTATAATATGGTGTACATAGAAACATTTTATGAAATGATTGATAAAGAAAGTGAGATTAAATATGTTTGACGTTATCGTAATAGGTGGAGGTCCCTCTGGTTTAATGGCTGCAATTGCTGCTGCTGAACAAAAGAAAAAAGTGTTACTAATAGAAAAAAGTAATAAACTAGGCAAAAAATTAGCTATTTCTGGTGGCGGTCGTTGTAATGTCACAAATCGATTATCTGTAGATGAAATTATTAAACATATCCCAGGAAATGGTCGATTTTTATACAGTCCTTTTACAGTGTACAACAACGAAAATATCATCGAGTTTTTTGAAGGACTCGGTGTGAAATTAAAAGAAGAAGATCACGGACGTATGTTTCCAGTATCAAACCGCGCGCAAGATGTTGTTGATGCATTAGTAAAAGAATTAAAAAGACTACATGTTGAAATACGTTTACAAACATCCGTAGCAAAATTATTAATGGACGATGAAAAGGTATTAGGTGTGCGCCTTGATGATGGCACGGAATTGCTAGCGAAGGCTGTGATTGTTGCAGTTGGCGGTAAAGCGGTTCCTCAAACAGGTTCTACTGGGGATGGTTATCCTTGGGCAGAACGAGCAGGTCATACAGTTACAGAGCTTTATCCAACTGAAGTACCAGTAAAATCAAAAGAAACATTTATTGAATCCCGTGAATTGCAAGGCTTGGCTTTACGTGATGTTGCAGTTTCAGTTTTAAATAAAAAAGGTAAATCAATCGTTACACATCAAATGGACATGCTGTTTACCCATTTCGGTTTAAGTGGTCCAGCGATTTTACGTTGTAGTCAATTTATTGTAAAAGAACGTAAGAAAAATGGAGGAGCACCTGTTAAAATTCGAATTCATACGTTAACTGAGTTTAACGAAGAAACATGTCTCCAATATTTAAACAAATTAATTAAAGAAGATCCAAAAAAAGCAGTTAAAAATATTTGGAAAGGGATTGCGCCGGAACGTTGGCTATTATTTTTAATGGAACGTGCAAATATTAATCCATCACAAATCGCTGCTGAACTTTCTCAAGATAAAATACGTTCATTTGCGCGTGAATTAGTAAGTTTTGAAATGGAAGTACACGGAACACTGCCTTTAGAAAAAGCCTTTGTGACAGGCGGGGGTGTGTCCGTTAAAGAAATTGAACCGAAGACGATGGCCTCAAAAATGAAATACGGCTTGTACTTCTGTGGTGAAATTCTCGATATTCATGGATACACAGGTGGCTATAATATCACAAGCGCGCTTGTTACCGGACGCATCGCTGGTATGAGTGCAGGATCTTTATAAATATCAACCGGGCTAACATATCATATGCCCGGTTTTTTTAATTAGACATGGTAGTGAAGATTCTATTGACCATGAAATTTTTATGTTATTTGCATGATGAAGACAATTTTTACCTATTCCATTCACCTTTTTCGTCTTCATCAGCTGTATGAATTCCGGTTTGAGCTATTTTCTTCTCCATTTTCGTATTCATCAGCCATATGAATACCATTTCGCTCTAATTTCCTCGCCATTTTCGTATTCATCAGTCATATGAATACCATTTTGCTCTAATTTCCTCGCCATTTTCGTATTCATCAGTCATATGAATACCATTTTGCTCTAATTTCCTCGCCATTTTCGTATTCATCAGTCATATGAATACCATTTTGCTCTAATTTCCTCGCCA
>NZ_RBZN01000001.1:0-31814 GCF_003628435.1 Ureibacillus endophyticus | reverse complement strand
CCATTTTCGTATTCATCAGTCTTTAGCAATTGAGCGACACCACCATTTACACACGAAAAGAGGTTGCAACGAATGCAACCTCTTAAAATACTTATACATTTACTTTATTATGATAATTGCGGCCATCTGTTACAGCTTCTACGTAACCAGCGCGGATAACAAAATCACCGAAATATTCGCCATCTAAACGTTCTTTAGCGTAATGTTCGAAAATTGGTTTTAACGAAGCTAAAATTTCTTCTTCACCAATATTTTCTTTATAAATTTTATTTAGACGGTATCCAGCATGACTAGCACCTAAATACATATTGTATTTACCTGGACCTTTACCGATAAAGCCAATCTCACCCATAGCTGCACGTGAACATCCATTTGGACAACCAGACATACGAATTGTAATATCTTGTTCACGTAAACCATTTTCATCTAATAAAGTTTCGATTTTTTCGATTAAAGATGGTAAATATCTTTCTGATTCAGCCATTGCTAAACCACATGTTGGTAATGCAACACATGCAATAGAGTTTCTGCGTAACGCAGAGTAATTAGCGCTGTCTGTTAGCTGATACTTTTCAATAATCTCTTCAATTGCTTTTTTCCCACGTGCTCCAACGTTTGCAATTACAACATTTTGGTTACCTGTAAAACGGAATTCACCTTTATGGATTTGGGCAATTTCACGTAACGCTGTTTTTAATGGATAATTTTCAAAATCAGCTACACGACCATTTTGAATAAATAATGTGAAGTGGTATTTTCCATCATCACCTTTGATCCAACCATAGCGATCTCCAGTGTGTTTGAATTCATATGGTTTAGCCTCTTCAAATTCATAGCCTAAACGTTTTTCGATTTCTTTTTTCACATTGTCTAGTCCTAAACGGTCTACTGTATATTTGAAGCGAGCGTTTTTACGAACAGAACGATTACCGTAGTCACGTTGTACTGTCATAATTTTCTCACATACATCAACAATGTTTTCTTTTGGCGTATATCCAATTACGCGAGATAATTGTGGGTAAGTCGCAGTATCTCCATGAGTCATACCCATACCGCCACCGATTGCCACGTTAAATCCAACTAATTTATCATCTTCTAAAACAGCGATTAAACCGATATCTTGAGAGAATACGTCTACATCGTTTGCAGGTGGAATTGCAATACCGATTTTAAACTTACGAGGTAAATATAATTCACCGTATATTGGTTCTTGCTCTTCTTGTGTATCCACCACTTTTTCTTTATCTAACCAAATTTCATAATATGCATTTGTGCGTGGTAATAAATGTTCACTAATTTTTGAAGATAATTCAAAAACTTCTTTGTGTAAAGTTGATTGGAATGGATTTGCGTTACACATTACGTTACGGTTTACGTCACCACAAGCTGCTATTGTATCAAATAATACACTATTTAATTCTTGCATATGTTTTTTCATATTCCATTTTAAAATGCCATGGAACTGAATTGTTTGACGAGTCGTAATTTTAAATGTACCGTTACCATATTTATCAGATAATTCATCAAGTTTTAGCCATTGTTTCGGATTTGCTACTCCACCAGGCATACGAACACGTACCATAAATTGATAAGCAGGTTCTAATTTTTTACGTTCGCGCTCTTGACGTTGGTCACGGTCGTCTTGTAAATAACTACCGTGGAACTTCATTAAACGGTTATCCCAATCGGAAATTCCAGCACTTAGTTCTTCTTCCATTGATTCTGCTAATGTACCGCGTAAGTAATTACTAGCAGCTTTTATTTCTTCCACATCACTAGGTTTACCTTCTTGAGGTGGTAATACAATTTTCTTTACCATGTTTACTTCCCCCTTAGTATACGTCTCGTTGATAACGTTTCTCTTTTTGTAAGTTTGCTAAATACTCTTCTGCTTGTTCTTTTGTTTGATTACCTTGCTCAGCAATAATGTTAATTAATGTTTCATGAACATCTTTCGCCATGTGGTCTTTATCGCCACATACATATACTACTGCGCCTTCTTGTAACCAACTATAAAGTTCCTTAGCATGTGCAAGCATTTTGTGTTGAACGTATACTTTTTCTTCTTGATCTCGTGAGAATGCAACATTTAATTTTGTTAACACACCATCTTTTACCCATCTTTGTAATTCCGTTTGGTAAAGGAAATCTGTTACAAAATGTTGATCTCCAAAGAATAACCACGATTTACCTTCTGCCCCACGCTCTTCACGCTCTTGAATAAACGAACGGAATGGTGCAATTCCTGTACCAGGTCCAATCATAATAATTGGTGTTTCATCAGATGGTAATTTGAAATTCGGACTATGTTGAACATATACACGAACTTTGTCGCCAACTTCTAATTGGTCAGCTACTTGAGTAGAGCATACGCCTAAACGTTCACGACCATCCACTTCATAACGTACTGCACCGATTGTTAAATGTACTTCATCTGGGTAGGCAGTTTGGCTACTAGAGATAGAATATTGACGAGCAGGGATTTTTCGTAATGTATCCACAAATTGTTGTGCATCCCAATTGAATGGACCAAATGTTTCAACTACATCAATTAAATCACGACCATAAGAATATTCTTTGAATTTTTCACGATCGCTTAATAACTGCTGGAGTTCTTCGTTTGAAGTATATTGTGCGATTTTTTCTAAAACTGGTTTTGATAGAACTGTAATTTCAAGTAAGTTGATTAAAGCAGATTCAAGTGTAACTGTTTCATCTCCAACCTTTACTTGTTTTTTTGGATCAAAACCTAATGATGTAATTAAAGCTGAAACAAGCTTTTCATTATTTGTCGGGATAATTGCTAAACTATCACCTGGTTCGTATGTTAAGCCTGACTCTTCTAGAGAAAGCTCTAAATGAATTGTTTCTTTATTTGATCCTTGCCCATTTAGGTTGATTTTTTCCAAAATTTCAGCATGGAAAGGATTTTTACGTGAATATTCAGTTGTTGGAACTGATAATACAGTAGAAGCAGCTTCTTTTTCAGATAAAGATTGAACTACTGCACCTTGCTGTAACTTTTCTTTTACTGATTCAAACCACTTTGATGCTGGTTCATCGAAATCTAGGTCACAGTCAACGCGATCTACAATACGCTCAGCGCCAAGTTTTTCTAGGAAAGCATCAAAATCTTTACCTGTTTGACAGAAGAATTCGTAAGAGCTATCGCCTAAAGACAATACAGCAAATTTAACATGATTTAGTTTCGGAGCACGTTTTCCTTGTAAGAAGCTATGGAAGCTAATTGCATTATCAGGTGGCTCCCCTTCACCATGCGTACTTGCGATTACAAGAAGATGGTCAAGTTTTTTCAGGTTATTCGTTTTAAAATCACTCATTGAAGAGACATTTACTTCGAAACCTAATTCTTTTAGTTGTTCACCATATTTTTTAGCTAGCCCTTGTGCTATTCCTGTTTGTGAAGCAAATAAGATTGTAATATTTTTTGGCTTTGTTGCTTCTTGAACAGGTAATGCTACAGGAGCACTAACATTTTGACCTGTTTGAACTGGAACTTGAATTGCTTCAAGTGCTGCAGTTGCACTTAAATAACCAGTTAACCAAATTTTTTGTTGGGATGTTAAACTAGCTAATACTTCATTCAGTTTTGTTACTTGTTCTTCATTAAAAGGGCTATTATTGACTTCTAACTTCACTTGGTACACCTCTTTGGTAAATTATTTTAAGCGAATTTTTTCATTTTTTTCGATTTGAACAATGCGATTATCCTGGACTATGAGTGTAATTGATCCATAATTCATCGTACTAATCATTTGCTTTAAGCTTTCTATTGCTTTCTCAAAATTCTCTTGTTTCTTATCTTTATCCATATTTAAACACTCCTTTAAGAAACTAATGCCTCGTTTACTCGTTCAACCAACACTTCACGAACGTTGTGGTCATAGCCTAAACAATCACATAACACAATTTGCTCTTCTGAAAGCCCAAGCTTTTCAATTTTTTTCCGAATTCCAATTTTTAATAAACCCGTAAATAAAAGATAAGGAACAATAAATACTTTCCTTTTACGCTCATTTATTTGCTGTAAAGCATCTTCAAATGACGGCCCATTACCATATAAGAAACATGTATCAACATTGGAAAATTGAAATTTTTGCTTTAGAAGGTTTGCAATACTTTGAAGATCGGTTTGTACTTGTTTGTCACTGCTACCTCGACCAATTAACAAAATATCAACATCTTTTTCTCGCGTTGTGTTTTTCGCTATTACTCTATCATTTAAACTATTTATTAGTTTTTCATGAATGCCGAATGGTCTACCTAACGAAATCGAAACAGATGGATAAAGTTCTTGTGCCTTATGAATTTCTAATGGTATATCTTGTTTTGCATGATTAGCAGATAGTAATAAAATTGGGATAACTGATATGTTCGTTGCGCCTTTTGCAACACATGAAGCAATTCCATCTATAATTGAAGGCTCAGCTAATTCAAGGAAGCATAGTTCTTGAATATCAACTTGAATGAATGGCTTAACCGTCTCAATAAATTGAATTGCTTCATCAATACCTGCTTTTACACGAGTACCATGTGCAACAAATAGAACAGCTTTCATCATTTCTACCTACCTTCTCACACAGGAACTTCCTGAAGTAAACTTTGTTGAACTTGGGTTTGTTCGAACCAAGCAATCTTTTCTCGCATTTTCACAACATCCCCAACAATAATCATACTTGGATTTTTAATTTCTTCATTTTTTGCTATTTCTACTATCGTTTCCAAAGTACCGACAATTGTTTTTTGCTGTGCTGTTGTTCCCCAATGAATTAGCGCAATCGGTGTTTGTGGATTACGTTTATATTTCATTAGTTGTTCGGTTACATATTGTAAATTTCCAACCCCCATATAAATAGCGAGAGTGTCAACAGATTCTGCTAAGCCTTTCCAGTTAATCGAGTCATCTTTTCCTTCTCGCATATGCCCTGTCACTATGGCAAAACTTGAACCTAAATCACGATGTGTCACTGGAATTCCTGCATATGCAGGAGCAGCTATACCTGATGATATACCCGGAACAACTTCGAAAGGTATGTTTGCATTAGCAAGTACTTCTGCTTCTTCTCCCCCTCGACCAAATACAAAAGGATCTCCCCCTTTAAGTCGAGTGACAATTTTCCCTTCGTTTGCATAATGCACCAGTAAATGATGAATTCTTTCTTGAATAACACCATGTAATTTTGGTAATTTACCAACGAAAACTAATTCTGCGTTTGGTTTGGCATATTCAAGCAATTCCTTATTCACAAGTCGGTCGTATAAAATAACATCCGCTTGTTGAATACACTTAAGTCCTTTTACCGTTATTAAATCTACGTCTCCCGGGCCTGCGCCAACAATATATACTTTTCCCATGATGTCCTCCCAAGATTAACTTTTATTTTCTAACCGTTCTAAATATTAGTTCTATAATAAACTTTATTATTCTTACTGGTCAACTATGTTTTTAAAAAATATATTACTATTTGTAAAACTAATTATTTAATGACTTTAATCATTGTCTTGGAATACATCTAAATGATACGGCTACTAAGTATATGAAGACATCTTAATTCTTTTATAACGCCTAGTTAAAAAAGAGCCTTATGTATAGTTTTAGTAAATAAGCCTCAATAAACTCCTGTTCCAACTACGTGCTGTTCCCACAATACGGACTTGGAAATATTCAAGTTTATTGAGGCCTCTAGTTATCTAGTCAGCTTCGTTAATTCTTAGTAATCTGCTATACATAATAATGTTTAAAGCCTTATAAGTCAATAGTTTTCATAATATTTATATAATAATAGAAAGTACAAAAACACATACAACTTAACGCAAAACAAGTGTATTTTTCTTTAAAAATAAAGGGATTTTTATAATCAATGAATTTTCCTTTACACCTTAATTAAGCCCCTATAAAAATTGTAATAGGAATAATAAATTTCAAATTTATTTCTCATGTTGTATTTAGGAATTGATCCAAACATCCCTTCTTAACAAAAAAACTGTCTCAAAAATATGGTTTACATATTTCCGAGACAGTACTATTTTTTATTATTTCACTACAATATTTACCAATTTCCCTGGTACAGCAATAATTTTTACGATTTGTTTACCTTCAATAAACTCTTTCACTTTTTCATCTTGTTGTGCAATTTGTTCTAGCTGTTCTTTTGATGCGTCTTTAGCGATTTTTACTTTAGAACGTAATTTACCGTTAACTTGAACAATTACTTCAATTTCGTCATCCACTAATTTTGACTCATCATATGTTGGCCATGCTTCGTAAGTAAGTGTTTCGTTATTACCTAAGATTTGCCATAACTCTTCAGACACGTGAGGAGCAATTGGTGCTAGTAATTTAACAAAGCCTTTTGCATACTCAGTTGGAATCACTTCAGCTTTATAGCAATCATTAATAAATACCATCATTTGTGAAATAGCTGTGTTGAAACGAAGATGTTCATAGTCTTCCGTTACTTTTTTCACTGTTTGGTGGTAAGACTTTTCAAGAGTTGTATCAGAACTATTTTGTACTTTTTCCGCTAATGTACCTTCATCTGTTGTAAATAAGCGCCATATACGATCTAAGAAACGACGTGCCCCATCAAGACCATTTGTAGACCATGCTACAGAAGCATCTAGTGGACCCATAAACATTTCGTATAGACGTAATGTATCGGCACCGTGACTTCTTACGATATCGTCTGGGTTTACAACATTCCCTTTTGATTTAGACATTTTTTCATTACCTTCACCTAAAATCATTCCTTGGTTGAATAATTTTTGGAATGGTTCTTTTGTATGAACAACACCTAAATCATAAAGTACTTTGTGCCAGAAGCGTGCGTATAGTAAGTGAAGTACCGCATGCTCTGCTCCACCAATATAAATATCAACTGGTAACCATTGTTTTAATAATTCTGGATCTGCTAACGCTTCTTTATTATTAGGGTCAATATAACGTAAGAAGTACCAACTTGAACCAGCCCATTGTGGCATTGTATTTGTTTCACGACGACCTTTTTTGCCTGTAACTGGATCAACAACATTTACCCATTCTTCGATATTTGCAAGTGGTGATTCACCTGTACCAGAAGGACGGATATTCGAAGTTTTTGGTAATACTAATGGAAGTTCTTCTTCAGGAACAGTTGTCATTGTGCCATCTTCCCAATGAATCACTGGTATTGGCTCACCCCAATAACGTTGACGAGAGAATAACCAGTCACGTAAGCGGTAAGAAATTTTCTTTTCACCTACACCGTTTTCCTCTAACCATTCAATTGCTTTAGAAATGGCTTCAGCTTTACCTAAACCATTTAAGAAATCAGAATTGATATGTGGTCCATCACCTGTGAATGCTTCATTCTCAATGTCGCCACCTTCAAGAACTGGTTTAATTTCTAATCCAAATTCCTTTGCAAATTCATAGTCACGTTCATCATGAGCAGGTACAGCCATAATTGCACCAGTACCGTAAGATGCTAGTACATAGTCTGCAATCCAAACTGGAATCTTCTCTCCGTTAATTGGATTTACTGCATAAGCACCAGTAAATACACCTGTTTTTTCTTTAGCTAAATCTGTACGTTCTAGGTCAGATTTTAATTTTACTTTTTCAAGGTATTCTTCTACTGCACCTTGTTGTTCAGCAGTCGTAATTTTTGCTACTAATTTATGCTCAGGTGCAAGAACACAGTATGTCGCACCAAATAAAGTATCTGGACGAGTAGTAAACACTTTGAAAGTTTCGTCTGTTCCATCTACTTTAAATGTTACTTCAGCACCTTCAGAACGACCAATCCAGTTACGTTGCATTTCTTTAATTGATTCTGGCCAATCAACCTCATCTAAATCATCAATTAAGCGATCTGCATAAGCTGTAATTTTTAACATCCATTGTTTCATTGGACGACGCTCTACTGGGTGACCACCACGTTCTGATTTCCCATCGATTACTTCTTCATTTGCTAATACAGTACCAAGAGCTGGACACCAGTTAACTGCTACTTCATCGATGTAAGCTAAACCTTTTTTATATAATTGAATGAAAATCCATTGTGTCCATTTGTAGTATTCAGGATCTGTTGTATTGATTTCACGATCCCAATCATAAGAAAAGCCTAATTCTTGAATTTGGCGTTTAAATGTCGCAATATTTTTTGCTGTAAATTCTGCAGGGTCATTTCCAGTATCTAATGCATACTGTTCAGCTGGTAGACCGAATGCATCCCAACCCATTGGATGTAACACGTCAAACCCTTGCATACGTTTAAAGCGTGATAAAATATCTGTAGCTGTATAACCTTCTGGGTGACCTACGTGTAATCCTGCACCTGATGGATATGGGAACATATCTAATGCATAAAATTTTGGCTTTGAAGTATCATTTAATGTTTTAAATGTTTTATTTTCTGCCCAATATTGTTGCCATTTCTTTTCAATTTGTTGATGATTAAAACTCATGGTAGTTCCTCCTTTTTTGGTAAGTCCGTGTAGTAGTGTTGCGACATGAAGGTTTTCACTATTTCGCCTTGCATTTTTGTCCAGATTTCTTACAAAGACTGTATTAATTTTTTCTATGTAATCTGCGACATCCGCCAGTTTCTTTAGGTAAGCTTACTAATAAGTAGAATATCCTATATTCGGAAAAATTAACAAAATATTTCAAA
Organism: Ureibacillus endophyticus; assembly: GCF_003628435.1. GTDB lineage: Bacteria > Bacillota > Bacilli > Bacillales_A > Planococcaceae > Ureibacillus > Ureibacillus endophyticus. The sequence continues at coordinate 23,139 of NZ_RBZN01000001.1, read as the reverse complement.
AATAAAAAAAACTCGCCCCATTCTAATAGAAGGGACGAGAGATATTTGCAAACTCCCGCGGTACCACCCAGATTAGTGACACATCACTCAGCTCAAACCTTAACGCGGCTCACGGTTTTAGTTACTTATTCACTAAAACTGACTCCAAGGCGAGTTCGATTTCTCTACTTACTAGCTTGCACCAAACGCTAGCTCTCTAAAAAGCTTCAAAATCTACTATTCCTTCTCATTGTCGTCCATATTCATTAATGCATTCATTTTAATGGAAATATTCGAAATATACAAGTCCCACATTAAAATATACCTATTATATAGAGTAAATGCACTATTTCTATATCATTAATGTTGAACTTTCTTAACTGGGCGATCGTAAAATAAACAAGGTATGATTGCTATGATTAACATCATGCACAAAATTAGTATTAGAATGTTCATACTGTAAACATCAACTATTAATCCTCCAAAAAGCGGGCCAATCATTCTTCCAATAGAACCAATACTGTTGACAATACCTTGATACGACCCACCTTTCCCTTCTGGAGCTAACATATTTGCTATAGTAGGAACAGCTGGCCATACGAATATTTCTCCAATCGTTAAAATAATCATTGAGACTGCAAAGATTTTAAAACTATCTGCAAAAATGATTACGATAAAGGATAACATCATAATGGCGATACCAATGACTAGTTGTACTTTTATTTGTTTTTCATACTTTTGTACAATTGGGCTAATAATTGGTTGAAGTAAAATAATTAACAATCCATTTATCGTCCAGAGTAAACTATATTCTTTTAAGCCGATACCTTGCTGCTGGATGTGTGTAGATAAGGTGGATGGCCATTGAGAATAGGCTACCCATGTTAATAAAAAGCCCCCACTAATAATTAATAATGAATAAAAACTTGCCCGGTTAGCTGTATTATTAACTGCACTATCTTTCACTTTAGATTTTTCGACATTTGAAATCATATTACGATACGAAACAGTCGCTAAAATGAAAAAAATGATATACAAACCAAGGTTTGAAACAAATAAATAATCAAAACTTTTATCAGCAATCACGCCTCCAACTGCAGGACCAACTGCTACTCCTAAGTTTTGAGCAAGATAAATAGCATTAAAACCTTTCCTACCACCTTCTGGCCACACAGAACCAACAAATGCGAACATAACGGGAGTGACAACACCACTACCAAACCCCATTATCGTTAAGAACCATACGTAATGTGGCCAACCATGCCAAAACGTGATTCCCACTAACGAAAAAATGGTAATAAAGATTCCAAACATGATAGATTTATACCCACCAAATTTGTCAAATAAATAGCCACCAACCAAGTTACCTAGCATGGTTGCCCCTGCATTAATCATTAGGACAAGCCCAGCTATAGATAATGATTGGCCTAAATGCTCGTGCATGTAAATTGTATTTAAAGGCCAAATTAATGAACTTCCTGTAATATTAATTAACGTTCCAATCACTAATAGCCAGACATTTCTTGGCATACTCAATTCCTCCATCATCTTGATGCAACAAAGAAATATATTATTCTGTTTTTCGAAGTAATTCAAGAAAAACAATATAGTAGAATTGTCCATACATATAAAAATGCATAATACAAAATCCCGTGTTAAAATCATTTAGAGGAGTGAAACAAAAATGTCTAATCAACAATTTCCTTTCCCTTCTGATGGGAAACGTTACTATACATGGAATCGATATTTACGTGATGAGTTTGGTCAAAAGGTTTTTAAAGTAGCACTAGATGCAGGTTTTGATTGCCCAAACCGTGATGGTACAGTTGCTTTCGGTGGATGTACATTTTGTAGTGCGGCTGGTAGTGGTGACTTTGCAGGAGATCGTGTTGACCCAATTCCAGTTCAATTTGAGAAGATTAAAGAAAAAATGCAACATAAATGGAAAAATGGCTTAACAATGGCTTATTTCCAAGCGTACACAAATACCCACGCACCACTTGAAGTGTTAAAGGAAAAATTTGAAGCTGCCCTTGCATGTGAAGGGGTTATGGGATTAAGTATTGCTACACGTCCCGATTGCTTACCTGACGATGTAGTAGAATATTTAGCGGACTTGAATTCTAGAACTTATCTTTGGGTAGAACTTGGACTTCAAACGGTTCATGAAAAAACAGCGAACCTTATAAACCGCGCTCATGATTACGCTACATATGTAGAAGGTGTTGAAAAACTTCGTAAACATAACATTCGAGTTTGTACGCACATTATTAATGGTCTACCTCTTGAAGACTACGATATGATGATGGAAACAGCTCGTGAAGTAGCGAAATTAGATGTACAAGGTATTAAAATTCATCTACTTCATCTATTAAAAGGAACTCCCCTTGTTAAACAGTATGAAAAAGGGATGCTTGAATTTTTAGAGAAAGATCAATATATAAATCTTGTAGCGGATCAACTAGAAGTAATTCCTCCAGAAATGATTGTTCACCGCATTACTGGGGATGGACCAATTGATTTAATGATTGGGCCAATGTGGAGTGTTAATAAATGGGAAGTTTTAAATGGAATTGATGCAGAACTTGAGCGCCGAGGTAGTTGGCAAGGAAAAAAATACAAAGCGGAAGTGCCTAAATAATGAAACTTCAACGAGTATTACAATATGCACAACATTTACTAATATCATCCGTTACTAACGGAGATACAGTGATTGATGCAACAGCAGGAAACGGTCATGATACACTCTTTCTAGCCAATCTTGTTGGTGATCAAGGACAAGTATTTGCCTTCGATGTACAACAACAAGCAGTTGAAGCAACTACGAATCGCTTAACCGAGGCTAATTTAGGTCACCGTGCGACTGTTATTTTAGATGGACATGAAAATATCTCAAAATACATCTCAACTCCAGTAGCTGCGGCTATCTTTAATTTAGGTTATTTACCTGGCAGTGACCATGCAATCATTACAAAACCAAATACTACAATTCAAGCAATAGAAAGTATACTTGCGTTGTTAAAGGTTGAAGGAATCGTGGTACTAGTGATTTACCATGGTCATGAAGGTGGAAAAACGGAAAGAGATGAAGTCATAAACTATGTAAGTACCTTACCTCAAAAGTATTTCCATGTACTGCAATATCAATTTTTAAATCAAAAAAATGACCCACCTTTTGTTATTGCGATTGAAAAAGTGAAAGAAAAATAATTAGAAAAAGACAATGCCATCTCACTACTAATAAATGAGATGGCATTTTTTTACAGTTAAAGCCAATCCAATTTATTGGATTGGCCATATTTAATATTATTGTTTATTTCTCTTTTCCCAGAATTCTGCACCTTTAATTCCTAATTTAATAGGATCAAAAATCGGCTCTTTACCTTCTCTTCTTTGAGATTCATAGTCTTTAAGCGCAACAATTGCAGGTTTCATTATAATTAGAATTGCGATAACGTTTATCCAAACCATCAAACCTAATCCTACGTCACCCATTGCCCAAGCAAGCGTTGATGTACGTACTGTTCCATAGAATGCTGTTACGATGATAACGATTTTCGCTACCCAAATCCCTATTTTTTCAGCACTTCCAGAGAATAGATATGCTACGTTGGTTTCGGCTATATAGTAATAAGCCATTATTGTTGTGAATGCAAAGAAGAATAATGCAATCGCAACAAATGGAGCACCAAATCCTGGTAATGCAGAATCTACTGCATATTGTGTATAAGAAGCCCCTGCTTCAATACTTTTCGCAAACGTGATTTGTTCCTCTCCAGAAAGTTCAGATGCTTTGAATTCACCCACATGGATAAATGTATTATCTTCAGCAGCCTTTTCATCATGTACATTATACATACCTGTAAATAGAATCATAAACGCCGTAGCTGAACAAACTAGTAAAGTATCAATATATACAGAAGCCGCTTGAACTAAACCTTGTTTTACAGGGTGAGATACTTCAGCAGCAGCAGCTGGGTGAGCACCTGTCCCTTGCCCTGCTTCGTTTGAGTAAATTCCTCGTTTAACACCCCAAGCGATAGCAGAACCAATAATACCACCAAAGATTTCTTGAGCCCCAAATGCACTTGAGAAAATTAGTCCAATTACACTTGGTACTTCTGAAATATTTAAAATGATAATTAAAATTGCCATTAAAATATATGCTACAGCCATAAATGGTACGATTACCTGTGCTGCATTTGCAATAGATTTTACCCCACCGATAATGATGATACCTAATAAAACGGCAATAATAGCACCAGTGATCCATGGTTCAATTCCAAATGCATTATTTACTGCACCAGCAATCGCATTTGATTGAACACCAGGCATTAATATTAACATTGCAAGTAATGCTGCAATTGCAAATATAACCGCAAACCATTTTTGACCCATACCTTTTTCTATGTAAAAAGCAGGACCACCGCGATATTCTGTTTCTTTTTCCTCTTTGTAAATCTGAGCTAAAGTTGATTCAACGTAAGCTGTAGCTGCCCCAATAAAGGCGATTGCCCACATCCAAAATACTGCACCAGGTCCTCCAAATCCAATGGCAGTTGCTGTACCTGCAATATTACCAGTCCCAACTCGACCAGATAACGCAATACTCATAGCCTGGAATGAAGAAATACCTTTCTCGGATTTTTCCCCTTTGAACATTAAAACGAACATTTCTTTGATGTAACGCACTTGTAAGAATCTAGTAATCACTGAGAAAAATACCCCAACTAGTAGAATCCCATAGATAAACCAGGGACCCCAAAAGAAATTATTTAGTGCATTAACAATATTCTCCATAACACTTCTCCCCCTTGATGTATACTATTGTTATAAAATTCAATATATTACATCAATTCCATTAATACAATATTTTTCTAAAAAAAAACAAAAAAAACTCAGTTCATTCACTGAGTTTTTTTAAGATACTATTTTACAATATAACCTAGAGACCTTAAAACATTATTCATGAAGTCCTTCGTATACAGAAAAACTTCCTCTCTTTCGTTATCATGAAAAAGATTATGGTAGTTGTATGGCCATTCTTTATATTGTAATTCAGACGTGTTTTGAGAGAATAACCACTTTTTTGAAATAGATGGATCAGTAATTTTGTCTTGTTGGGCAGTTAATAATAAAATAGGCAAAGTTAATTTATTCTCTTGTTCTGTTGTTATATTTTTCATTAATTGTTGAACGTCCTTATACCATCCTCCTGTAACTTTAGAATGATATGGAACATCATCAATCATTTCCGTATACCCATCTAAATTTCGAGTTAACATTTTCTTGTCAAACTCTAATGAGATTTTTTTATTTGGTGCAAGGGTACCAATACCACTTGTTAAAGCGTTGGTAATTAAATTTGATGTTTTTCGTAAATGAAGCCATGGAGAGGATAAAATAAGCCCTGCACACTCTACTGTTTTTTTCTTTAAAAATTCAATTGCAAGTAAACCTCCGAAACCATGACCTATTACAAATACCGGAAGCTCATAGGAAAGAGCATTTTGCATTAACAGTTTGATGTAGGTGATGTACTCGTTAATCGCTTCGTCATGCACTCTTAAAAATTTTGATTCTTCACCATGACCGGGTAAATCCCCCATCACAATGTGATACCCATCAGTGCGTAATTTTTCAATTAACCAGGCATACCAACGATGATGTTCAAAAGCACTATGTATTATGACCACAACTGCTTTAGCATGTTCATCTGTTTCCCATTTCCACATAACTTCGCCTCCAACCCAAATAGCATACTTTTGGGCATACATACCTTTTATATTTTCTTTATTATTTTATTTTGTTACGATAAGCATATATATCATACTTAGAAACGAGGAGATTTACGATGATTTACCCTTTTAAAGATAAAAATCCTAAAATAGACCCATCTGTATTTATAGCTGATTATGTCACAATTACCGGCGATGTGACAATCGGTGAAGAAACATCTATCTGGTTTAATTCTGTCATCCGTGGTGATGTTGCACCAACGTACATAGGTAAACGTGTTAGTATTCAAGATTTGAGTTGTCTTCATCAAAGTCCAAATAATCCATTAATTATTGAAGATGAAGTGACTGTTGGACATCAAGTAACATTACATAGTTGCGTAATAAGAAAACGCGCATTAATTGGGATGGGTTCCATCATTCTAGACGGTGCAGAAATTGGTGAAGGAGCTTTTATTGGGGCTGGTAGTTTAGTTCCCCCAGGTAAAAAGATTCCACCGAATTCTTTAGCAATGGGAAGACCTGCAAAAGTTGTTCGCGAAATCACGCCAGAAGATCGTGAAGATATGGACCGCATTATTCGTGAATATGTTGAAAAAGGTCAATATTATAAATCGCTTCAAAAGTAAACATATTATATAGTAAGAATGTAAAAGCAGGTGAAAAAACTCACCTGCTTTTTAACATATTATAATCCAGCTTTTTCTTTTAATTTCTCAGCAATATCTGTATTTTCCCAAGGAACATCTAAATCTGTACGACCGAAATGACCGTAAGCAGCTGTTTGCTTGTAAATTGGGCGACGTAAATCAAGCATTTTAATAATGCCTGCAGGACGTAAATCAAATAATTCACTTACCCATTCTACTAATTGACTCTCAGCTACTTTTCCAGTTCCAAATGTATCGATTGAAATTGACACTGGACGTGCTACACCAATCGCATATGCTAATTGCACTTCTGCTCGATCAGCAAGACCAGCAGCTACAATATTTTTCGCAACATAACGTGCAGCATAGGCTGCAGAACGGTCAACTTTTGTTGGATCTTTTCCTGAGAATGCACCGCCGCCATGACGTGCATAACCACCGTAAGTATCAACAATAATTTTACGACCAGTTAATCCAGCATCACCTTTTGGTCCACCGATTACAAATCGGCCAGTTGGATTAATGAAATATTTTGTATTATCGTCAATTAATTCACTCGGAACAACTTCACGAATTACTTTCTCTTTTAAATCTTCTTGAATTTGTTCTAATGTTACATCTTCATTGTGTTGAGTGGATATAACTATTGTATCGATGCGAACTGGATGATTGTTTTCATCGTATTCAACTGTCACTTGTGTTTTTCCATCGGGACGTAAATATGGAATTTCCTTAGATTTACGTACTTCGGCTAGTTTACGGGATAATTTATGAGCCAAACTAATTGGTAGTGGCATTAGTTCAGGTGTTTCGTTACATGCAAATCCAAACATTAAGCCTTGGTCACCTGCACCAATTGCTTCAATATCTTCATCGCTCATATATCCTTCACGTGCTTCAAGCGCTTGGTCAACACCTTGAGCAATATCTGGGGATTGTTCACCGATTGCAGTTAGTACTGATAAATTTTCAGCATCAAAGCCATATTTACCGCGAGTGTAACCAATTTTGGCTACTGTATCTCGAACAACTGATTGAATATCCACATAAGTAGAAGTTGTAATTTCACCTGCTACAAGTACTAAACCAGTTGAAACAGTTGTTTCACATGCTACACGTGCATTTGGATCTTCTGTTAAAATTGCATCTAATATTGCATCGGAAATTTGGTCACATATTTTATCCGGATGCCCTTCTGTTACACTTTCTGATGTAAACAGTCGACGGTTTGTCATTTGGTTTCCTCCTAAAATCTATACGAGATTAGTTCTCGATTTGATACGGTACTCATTACCCATGTTAAGTCCGCACATGAAGGTTGGACTCCAAGCCGTTACTGCTTATTAACACGAGGATATCGAAAGGCGAATAATAATTGTTACATTATTTTCATTTTGTACTCTTTTCAAAAAAAAATTCCTTTTACTCACATAAAACCCATGAGTAAAAGGAATTGTAAATACAGTACCTTTCACTCTTATCGTTCAAGGGATTTTCCCTTGCATCAGGTTGGCACCATCGCATTTATTATATATAATAAATGCAGGTTGCCGGGCTTCATAGGGCCTTGACCCTCCACCAGCTCGGGATAAGAGTATCCGTTCAAATCAACATATTACGGAAATCGACATCCAATGTCAATTTATAAATGTTGATTTCTTTAAAAGTTTAAAAATTAAAAAATAATTTATGAATAGTATAGATTATTTAATTCAATGTGTTATACTATTTTTGAAATTAAACAAACATCCCATGCAGTGGGAATTCTGAAAAAAGGATGGTATTTAATCGATGAATTCAGTAGAAATTGCGAATGAACTGAAGGAATTATTAAACGGCGAGAATATTAAAGTTCAACTATCAGTACCACAATTAGTGGAAAAAGCTACATCACGTGGAGAAGCAGCTCTAACTGTTGACGGTGCAATCGTTGCTGAAACAGGTAAATATACAGGACGTTCTCCGAAAGATAAATATTTCGTAGAAGAAGAGAGCACAAAAGACAAAATCGATTGGGGCAGTGTAAACCGCGCGATTTCTGCTGAAGTGTTCGATAACCTATATCTTAAAGTTGTAAATTACTTAAAAGAAAAAGATGAGCTTTATGTATTCAAAGGATTTGCTGGCGCTGATAAGGATTCACAACTTTCAATTCAAGTAGTGAACGAATATGCTTGGCACAATCTTTTCTGTCATCAATTATTCATCCGTCCAACAGAAGAAGAACTTGCTTCTCATGTTGCAGAATTTACTATTGTTGCAGCACCAACATTTAAAGCAGACCCAGCTGTAGATGGTACAGCTTCTGAAACATTTATTATTGTATCATTAGAAAAGAAAATAATCCTAATCGGTGGTACTGAATATGCTGGTGAGATGAAAAAATCTATCTTCACTATCATGAACTATTTACTACCTGAACGCAATATTTTCTCAATGCACTGTTCAGCAAACGTTGGCGAAGCTGGCGATGTTGCACTATTCTTCGGTTTATCAGGAACAGGTAAAACAACATTATCTGCAGACAAAAACCGTAAATTAATCGGTGACGATGAACACGGATGGTCAGATAACGGTGTATTCAATATTGAAGGTGGATGTTATGCAAAAACAATTAACCTTTCACCTGAAAAAGAACCTGAAATCTACAATGCAATTCGTTTCGGTTCTGTTTTAGAAAACGTTGTAGTAGATCCAGAAACTCGTATTCCAGATTATGATGATGGTTCATTAACTGAAAATACGCGTGTTGCTTACCCAATCGATTATATCGAAAACATTGTAACACCATCAGTTGCAGGTCATCCAAAAACGATCGTATTTTTAACTGCTGATGCATTTGGTGTATTACCTCCAATCAGTAAGTTAACAAAAGAGCAAGCGATGTATCACTTCTTAAGTGGTTTCACATCAAAATTAGCAGGTACAGAACGTGGAGTAACTTCTCCAGAACCAGTATTCTCTACATGCTTCGGTGCACCATTCTTACCATTACCAGCAACTCGTTATGCGGAAATGTTAGGTGAAAAAATTGACGAACATGGTTCACAAGTATTTTTAGTAAACACTGGTTGGACTGGTGGAGAATACGGCGTAGGAAGCCGTATGAAACTTTCATATACACGTGCAATGGTTCGTGCTGCAATTGACGGTAAACTTAACAATGTTGCTACAACTCAAGATGCAGTATTTGGATTACACATTCCAACTGAAATTGAAGGAGTTCCTAGCGAAGTATTAAATCCAAGAGATGCTTGGTCAGATAAAGCTGCATACGATGCAAAAGCTGCATACTTAGCAGACTTATTCAAAGAAAACTTCAAAAAGTTCTCTAATGTTTCAGAAGAAATTTTGAAAAATGGCGGACCTTTAGTATAATATAGTTAGACAAAAGTCGACATAACGTTTTATAAACTTTATATCATAAATAAAGAGCCATTTCCTTTTGAGGAAATGGCTCTTTCAATTTTATCTACTTCTCATCCACTCACATAATGCTTTTACTGTTTTACGATTGACATTAGGCGGATAATGATGTCCTAACCCAGAAGAGTACCATGTTTCTACTTGTTTATTTTCTTCGATTAACTTTTGCTCGAGGTCATAGGATTGATTAATACTTACATTCTCATCTTCTGTACCATGAATAAGGAGTACAGGTGCATTAATATCATTTACTTTAAATAACGGTGTTCTTTCATCAAACTTTTCTTGCTCTTTATTTGGAGAACCACCGATAATCCGTTTTAATGTTCTTCTCATGTCTACACGTTCCATATACATGCTTGTTACACTAGAAACCCCTGCCCATGTAACAACTGATTTAATATCATCTCGTAAAATGGCAGTCCATAATGCCATTAAACCACCTCTAGAAAAGCCAAAGAGATGAATCTCATTTTTATCAACAAATTTCTTCAACACCTCTGCTGCATACACGGCATCATATCGATCTTCACCTGCAATCTCATCTCTTCCCTCTCCTCCCCGATTTCCACGGTAATAAGGAGCAAAAACAACAAATCCTTGGCATGCAAATTGAGCAATACGCGAAGGACGCACCATGCCGATAGATTGTAACCCACCTCTTAGATAAAGTAATGCATCATAATTCCCTTCTAACTTCGGTTTTGCTAGTAATCCCTTTACCCTAAGTCCCTGCGACCAATACAAGATTTCAAACAACTCGACATTCGGATTAGGTGAAGGATAACTTCGAATAGTTTCAATACTACCATTGTCTTTCATGATTTTTCACTTCCTGTAGCATCTTTTTCATTCCTGCATCTTTCATATAAAAACTTAAATTTGGTTCATTCCATAATTCATCTATCGTAAGCCAAGTCATTCCTAATGTTTCATGCTCTTCAATGAATTCATCTATTCTTTCTACTTTCCCAGTAAACACGGCTTTACAAAATGGTTCTTTATCATATACAACATAGTAGGCAAACCATTTTAAATCTGTAATATGTACTGCTGTTTCTTCGTAAACTTCTCTTACTGCAGCTTCTTGTAATGTTTCACCCGGTTCAACTTTTCCACCGGGAAACTCTACCCCACGTTTTTTATTAATAGTACAAAGCCATTTACCATCTTTTTGCACTAACACTAAAACATGTTTTGGCTCTATTTCAAACGGTCCCTCATCGAATCGTAAATCTACTTTACAGCCTTGTTCATCAATAAAAGAAAACATCCCTTCGTTCAACTCCTACGTACGTTTAATAATAATGGTACAACCCACTAAAGATACTCATAGTCTATCGAAGGGATGTTTCATAATCAATGGAAATAAGGTAATTGTTCAACAAACTGTTTTGTATTTTCATCACCAAATTCATGAATGAGCGCATAAAGTTTTTTTAGTCTTGTATCAATTTCATCATTTTCTTCATCTAAATGATAGGGAATATACGGCAAATGAGCACGTACCAAATTATGAAACTCCAATGAATTTAACTGTAGAAATAAATGTTCAAATATTTTTGCCTTATCGCTATCCATCTTAAGTTTAAATTCACATGATTCTCCTAAAGGGACATAACTATATGTTTGATTTGCCACATTTACATAAATTGTAGTATCGATAGTAATCACTCCTTTTAGGTAAGTATGTTGCGAACGAATCGGAGCTATTCAACAAAGTAAAACACGGCCCATAAAATTGAGCCGTGTTTTGTAATTATTGGTTATTCCCTAAGAAAGCAGATAACATCCAAGTGTGTTTTTCTAGGCTTTGATATGTGGCATTTAACATATCCTCTGTACGATCATCGCCCTCTTCAGAAGCTTGTTCCATCGCTTCTTTTAAATAAGCCATAATTGTTTTAAAATCGGAAATTGTCGTTTGTACCATTTCCTCTGTAGATTCTGAACCTGTTGCTTCTTTAATATGAGACAATTCAAGATGTTCAACCATTGTCGCAACTGGTTTTCCACCTTTAGAAAGAATACGTTCTGCTACTTCGTCTAAATTTAATGTTACCTCATTATAAAGTTCTTCAAATTTTGCATGAAGTGTAAAGAATGATGGACCTGTTACATACCAATGATAATTGTGTAACTTTGTGTAAAGCACTGACCAAGTTGCTACTAAATCATTTAATTGTTCAATTAATGTTTTATTTGCCATGTAAATCACCTCATAATTATTATTTAATGAAAACTAATTTCATTTAAATTATAACCTGATAATATTTTGGATAAATTGTCTATAATTTGAAATTTTTATTTCCCTTCAAATCATATCACCTATACTATGTCCCAATTTTAATCATTTAAACATGATGAAGAATATTGACATAAAGTTCATAATCCAAATGTTCGCGATAATAGAAATTATTTTATACTATAATTATAGAGGTGAAAGCATTGAATATTACATTAGCAATTATCGTTTTAGTCGGAGTTATATATTTTATTTTAATAATTGGTGCAATTATTTTTATTAAAAACAAGAAAAAAGGATTTTTTACACAAACGGTTGATCCAAAACCAGAACAAAGTCTGCAAACTCATGAGGAGTTAAAAGACAAATGAAATATTTTTTTATTTGGTTAATACAGTTTTACCGTAAATTTATTTCGCCTATGACGCCACCTTCTTGCCGTTTTTATCCTACATGTTCTCATTACGGTTTAGAAGCTTTTCAAAAACATGGTGCAATAAAGGGATTAATTCTAACAGTTACGCGCATTTTAAAATGTCATCCTTTGCATCCTGGTGGAATTGATCCGGTTCCTGACAAATGGCCTTCGAAAAAAAAATAGATTCGAAGGCTTTTTTTATTGTCTTTTTTTTCAACTTCCTGTATTATTGAGAATGTTAAAAATATAAATCGTAATAATTACTATTTAGAAAGGTGTGAAAATTATTGAAAAAGTTTTCAATTTTGTTGTTATTTTCACTATTATCACTTGTTTTAGTAGCATGCAATAACAGTACGACTACAGAAGAAAAAACGACAACAGCAGACGATTCTAATAAACTTAAAATATATACAACCGTTTATCCTTTAAGTTATTTTACACAAGAAATTGGTGGAGATTTTGTAGAGGTTTCTTCGATTTACCCACCTGGTACTAATGAACATACTTTTGAACCGACTCAAAAAGATATGATGCTTCTTGCAGATTCAGACCTTTTCTTTTATATTGGACTTGGATTAGAAGGGTTTGTTGAAAATGCTCAAAAGACTCTAGCTAAGGAAAATGTAAAACTAATCGCAACAGCTGATTCAATCGCTGAAGAACATTTACATACATCTGCTGTTGAAGAACATCATGAAGACCATGACCACCACGAGGGAGAACATGACGACCACGACCACGGAGATATTGATCCCCACGTTTGGTTATCACCAATCATTGCAAAAGATTTAGCACTATCAATTAAAAATGAACTTATTACCGCATTACCAGAACAAGAAGAATACTTTAACGACAACTATAATCAATTAATCTCGGAATTAGATTCATTAAATTCCGATTTTGAAAAAATGGCAGCTAGTGCATCAAACAAAACATTCTTTGTATCTCATGCTTCATTCGGTTATATCGCTGGTCAATATGGTTTAGAGCAAGTTGCCATTGCTGGTCTTAACTCTCAAAGCGAGCCTTCACAAAAAGAACTGATGGAAATTGTTGATTTAGCAAAAGAATTAAACATTAAATATGTTTTATTCGAACAAAATGTCTCTTCAAAACTATCAACAATCATTCAAAATGAAGTAGGAGCAAAAGCCCTTACTCTTCATAATTTGAGCGTTTTAACAGAAAGTGATATTAACAACAACGAAACTTATTTCACTTTAATGAAAAAGAATATTGAGACTTTACAAGAAGCGTTGAATTAATATTGAGGCTGGGACAAAAGTGATTTTCAAAAATATTAAGTAAATTATTAGTATTGAAAATCTACTTTTCAGAAAAAGTTGATTGAAATGGAGTGTGACTGAGTGTAGCTGACGGCATTCGCCTTTCGCTACAGAGCACAGCTTCCTGCGGGAACAGCACGAGCCGAAAATCCATTTTTGCCGGCGTTAGACGGCAAAAATTAGTTGAGGCTGTGCCCGCGGAAAGCGTTCACACGGAATGGAAATCAACTTTCTCTACATCAAAAAAACAACATTTTCACTTAAGAAAAATGTTGTTTTTTATGTTTTCCCCCAACCGCTAAATTAAATCTTTTAACTTTCTTCTTAATAATTTATTAGACCCATTCCGTGGTAATTCGGATACAATATAGAATTTCTTAGGAACCTTATACTTCGCTAATTTTTCAAAACAATATTTTTGAAGTTCTTCCTCACGAATATCAGATTTTAGAACAATAAACGCTATCGGTACTTGTCCCCAAACCTCATCTTCTATTCCACAAACACCCGCTTCACGAATAGCATCATGACCCATCAAAACATTTTCGACTTCAGCAGGATATATATTTTCACCACCAGAAATTATTAAATCTGAACGGCGGTCTACCACATATATATATCCTTCTTCATCCAAATAACCAATATCCCCAGTATGTAACCAACCATCAATTGTTGGACTTTTGTCAGTAAAACGGCCAATATAGCCTGGCGTTACATGAGGACCTCGAATAAGGATTTCTCCCTCTTTTCCTTGTTCCTTTGAATCAATTTTAATTTGATTAAAGAATAAAGGCTTACCCACTGATCCCAATTTTCTAAGTGCATCTTTATTAGTTAGTGTGGCTGTTTGAGAAGAAGTCTCCGTCATCCCATATGTTTGGCATAGGGAGATACCTAGGCTATGTGCACGTTCTAGATACTTCTTTGGTACAGGTCCACCTCCAGCGAGCATCACTTTAAACTTCGGTGAAGCTTTTAACTGATGTTCTTCTAAACCATGTAAGATTCTTTCTAACATTACCGCAACAACAGACATATGCGTGACTTTACCTTCTGCAATATCCTGCACGGCACCTTCCTTATCAAACTTTTCATATAGCTTCACTGCATTTCCATATAGTAATGAACGTACAAGGATAGAAAACCCACTAATATGGAATAATGGAAGCGCACAAAGCCATACATCTTCTTCTGTTAGACCAATGTTTAAAACAGAAGATAATGCACTTGATTGGTGATTTCCAACCGTTTGACGTACGCCTTTTGGAAAACCAGTTGTGCCGGAAGTATACATAATTGTTATAGTTTGATCAACTGGCCAATCAGCTGCTATATCAATAGCTATAGCATTACTTTCTTCAACAGTAGAAAAGTTAAGTTTCTGAATATGTTCTGGTAGTAAGTCGATATCCGCTTCATCAACTAATACAACTTCTACTTCTGCATCTTGTATTTGATATTCAAGTTCTGATTTTGATAATTTTCGATTCAACATGACCATTTCACATTGAAGATGCATACAACCATACATCATAAATATTAGACGAGGTTGACTTGGGCCTAATACTGCAATTCGTTGTTTTTGTCGAATGCCATTTGCTACAAGTTGCCCTGCTCTGTTCAATGAAATCTGTTTTAATTGTTCAAATGTCCAACTATTACCGTTAAATATTAGACCAACCCGATTAGGAGTTAGAAAAGCTCTTTGTAAAATCCAATTCGGATACATATTAATCCCTCCACTAATATTTTAACACTATATAGAACAGTAAGTGCTGACTTTAACTCAAGATTGTGTTATGAAGAAAGTAAAAAGGTGTCCAAAAAAGTTTTACGTTTTGGACACCTCTCGATTCTTAAGAAAAATTAATATGGTATTTATTTTTCCCTTTTTCTTTCACGTTATATAAAGACTCATCAGCACGATTAACAAAATAAGATATATCCTTGAATTTTGTTGTACAAATGGTAGCACCAATGCTAGATGTAATTGTTATTTCTTTCTTATCCGTAACAATTGTCTCCATTGTCGCTTGTT
The DNA here is from genome assembly GCF_003628435.1 of Ureibacillus endophyticus. Taxonomy (GTDB): domain Bacteria; phylum Bacillota; class Bacilli; order Bacillales_A; family Planococcaceae; genus Ureibacillus; species Ureibacillus endophyticus. The sequence continues at coordinate 7,356 of NZ_RBZN01000001.1, read as the reverse complement.
GAATCTTGTAGATAAACTTTTTAACATCAACCTCTGACTTTACATGTTTTAAGATAACAATAAATTCATCGCCACCAAGTCTTGATGCTACCCCATCAGTTCCTACGATTGCTTGTACTCGTTTTGCAAACTCCTTTATTACTTGGTCACCCGTTTCATGGCCGCATCGATCGTTAATATATTTAAAATCATCGATATCAAAGAAAAGTAGTGAAAAATATTTGTCTTCCATATTTAACTTCTCAATCGCTTCTCTTAAACATTTTTCAAAATAACGTCGATTTGGTAAACCAGTTAAAGAATCATGGTAAGCTAAGTATGTTAATTTTTCTTCATTCTCTTTTTGCAATGTAATGTCTCTCGCTACTAAAACGATATGTTTAAATCTTTCATTATCAAAAACAGGAGTTCCTGAAAGTTGCGTCCATATCCATCCTCTTGTCATATGAAGAGCTTTTAAAGTAATACTAAAGGGTACACCATTTTCGATAGCATTATTGAAGCATTGGTCAAGTAATTCAAGGTAATCTGGATGGATGTTAAAAAAAGGTTCTTTATTAAAATAGTCCCTCTTTGGATCAAAATCGAACATTGTTTTACTGGAGGGAGAAATATATATATAGTTTTTTTGGTCGTCCATTAGAATAATGACATCTTGGACACTTTCTGCGATTATTTTAAAGTTTAGTTGGCTTTCACGATACATGCTAGATAAGTAATCAACAACTCGTACATCTTTTAATACTAGAAATAATCCATTTTCTATAGCAGTTTCTTCCATTGGAATAAATTTCACAACACAGGGAATATGCTCACCATTTTTGTGAATAAATACAAACTTACTTTCTTTTGAACTCCCTTTTATTGCAAGTTCAAAACATTCGATTACCTCTTGTTTATCTTCCTCAACAACATAGTCCCAAATACTTGTATGTATTACTTCTTGAAGTGTATAGCCACTTAATTTTTCTACTGCAATGTTTCCATCATAAATAATTCCATTAATATTTAGTGTTATGATAGCATCTGTATTTAACTTAAAAAGAGATTGATAATCTATTTTCGATGTTGCATTGATAAGTAATTGATCCATTTAATGCCGCTCCTACATTATTAAAAACACTTTTACACATTGCTACTAATTATTACTATAACACTAAATAAAAAAACCGTCTCAACAAATATGAAACGGTTTAGTAACTATTTTATGGGAATCTTGGGAATTGACCAAAGTCTGGTTTACGTTTTTCTTTAAACGCATCGCGACCTTCTTTAGCTTCATCAGTTGTGTAGTAAAGAAGTGTAGCGTCACCAGCAATTTGTTGTAAACCTGCTAATCCATCAGTATCAGCGTTCATAGCAGCTTTTAAGAAGCGAAGAGCAGTTGGTGACATTTCAAGCATTTCTTCACACCATTTAACTGTTTCATCTTCCAGTTGTTCGTAAGGTACTACAGTGTTTACTAAGCCCATTTCAAGTGCTTGTTGCGCATCATATTGACGGCATAAGTACCAAATTTCACGAGCTTTTTTATGACCAACGATACGTGCTAGATAGCCTGAACCGTAACCTGCATCAAATGAACCAACTTTTGGTCCAGTTTGACCGAAGATAGCATTGTCTGCAGCAATTGATAAGTCACATACTACATGTAATACATGACCTCCACCAATTGCATATCCAGCTACCATCGCTACAACTGGTTTTGGAATTACACGAATTAAACGTTGTAAATCTAATACGTTTAGACGAGGAATTTCGTCATCACCTACATATCCGCCATGGCCGCGAACTTTTTGGTCGCCACCTGAACAGAATGCTTTTTCACCTTCACCAGTTAAGATGATTGCGCCAATATTTTTATCATCTCTTGCACGAGAAAATGCATCAATCATTTCCTCAACTGTTTTTGGACGGAAAGCATTACGTACTTCTGGACGATTAATCGTAATTTTAGCAATACCGTTATAGAACTCATACTTAATATCTTCGTAAGTATGTAAACTAGTCCATTCACGAGTCATTTAATTACCCCCTTTTTTCTTTAAGACATCCTTTACTATTGTAGCAAATAATGTCGGATTTTCCACATGAATTGCATGTCCAACATCACGAATCTCTACATGATTTGCAATTGGTAATAATTTCACCATTTCCTGAGCGATTTTACAGAACTTCTCATCAATTGATCCTGTAATCAATGTAACTGGTAAGGTAATGTCGCTTAAACTTGTCCAAAGGGATTTTTGTGCTCCTGTACCCATTCCACGTAAACTATTCGCTAAGCCGATTTCCTTTTGAGATAACCGTTCTTCTCGGATTTTTTTCTGTACTTCTGTGGGAAGTTTTTTTTGAGACTCGAACAGAGGGATATTCTCCCACTTTTCTACAAAGGATTGTAAGCCATTTTGCAATATTTCATCGGCTAATTTCTCATCTGAAATACGGCGTGACTCACGTTCTTGTTCTGTTTTCAATCCTGGTGAAGCACTTTCTAAAATGAGATGATTTACCTTATTTGGATAGTTGGCAACATATGATAATGCAACACGTCCACCTAATGAGTATCCAAGTAATGTGAAGTTCGATAAATGTAGCTCTTTAAATAGTTCATGGAGAACTTCTACTTGTTCTTCCATTGAGTACATTGCTACTTCGGTTGGTGCATCTGATAAGCCATGTCCTATTAAATCGACTGCTACAATTCGATAGTGATTCGGGATTAGTTGTGCAACCTTATTCCAAGTAGCAACACTTCCTGTAAAGCCGTGGAGCAAAACAATTATATCTGTCGCTTCTTCATTCCAGCAACGAAAATTGATGTTTATTCCTTTTACAATCATTGCTCTAACTCCTCAGAAATACGTTGCCATAAATTTCGATGGGCGGTTACATTTTGACCACGATCCGTAAAGATTTCAACTAATCGTAATGGCTTTTCTCTTTCACTATCCAAGAACTTTCCAAATTCATTGAGGTCTTTAATTTGGACATATTCCATATCATACATTTTCGCGACTTCTTCAAATTGAAGAGCAGTTGGTGTGCCAAATAAGTCTTCATAATATTGTTCAACAGTTGATTGAGAAAGATACGAGAAAATTCCTCCCCCATCATTATTCAATACAATGACAGTAATACGACATTGCTGATAACGTGTGGCAATTAACGCATTCACATCATGTAAAAATGCTAAGTCTCCAATTAATAAAAACATCTCTCTATCATTTCTACCTTGGCTAAATCCAAGGGCAGTTGACATTACACCATCAATTCCGTTTGCTCCGCGATTTGCAAAGACTTGTAAATCTTTCTCAGTTGGAAGTAAGAATGTATCAATATCGCGAATTGGCATACTGCTACTAACAAATAAATCACTTTTATTCGGAAGGTTTTCAATGATATTACGAACAATTGCACCTTCATCTGTCTCAACTTCTGTATAGCATTGGATATGTTTTCGTGCAATTTTTTCAGCTTTTTGCCACTCAGCAAAATAACCAAAATCAATCGTATTCTCTATTTGCAAGTCTTTTAGCCAACTACCAATATTAGCATGGATAAAATGTGTGGACACTGCTGTTGAATCTCTAAACATCGGATCTTCATCGATGACTATATAATTCTTTGGCATCGATTCCGTTAAAAAGATCGATAAAAATTTCGAAACGGGTTGCGCACCAAAGCGAATAACCGTATCAGGTATCACCTTTTCCTTGAATGCTTTATTTTTTAATATTGCATCATATGTAGAGATGATATATTGTTCACAATCATCAGGTACATTCCCGCGCATATTCGATAAGCTTTCAATTAAAACTGGCCATTTTAGTTTACGTATAAAGGACCACAATTGTTGTAAATCAGTACCTAATGCGAGTTCACCAATAATCACAAAACCTTTCATTGTTTCATTGATAGTAGCTGTGAACATGTCCGTAGCTGCTTTTGATGGTACTAATTGACCCGTAAAACTACTTTTAAAATTCCCTTCTACTAATTCCTCTTGGAAATCAATTAATAATGGCTCACGGAAAGGTACGTTAAAGTGAACAGGACCAAATGGACATGTTTTTGCTATCGTCACTCCACGTACTATATGGCGTTCGATAAATGGCAATGTTTGTGGAGCTTCATCTGGTATTGGAAACTCCACTGACCATTTCACTTGCTCACCGTATAATCGGATTTGATTAATGGCTTGTGGCGCCCCTACTTCACGTAACTCATGTGGGCGATCTGCCGTTATCACAATTAAAGGGATACGTGCATATTTTGCCTCAACAATGGCAGGATAATAATTTGCTGCTGCGGTACCAGAAGTACATAATAATACAACAGGTCGTCCTTTTGCCTTCGCTATTCCAAGAGCAAAAAATGCTGCAGAACGTTCATCTACTTGACGATATGTTTTTATTTTTTTAGTAGATGCAAAAGCATAGGCAAGTGGTGTAGAACGTGATCCAGGACTAATAACTACATCTTTTACGCCATTTTGAATTAATGATGCAACCATTTTATAAACATATTGGGATAAAATTTCACGCTCACTCACTCAGTTGTCCTCCTAAAGCTCGAATCATTGGACGGAATTTAACTAGAGTCTCTTCATATTCGGAAACTGGCTCTGAGTCTGCTACAATACCGCCACCAGCGTATAAATAAGCCTTATCCTTAATAAGTGCCGCTGAACGAATCGCAACAGCAAATTCACCATTTCCTTCTGCATCCAACCATCCAATAGGAGCTGCATATAAACCGCGATTCATCGTTTCATATTTTCGAATAATTGACAATGCACCTTCACGAGGAACGCCACCTAAAGCTGGTGTTGGATGTAAATCTTTCACAAGCTGTAATATTGTCGCATTTGGCTTCAATTTTCCTTCAACTGGTGTATATAAATGCTGGATATCACGAATTTTTAAAAGCTTCGGATGTTTCGGCACTTTGAATTCGGTACAATTTTTTTCGAATGTATCAGCAATCATTTCAACCACATAACGATGTTCCCCGAGATTTTTTGAATCATTTAATAAATTGTCCCCAAGCTGCTTATCTTCATCTGCTGTTTTTCCTCGTTTTATTGAACCCGCCACACAAGAAGAATAAGCATATCCATTCTTCACTTTAACCAGTCGTTCCGGTGATGCCCCAAAGAATAATAATTCATACTGTTCTAATCCAAATAAATAACTTTCTGGTTGCTCATTGATCACATGTGATAATACTTGAGGTGATGATAAGGTCTCAGCAAAATCCATTTCTAATGACCTTGCAATAACAACCTTTTCAGCCTTTTTATCTTTAATTAAGGACGTTACTTTTTCAATAGATTGTAAATAATCCTGCTTTTTTAATTCCATATATTTTGTCATTACTGGCTTTTCATAAGTCTTCAATTCTTTCACTTGCGCAGCGTGAATTAAATGGTCTCGTTCCACACGCATTGCATCAAATTCTTGTAGACTATTTGCTTTATCTGTTACTAAATGAATACTGATATATGCTTTGTCATTACGAATAACAAGCTGATATGTAGCAACGGCAAACAAACTTTGTGGGAAACCATCCCATTCACCAGTTTTTGTATTTTCCGGATCAAAGGTAAAGCCTCCAAATAAAATTGGCTGAGGCTCGCTTTCTTCTTTAATTATATTTTTCGTTAATTCTCGCCATTCTTCTTCAATTTGGTCAAATCGATTATCACCTGCATTATTTTTAATAACGTACGCGTGGCCGAGTCCAACCAATGTTAATGTTTTTTCACGGTTTTGCCAAAAAAAGCGTTTTCCTTTATATTTCTGCTCACCAGCAGCAAAAAATGCTAATGCTGATAGTCGACTTACTTCTATTGTTTCAATGTAGAAGGTTTGCGCTCTATTTATATTTCCTACTTCTACTTCAGTGGATTGTAGCCACTTCTGATGCATGAAATTTCCCTCCGTTAAAAAGCAATAAAATACAACTCGACCCATTTGGACGAGTTGATGTTTTACTTATGGGGTTTAATATTCCCTTAAAGATAACAGAAATGCTTCATCTGCTTGTAATAAATAAACTAAAACTTTTCACTATCTATTCTATCACAACATCCAAGTCGCATATAGAATATTGCAATCATGACTTTGAGTATTTTGAGTGTAATTTTATCCATTAAAAAAATGCGCTAGGAAAAAACTCTAACGAATTCCAATTTCCGAGAGATATTTCAAAAATCCTTTACTTGCCATAGTCTCAATTTCACTTTGTGTAAAAGTTTTAGATAGTGCACTTGTGATATTTTGATATTCAGAAGCATTTGTTAATTGTTCAACAGTTAAATCAATACCATCAAAATCAGATCCAAACCCAATACGTTCTACACCTACGAGGGCTGCTATATGGGTAATATGCTTTATTAAATCATCTATCGTTGTAACCTCTTTACTCTTCTTAACAAAAGGCGGATAAAAAACTACATGGATTCGTCCCCCATGTTGAACAAGCTGTTTTATTTGATCATCGCTTAAATTCCTTGGATGGTCACATAGAGCTCTTGCATTACAATGACTAGCAATTAAATGTTTGGCTAATGGAAGTAAGTCATCAAAGCCTTGTTTATTTAAGTGAGCAACATCAATAATGACATCGTGTTCATTCAGTAATTCAATTACTTGTTTTGCAAATGGTTTTAGTCCTTTATCAGGAGATTCTGATGCACCATATCCAACAGCATTTTCATAATTCCAAGTTAAGCCTACTAATTTTACACCGGCATCTAATAACAATTTCAACTTATAGAGATCATCGCCAATACAATCACATCCCTCTAAGCTTAACACTGCTCCTATTTGCCCATCCTGTAGCTCGTTTAATTGCTTCCAATTTGTAATATGGACCATCTCTGGTTCATTTAATACTTTAGTTTGAAATGCTTCTACTTGTCTCAACGCTTCAGTAAATTTCTGTTCTTGTGGGATGTGTGGTTCAATAAAAATCGCAAATATTTGGACTTTCACGTTACCCCTTTGTAAATTTTCTAGGCTAGCATGTAATCGGGAATCGTTACGAAACTGCACATCCTCCAACCTAGAAAGTTTTTCTAAAACATCACAATGCAAATCAATTATTTCCATTTGTTCATCACCTCATTTAATAGTTATGAGCATTTTGATAATAATATTTTGTTCGCTTCTTCACCATAAATATAGATAAAATAGTTTAATTAAATCTTATAAAATAAAGGTCCTTTTTCAATTGTTGGGGTAAGAAATGAGAGGACAAGAAAACTTGGATATTTGATATACTATTCTGCCATCCATTTCTTCTGAAGCGTAGCGAAGAAGGAATGGATGGCAGAACGCGCGCGTTCAT
>NZ_RBZN01000019.1 GCF_003628435.1 Ureibacillus endophyticus | reverse complement strand
ATGAACGCGCGCGTTCTGCCATCCATTCCTTCTTCGCTACGCTTCAGAAGAAATGGATGGCAGAATAGTATATCAAATATCCAAGTTTTCTTGTCCTCTCATTTCTTACCCCAACAATTGACAAAGGACCATAAATTTTAGATAGACTCATTTGCATAGTTATTCCTAGTTAATCAAATAATATTTAGTACTATTTAATTCCAACCATTATGGAGGAATTTTTGTGTCTGATGTTATTGTTGTGTTAGTTCGTTCATTTTTAGCTTTTACTGTTTTGTTAGTGTTGACTAGGATTATGGGAAAAAAACAGCTATCTCATCTAACGCTTTTTGATTATGTCGTTGGGATTACAGTTGGTTCCATTGCAGCATCCATGTCTTTTGATACAGATATTGAAATTTCAAATTATGTCGCTGCATTAGGCGTTTGGGGGCTAATTCCGGTTGCAGTAGGTTACTTTGGTTTGAAATCGCGAAAATTTTTACATTTAACAGATGGTAGGGCCATGATTTTAGTGAAAAAAGGGGAAGTTTTAGAAGAGAGTCTTAGGAAAAATCATATCGCGATTGAAGAGTTAATGATGTTACTTAGGGAAAAAGGGGTATTTAAAGTGGACGATGTAGAAATTGCAATATTAGAAACAAATGGGGAACTGAGTGTCATGAAAAAAACAGATCTCGAAGCAATCACGCCACGTCTACTTGGAATGAAAGTAAAACTTGAGCATGCCCCAACGCTCTTAGTGGTAGATGGGCATTTATTGAGTAAAAATATGAAGATTTTAGGCCATTCAAGAAAATGGCTAATGAAGGAAATACAGAAACACGGAGCCCATTCGTTGCAGGATGTCTTTCTTGCACAAGTAGATTCGAATGGAAATTTGTATGTTGATTTATATGAAGATGATAACAAAGGCGTTGAGAACTAACTCTCAACGCCTTTATACTTAAACATTAAATTTATTGATTTCTTCTTGAATTGCCAATGCATCTTCGCTTAATGATTTTGCTACAGAGTTAATTTCAACCATTGTAGCTGTTTGTTCTTCTACAGATGCAAGAACATGGTTAGATTGGTCTGCTGTATTTTTTGCAGCTTGTGCCATTTCATTAACCGAAGCTGAAACTTCCTCAGTGCTTGCAGAAATTTCTTCCGAAGAGGCTGATACTTCTTGGATTTGAGATGTCATTTCAGTGATTGAACCGAAAATTTTATTAAATGATGATTGAGCATTGTGTAGATAATCAACGCCACGATCAACATTTTGCACAGTCAGATTTACACTTTCTTCTACTTTTTTCGTATCTTTTTGAATTAAAGAAGTTAAATCAACAATTTTTGAAGCAGAATTTTTTGATTCTTCCGCGAGTTTACGAACTTCATCAGCCACAACAGCAAAACCTTTTCCGTGTTCACCAGCTCGAGCAGCTTCAATCGCAGCATTTAATGCAAGTAGGTTCGTTTGATCTGTAATATCTGTAATGACTTTTGTAATATTTTCGATTTCCGCGGATTGTACACTTAACTGTTGAATTCTTTCTCTTGTTTCATGTGATGACTGTTGAATAATAGACATTTGTTGTTCAGCAGTTTGCAGTGTTTGACCACCTTCAGTAGCTAATGACTGCATATCAACAGCTTGTGTAAGCAAGTTCTGAGCTGCTTCCGCAATTCGTGAAACCGCATGAGCAGTCTCATCAGTTGCAATGGCACAGTCGTTTCCAGTTAGTGCTGCTTGTGACCCTCCTGAAGCAAGTTGTTGCATACGTTCTTCAATTTCTTCTGTGGCTACCATTACTTCGTCCGTACTAGCAGCTAATTGTTCAGCAACGGCAGTTGTATTAGAAACATTCAGGGACACACTGCTAATTAGTTTTGATAAATTTGATTTCATTGTATTAAAAGCCTGGGCAAGATCGAATATCTCGTCTTTCGTTTTAACTTCAATATCGTTTTCTTTCAAATTGCCTGAAGCAATAACGTTTGCAGCTTCTGTTAAACGATTCAATGGTATTGTAATATTTCTAATGATGAACAGTGATAAAATAATGGCTAAAAATGCACCAACAATAGAGATGATAACAACAAGGGTTTTACTGAAAGATGTACTATCTTTAGTATCGTCACTAATTTGATTCATTCGTTCTTTTTGGTAATCGACAATGTTGTTGATTGATTGTTGAATCGATTTATTTGTTGGAACAGCAAAAACAAAAAGCATATTTTGTGCTTTGTCAATTTGATCGTTTTTAACGTATTCGATAATTGTATCCACATATCCGCTATACAATGCTTGTTGTTCCTTTATGTTTCCAATTTCATACTGCATATCTTCTGTTTTAAAAAGTGGTTCGATTTCACTCAAGGTTTGTGTTACTATTTCTCGTTGTACTGATAGATTATCTATATCAGTTGAATCTTTTCGCAGCACATATGAACGAATATATAATCCTTGTAATGAAACGGCATTTTGAATTTTCGATGCTTCAATCACTTTATGAACATCATCGTCGATTAAATTACTATAATTCTTATCTATATTTGACATCTGAATTACAGCAAATGATGCAAGTGCGACAAGAATTACGATAATAGTACCGAAACTTGTCAATAATTTTTTCTTAATAGACAATTTGTTTATTCCTTTCAAAAACTTTTTTAGTAAAATATACATAATATACTTCGGCAAGATAGCTAGGACTTTAATAGTTTTTTTATATTTATATTAAAATTTAGTTAACTTATTTTTAAAAGATTAGAATGGTAAATATCGTTTTTTGTTGAATTATTGAAATCGAGAACAAATGTTTGTATAATTGAGTTAATTAGAAAATTTCGCCATCTAGTAAAACCAATTGGGGGATATTATATGCCGAGAAAAAAGGGGATAACAGATGAGATAATTATTCATTTATATAAAAGTGGAAAGCCTTACTAGGAAATCATGGAGTATACTGAGTTATCTGATCGTGCTATTTATAATGTTTTGAAGAAAAATAATGTTACTTTAAAACATAAACAATATAGTGGTCAACCTAGAAAACATAAAGTAAATGAAAACTTTTTTAAGGTCTTGTCTCATGTAATGGCTTGGATTCTAGGCTTGTTTGTAACAGATGGTACAGTTAGTGGAACAACACATTCCATTCACTTTGCGCAAAAGGATGAAAGAATTTTACAAGTGATTGCAAAATATATGGATGCTGATTATGTGTTAGCTCCTATGGGGAAAACTAGAACCGTACAGTTGCTGTTACTAAATATACAACTAACTTCATAAAAACAAAAAATAAACATGGCGGCTATGTCAAAAAACAACCCCGTAAACATTGCTTACGAGGTTGTTTTTTTAAGACATCGAATATAAACTTTCATCCGTTATTACTAAATCAGTTTGATTAAACTTCACCATACTCCCAACAATCGGCATATGGATCCATGCTTCTAAAACCGGTTTTTCACTTGCAACTTCTAAAGCATGTGCATAGATTTGAAGTTGTGGTAAATGTGATAGTGCGCGGTCGACCCATAAATCTTCACGACCAGGGAATGTTTTATGATATTGTTCCAAAGTGGAAGATTAACCTTATTAAAGAAACTTAGAGGGGATATACACACTTTAAGTTTTAAAATTTTTAGTTTACATAATATAAATTATACGAAGTTAAATCTCATTCTATAAGTATACTTATGATAGTGAGACGGAAACAAAAAATCCAATAAATCTAATGCAATTTAATTTGATTCAATTGAATATTACATAATCTCAACTAATTCATCTTACATTTTAAAATCTTGATTTCAATTCTCCAAACTTAACTTAAGCTATATTTTTGTAACTGGAATTTATAATTTTTATCTAAGTTATAATTTCAATTCAATTTCTAGTCGTTTTATTCAATTTGCTGCCATTCACAAATTCACCTTGGATTAATCCATAAAATAGATTCTAATTTTTATCCAATTTTTCTATTTCAATCTTCAATTTCAGCTTCTTTTATTCGAGTTCACCTTTATCAGATCCATCTTAAATTTCCTTATATTACTATTTATTAATGAAAAATTTAAAATTCATACTAAAAATTTTAAATTTTCTTTTATATCAAAAAATTATCTTTTCCCTGTGTACTATAACAATTAGTTCGGATAACTAAATAAAATTGGTAATAATCGCCTCAGATAAACGATTCATTATATTTCTAAAAGTTGATTTATATTTTCTACTTTAAGTATTATTTTTGTTATTATTATTTTAAAAATGTAATTATTGGTTTGAATTCCTTTCTCTTTTATGTAGTTTTTTTCTCCTTAAGCCTTGATAATTCTAGGCTCTAATTAATTATCTAAATTTTTTGTCAAGGGATTTTTTTGAAAAAATAGTATTGAATTATATAACACTCTCCTCTACAATATGGATTTATAACGGGGGTGGCAAAGAAATAAAACGCTTAAAGTAGAATAATATTTCATAAGGGGGAAATTTTATGGCGAATGTGGGAACTTTAAACAAACCAGTAGAAAAAGAAGCAAAACCAGCAGTAAATAATGTTAAAATTAAGGACATTAACTACTCTAAGATCAATCAAATGGAATCATTTAATGGATTCGTTAAGAAGAAGAACACCTTCTTGTTTGGCGTTACAGCTGCATTCTTAACGTTATATATCCTATTACCAATCTTAGCGTTTACTCCTGTATTACAACAGAAGTGGATCGGTAACATTACCGGAGTATGGGTATACTCTGCTGCCCTATTTATTATGACAGTTGTGTTATGTATGCTTTATACAAAAATGGCGCCAAAGTTCGATAAAATGGCAGCTGAAGTATTAGCTGAATATGAAAGAGATGGTGGTAGGTAATGAATTTAGTAACTATTGGATTTTTCTTAGGGATTGTTGGATTAACATTAATCGTTACTTATATTGCTGCTAAAAGAACTTCATCTGCAAGTGACTTTTATACAGCAGGTGGCGGACTGAAAGGTTGGCAAAATGGATTTGCCATTGCTGGGGATTATTTATCAGCGGCGGCATTTTTGGGAGTATCTGGCGCAATCGCACTAACAGGGTTTGATGGGTTCTTCTTCTCTGTTGGTTATGTTGTTGCTAATTTAGTTCTTCTATATATTATTGCTGAACCAATGAGAAATTTAGGACGTTATACGTTGGCAGATATGTTAACTGCTCGTTTTAATGAAAAGCGTATACGTGGGGTTGCTGCAACAGGTACGATTATTATTGTTATTCTTTATATGATTGCACAATTAGTAGGTGCAGGTGCTCTAATCAAATTATTATTTGGTATTGACTATTGGATGGCTGTATTAATTGTTGGTGTAATGATGACGACTTACGTATTATTTGGTGGTATGACTGCTACATCGTGGGTACAAATTATTAAAGCTGCACTTTTATTATTTGGTACTACCCTTCTTGCATTTTTAGTTTTCTCGAAATTTGATTTTAGTTTAATGAAAATGTTTGATACTATTTCAGCTGAACATGGTGATCAATTCTTAGTTCCTGGAATGAAGTACACATCTTCAATTGATTCTGTTTCAATGATGATGGCTCTTGTATTAGGAACTTCTGGTTTACCGCATATTTTAATGCGATTCTTTACAGTTAAAGATGCAAAAACAGCACGTGCTTCTATTTCTTGGACTACATGGATTACTGCAATCTTCTTCTCTTTAACTATTTTCCTAGGTTTCGGTGCGATGAATTTTGTTGGAATCGATGCAATTAAATTAGAAAATGCTGCGGGTAACACTGCTGCCCCACTTTTAGCTGAATTTTTAGGTGGAAATATTCTATTATCATTTATTTGTGCAGTTGCATTCGCTACGATTTTAGCGGTAGTTTCTGGTTTAGTATTAACTGGAGCTTCTGCAATTTCTCATGATATTTATGGAGAAATTTTAAACGATGGTAAATTAACAGAAAAGCAACAAGTAATGGCTGCTCGAATTGGTTCTATTTCTATTGCAATTGTTTCGATTATTTTAGCTTTATTTGCTCAAAGTCTAAATGTTTCATTCTTAGTTTCTTTTGCATTCTGTATTGGTGCATCTGCAAACCTGCCTGTTATTCTATACACAATCTATTGGAAGAAATTCAATTCAAACGGAGCGGTTGCTGCTATCGTTACAGGATTAGTTTCTTGTTTAGTATTAGGTGCAATGGGTCCAAACGTTTGGAATCCAGTTGAAGGTGCTGCTATTTTTGTTGGTGAGCCATTAGTAAAATTATCAGTTCCTGCGATTATTACAATTCCATTAGGATTTATTGCTGGTTACTTAGGTACGGTTCTTACTCAACATAAAGTGGAATCTAAAAAATCAAAAGAAATCTATCAAGAGATTCGTGTAAAAGCAAATACTGGCGTTTCTGTGTCAGATGTTTCACACTAAAAATAGAATATTTATAGTTTTTAAGAGAAGTCTAATTTAGTTTAGACTTCTCTTTTTTAATAAAAATTATTATTTTAATCTCTCTTTCTATGTTTTTTTTATTTTTAATATTTCTTTTTCACCATTGTTATTGTGGTAATGATTAACAAATTTTATCTATCGAAAAATACCTTTTTTTCTCGTTTGTGCACTTAAATAGTTTGTCAAGAGTTAGAAAAAAGGCTCTAAATCAACGTTTATAGGTACATGTAATTATTGAACATTCGTTATTTTTCTATAACCTGTAATAAATTTTCTCGTAAAATTCAAAAATTCTAGAATTTTTTTTAGATAATTTTATAAAAAACTATTGCAATTCTGTGAACTATTAAATAGAATGAAAATTGTAAAATCTATTAAATAGAATTTTACGAACATGAAGCAGTAAAAATAAACACAAACGGGGGTATGTTTATGGCGAATAATCAAAAACAGAATATTGATTATGACAAAATCGCTGAAATGGCATCGTTCAAAGCCTTAACGAAAAAGAAAAATTCGTTTTTATGGACGATGACAGTGATCTTCCTAGCGGCGTATATGTTATTACCAGTACTAACATCTTACACGCAAATTTTACATCAAAAGGCTGTTGGGGATATTACATGGGTATGGTTCTACGCTGCAGGACTATTCATCATGACTTGGGGGCTTGCTCACCTTTATGTATCAAAAGCTAACTCTTACGATAAAGATGCAAAAGCGATTATCGATGAGTACGAAAGAGGTGCTAGCAAATGAGTGTAACAGCTGTTGTAATGTTCTTAGCGATTGTTGGTTTAACTCTAGTAATTACTTGGTGGGCTTCTAAAAGAACAAGTACTGCAAGTGATTTCTACACTGCTGGCGGTGGATTAAAAGGTTGGCAAAACGGACTAGCTATTTCAGGTGACTACTTATCTGCGGCATCATTCTTAGGTATTGCAGGGTCAATCGCATTAACTGGATTTGACGGTTTCTTCTTCTCTATCGGATACTTAGTTGCTTATTTAGTGGTATTATATATCGTTGCTGAGCCATTACGTAACCTTGGTAAGTTTACATTAGCTGACATGATTAACGCTCGTTTCGATGCGAAAAAAGTTCGTGGTACAGCTGCTTTAAGTACAATTGTAATCGTTTTATTCTACATGATCGCACAACTTGTTGGTGCAGGCGCACTTATTCAATTATTATTAGGTATCGATTACTGGATTGCGGTTTTACTTGTAGGTTTCATGATGACAATCTACGTATTATTCGGTGGTATGACTGCAACATCTTGGGTACAAATTATTAAAGCTTGTTTATTAATGTTAGGTACAGTAATTATTTCATTCTTAGTATTAGCAAAATTCAATTTCAACATTCTAACAATGTTCTCTGAAATGACAACAGCAACTGATGCTGGTGAAGCTTACTTAAATCCAGGATTAAAATATACTAATGGTATTGATACTATCTCAATGTTAATCGCATTAGTATTAGGGACAGCCGGATTACCACACATCTTAATGCGTTTCTTCACAGTAAAAGACGCGCAAACTGCTCGTTCATCAGTTATCTGGGCTACTTGGATTGTAGGTTTATTCTACGTATTGACTATCTTCTTAGGATTCGGTGCTGCTGCATTCGTAGGTAAAGAAACAATCGTAGCTGCTAACCCTGCTGGTAACATGGCTGCTCCATTACTTGCAGAGGCTTTAGGTGGAGACATCTTATTCTCATTCGTTTGTGCCGTTGCATTCGCGACAATCTTAGCCGTAGTAGCGGGTCTTGTACTTTCTGGTGCATCTGCCCTATCACATGACATTTACGGCGAAATCATTAAAAAAGGTAAAATTAGTCCAAAAGAGCAAGTTGTTGCTGCACGTGTTGGTTCTATCATCATCGCAGTAGTTTCTATCCTATTAGCATTAGGTGCTCAAACATTAAACGTTGCATTCTTAGTATCATTAGCATTCTGTATTGCAGCTTCTTCAAACTTACCAGTAATTATCTACACAATTTATTGGAAACGCTTCAATACTGCTGGTGCTATCACAGCAATGTTAACTGGTCTAATTTCAGCATTAATTTTAGTAGCAGTATCTCCAAACGTTTGGAATCCAGAAGCTGGTAAAGCGATCTTTGTTGGTGACCCATTAATCATGTTAACTAACCCAGCAATTATCTCAGTTCCACTTGGATTCATCGGTGGTTGGTTAGGTACTATCCTTTCTAAAGAAACGAACGAAGCGAAATACCGTGAAGTTGAAGTTAAAGCTCAAACTGGTATCTCAGTACAAGACGTTTCTCACTAATAAAACATTAACCTCGAGTTATCACAACTCGAGGTTTTTACTTTTCCCCTTCCCTTTTTACAATTAATATAAGTATTGGGTGATGTTATGAGTAATTCAAACGCGAAGAAAAAACGATTGAAGCTATTAAGACAACATGGAAAAGATGTCACACTTTCTAGAGGCAGTGTGAGTTTTAGTACCCATGAACGTAAAACGAAAACAAAATTAGAAGCTTTAGAGAAAATGGATAAGAAATATAAAAAGCAATTCCTTGATTAGTAGGAATTGCTTTTTCGGTTTTGTTCTCTATTTACGTGATAAAATTAATATCGTCCCTAAAATGAATAGTGTTCCAATCCAATCGATCCAACTGAACGCTACCCCAAGGAAAATAACAGCTGTGATAGCTGCTGACAGAGGCTCAGCACATGCTAGTAAGCTCGTTTCCGATGCAGTTAGATATTTCAAGCTTTCTAGATAGCTATAAAATGAAAGGACCGTCCCACATAATACAACAAATAAAAAGGCAAAGTTTGTTGTCCAATACCATTCCCCTTCAAATTGCCATGGAGCGTGTACAAAACTGAACACAAATCCACCAATAACCATTCCCCATCCCACAACAATTAAAGCTCCCCAGCGTCTTAGTAAAGGTATTGGCTGTATAGTATAGAAGGCTAAGCCAAATGCTGAAATGATACCCCAGATGAATGCTGCTTTTGAAATCGATAACGTTTGGATGTTGCCGTGTGTTACCAGTAAAAAGGTTCCAACTAAAGCTAGAATTATAGCGAACACTTCTTTTTTATTTGGTAGACGTTTTGCTTTAAGAACATAATATCCAGTAACCAAGGCAGGCCCTAAATATTGTAATACTGTGGCAGTAGCAGCGTTTCCGTGAGTAATCGCAGCAAGGTAAGTATATTGAACACCAATCATCCCAACAACGCCAAAAATGACGATACCCACAATATCAGCTTTGGTAGTCCAAATATCAAAAATTCGCTTGCCTTCCTTCTTATAGGCGATTATTAATAATAGGAGGCCAGCACTTAGTAATCGAACAGTTGTTAGCCACTCTGTACTGATATGTAAGCCTTGGAATAAATATTGTGAAACCGTACCAGAAATCCCCCAAAATAATGCGGCAGTGAGGACAAGAATTATCCCCTTTGTTCGATCTTGTATAACCATATGCCCCTCCCTATGATGTAAACTTTCCAATATATTGTAATATGAATATATTATAACAAAAGCTAGATTCAAACAATGTGAAAAACGCAAGAATATATGGGCTGCCCATAATTCTTGCGTTGACTTTTTAAGATTCGTTATTTGAACTTGAAATAATTTTAACAACAGATAAATTGCCATCATTTGTAATGTCAATTTTTAATGAACCGTTTGAGTATCGATCTGCTTTTGATAGATCTGCTACTCTCACCTGTTCTTGTACCCGTTTTTCTGTTTCTAACAGAACTGTGTCATTTGGAGTAACGACTTTTACCGTGTAAATGCGATGAGGATTTGATTTTAATTCTTTTAAGATGACAACTCCTCGTTTCGCACGGCTACTTTTTTCAATTTCAGAGAGATTCATTCGCTTAATGGCTCCTCGATGTGTAACAACAATCACATCTTCTTCCCCGGTTACTAATGCATTGACGACTGCTAGGGAATCTCCTTCTTTAAGGTTCATTCCTTTTACGCCACCGGTTTTCACACCCGTTACTGGGAGCTCTTCAAGATCGAAACGAATACTATAACTTAAATAACTTGTTAACAGCAGTTCTTTATCTGTATCTGCATTAATTAAGCTTGCATGAACCATTTCGTCATTATCTTTAAGGTTCATTGTTCGAATTGGTTTTGAATATCTTGTTACAGCATAATCGGATAGTTTCGAACGTTTAATTTGCCCTTCTTTTGTTGCAGTTAAGATAAATAGATTGTCTTGGTCAAACTTTTCTACACCAATGACTTCGATGATTTCTTCATCTTTATCAATCGGCACAATACTTGAAATATGTTGTCCGAGATCTTTCCAACGTATATCTGGTAGTTCATGGACCGGTTGGTAAATATAGTTTCCTTTATTAGTGAACAAAAGGATAAAGTGTTGCGTATTCAATGTTTGCTCAAATAATAGATAGTCTGATTCCTTCATTGCGAAATCTTGACCATTTGAGGCAGCATGAGAACGAGTGCTTGTACGTTTTACATAACCATCTTTAGTTACAGTAACAACCACTTCCTCACTTGGTACCAACACATCTAATGTTAATTTAATCTCTTCTATTTCTGCTTCAATAACTGAACGTCTTGGTTCGGCAAATCTTTTACGGATATCAGCTAATTCGGATTTAATAACTTTTATTAGCTGTTTTTCATTCGCTAGAATATCACTTAATTTTGCAATAGATTTTTCTAGCTCTTCTTTTTCAGCTTTCAGTTCAGTAATATCCGTATTCGTTAAACGGTAAAGTTGTAAGCTTACGATAGCTTCTGATTGGATTTCAGTAAATCCGAATTGAGTTTCGATATTTTGTTTTGCATCGCTTTTATTTTTTGAAGCGCGAATTGTAGCAATCACTTCATCTAAAATGGAGATTGCCTTCATTAACCCTTCAACGATATGTAAACGATCATTTGCCTTTTGAAGGTCATATTTAGAACGTTTCGTTACGACATCCTTCTGGTGGGCAATATAAGAGTCTAACAATAATGGTAACGTCATCATTGTCGGGCGTCTGTTGTGAATGGCAATCATATTAAAATTGTAATTAACTTGTAGTTCAGTTGATTTATATAAATAGTTTAAAATGCCTTGTGCTTGAACGTCTTTTTTTAGTTCAATGACGATTCTTAGTCCAGTTCGGTCGGATTCATCGCGAATGTCAGCAATGCCTTCTAAACGTTTGTCAACACGCTGCTCATCTATTTTTTTCACTAGATTTGCTTTATTCACTTCAAATGGAAGTTCAGTGATGACGATTTGTTCTTTACCGCCTTTAATTGGCTCTATTTCAGCCTTCGCACGAACGATAATTTTACCCTTACCTGTTTCGTAAGCTTTCTTAATTCCATCAATGCCTTGAATAATTCCACCTGTTGGGAAATCAGGACCTTTTAATACAGTCATTAATTCATCGACCGTACAGTTACTATTATCAAGGCGCATTAGTACCGCATCGAGTGCTTCTGTTAAATTATGTGGTGGAATATCTGTTGCATAACCAGCAGAAATCCCAGTAGAACCATTGACTAAAAGATTCGGGAATCGTGATGGCAATACAGTTGGTTCAATATCTTGATCGTCAAAGTTTGGTACGAAATCTACAGTTCTCTTTGTGATATCCCGTAACATTTCAGCAGCAATGGATGATAGTCTAGCTTCTGTATAACGCATTGCTGCAGGTGGGTCTCCATCGACAGAACCGTTATTTCCGTGCATTTCAATTAACATATGACGCATTTTCCAATCTTGACTTAGACGGACCATTGCATCATATACGGATGAGTCACCATGTGGATGGAAATTACCAATTACGTTTCCGACCGTTTTTGCGGATTTTCGGAATGGTTTGTCATTAGTATTTCCATCGTTAAACATAGCGTATAGTATACGGCGTTGTACAGGTTTTAGTCCATCGCGGGCGTCAGGTAAAGCGCGGTCTTGAATAATATATTTACTATAACGACCGAACCGATCACCCATGACTTCTTCTAGTGGTAATTCTTGAAATACTTCCGCTGACGTCATACTTCTAATTCCTCCTCATGTTGGATGAATTCGCTTTCTAAAATATTCAAATCATCCTCCATACCAAAATCAACGTTTGACTCAATCCACTTACGGCGAGGTTCTACTTTATCCCCCATTAATGTAGTGACACGTCGCTCTGCACGGGCACCATCATCAATTGTAACGCGGATAAGAGTACGAGTTTCAGGGTTCATGGTTGTTTCCCATAGTTGGTCTGCGTTCATTTCCCCTAAACCTTTATAACGTTGAATCATGTAGCCTTTACCAACTTTTTTAATGGCAGCTTGTAATTCTTTTTCTGTCCATGCGTATTCGATGATTTCTTTTTTGCCTGTCCCTTTTGAAATTTTATAAAGTGGCGGCAATGCAATATAAACTTTCCCTGCATCGATTAATGGACGCATATATTTATAGAAGAAAGTTAGTAATAGCACTTGAATATGGGCACCGTCTGTATCTGCATCGGTCATAATGATGATTTTATCGTATGCTGCATCTTCAACGGCAAATTCTGGTCCTACGCCTGCCCCAATTGTATGGATAATTGTAGCAATCTCTTCATTTTTCATAATGTCGGATAGTTTTGCTTTTTCTGTGTTAATAACTTTACCACGTAATGGCAAAATGGCTTGGAATGTTCTGTCACGGCCTTGCTTTGCAGAACCGCCCGCAGAGTCACCTTCCACAAGATAGAGTTCATTTTTAGCAGCATTTCGAGATTGTGCAGGTGTCAACTTTCCTGATAGTAATGTGCTAGATTTCTTCTTTTTCCCATTTCGTGCATCTTCACGGGCTTTTCGTGCTGCTTCACGTGCAGATTGTGCTCGGATGGCTTTACGAACTAAAGAAGCGGAAAGATCAGCATTTTCTTCTAAAACATATAACAATTGTTCAGAAACAACTGCTTCTACAGCATAACGCGCTTCCGTAGTACCAAGTTTCCCTTTTGTTTGCCCTTCAAATTGCAATAAGTGCTCAGGAATACGAACTGATACGATGGCAGATAAGCCTTCACGAATATCTGTACCCTCTAAGTTTTTGTCCTTTTCCTTTAAAAGACCAACTTTTCGTGCATATTCATTGAAAACACGCGTCATTGCTGATTTGGCACCGGTTTCATGAGTACCACCATCACGAGTACGCACATTGTTTACAAAGGAAAGAATTGTTTCTGTATATCCATCATTAAATTGAAAGGCGAATTCTACTTCGATTTCATCTTGATTGCCCTCGACATATTTAACTGGATGAATGACATCTTTTTCTTCGTTTAAATAAGCAACGAAAGCTTCAATTCCATTTTCATAGTGGAATACATCCGATTGCCCTTCTCCACGCTCATCGATTAGTTCAATTTTTAACCCTTTAAGTAGGAAAGCAGATTCACGTAAACGTTCTGCTAAAGTTTCGTAGTTATATTTTGTACTAGAGAATATTTCTTTATCTGGAAGGAAGTGAACTTGTGTACCAGTTTCTTTTGTTGTACCGATTACTTCTAAGGTAGTGGCTGGTTTACCACCGTGTTCAAAACGTTGACGGAAGATTTGTCCGTCACGATGAATCGTTACTTCTAAAAATTCGGATAGAGCATTAACAACGGAAGAACCTACCCCGTGAAGTCCTCCACTTGTTTTATAGCCACCTTGTCCAAATTTACCTCCAGCATGAAGAATGGTAAAAATGACTTCAGGTGTTGGTTTCCCCATTTTATGCATACCAGTTGGCATACCTCGTCCGAAATCACGAACACTGATTGAATTATCTTCATGAATTTTTACAATGATATGAGAACCAAATCCAGCAAGAGCTTCATCCACCGCGTTATCGACAATTTCATAAACTAGATGGTGAAGGCCACGGCTGTCTGTGGAACCAATATACATCCCTGGTCTTTTACGAACAGCTTCTAATCCTTCTAATACTTGAATGGCATCGTCATTATATGCGATCCCTTGTTGATTTATTGCCAAATCAAATCCCCTCCAAAAATACAAACATCCGTTCTCTATTTCTATTAATCGTACTGTTTATAGGTTCTTCTGTCAATATTTCGCATAAGAACAAGCTTTTATATTGTAACAGAGAAAATTCAAGTTTCAAAACAAACTTCCTATTTTCATTTATTTACATATCAGTAAATTATAATATATCATAGTTCTTTTATTCATGATAATTTTCACTTTTTCCTTCAAGTTCATTCACTTTCTTTGAAAAATTATTTAGTATGATAAATGTAACGATTTTCGTTTACGATGAAAATACTCTTTCGAACATGTTCAAAAAAGAGTAAACTGTTATTACATTTATTAGTATTAGAAAGGAACTAAATATGATTAATGCAATTATAATAATTTGTGCTTATGTAATTGGGTCAATTCCATCTGGATTATGGATCGGCAAAATCTTCTATAATACAGATATTCGAGAACATGGAAGTGGAAACTTAGGTGGGACAAACTCTTTTCGTGTTCTAGGTAAAAAAGCAGGAATTGTTGTAACATTATTAGATATTTTAAAAGGAACAGCAGCAACGCTACTTCCACTACTGCCCTTCTTTGGGGATGCATCAATTCATCCATTAATTTTGGGTGCGATCGCAGTAGTAGGTCATATGTTTCCGCTATTTGCAGGCTTCCGTGGTGGTAAAGCAGTTGCAACGTCTGGTGGCGTATTGTTAGGGTATGCGTGGCCTTTATTTATCCTATTAATTGTCGGATTTTTCATTTCGTTAAAAATAACGAAAATGGTTAGTTTGTCTTCAATGATTGTTTCTGTTATTGCCGTGATTTATTGTATTATTTACATGTTTGTCACAGGTGATTATGCGCTATTAATTTTAGTATTAATTTTAGCTGGATTTATTTTCTACCGTCACCGTGCAAATATTCAACGTATAAAAGAAGGTACTGAACCGAAAGTAAAATGGATATAAAATCGTCTGAAGGGATGTCTTTAAATTGAAACTAATTATAACAAATGATGCACTAGATTGGTTTAAAAAAGAGATGGAAGCTACAAAAGGCGATTACATTCGTTTTTATGCACGATATGGAGGTTCTTCCCCATTTCATGAAGCATTTTCGCTAGGCATGAATCGTGAGGAACCGCATGATATCGGAGTAGAAACTGTTGAAGATGGTATTCATTTTTATATTGAAAACGATGATTTATGGTTTTTCAATGAGCATGATTTACATGTAAAAGTAGATTCAACTTTAGATGAGTTGAAATATGAATATACTAAGTAAAAAAATCGGGGAGCTTAATAGGCTTCCCGATTTTTTTTATAAATTAGCTTCTTTCACCAATCGTTTAATCATCATGTAGAGGTTAATCGAACTCACTTCACGTTCTACTTCCTTGTTCATAAAGATAATTAATCCATTCCCCTTTTCCCGATTGTACAAGCCGAGAGAAAAGAATCCAGGGTTTGAACCACTGTGTCCGATGATTTTGCCGTTATTTAATTTTTTCAGGTATAATTCGTCCAAAGTTGAATAGCTCCATCCTAATGCTTGCTTTCCTTTATTTAATTGTGGTTTTAGCATTTCTCCTATTGTTTCAGCTTGAAGAATGTTGGTTTCAGTTTCTTCTATTGACATGCTCGTTAAAAACTTAGCAAAATCGAGGATGTTTGTTTTTAACGCTCCAGCTGGATAGGTTGGGAATGAATATTGTGGTATTTCTTTTCCATATTCATAGGGTGAAGCAATATTATCTGTTTCGATATTTTGGTGCAACCATTCAGTTTTTCTCATTTTTAGCGGTTTGAAAATTGTTTCTTTCACATATTTCTCAAAGGGCATTTTCGTCACATTTTCTACGATATAGCCTAATAATCCGTAGCCCACATTACTATATTCAAATTTTTCACCAGGTTTGTTTTTGGTGAAGTTTTTTTCTTTTGAATACCATTCTCCACCTTCTTTAAGGTAGCCTTTTGCAAATTGTTCTAAGGTGATGTCAGAATCTCCCCCACCCTTTTTAATGGTATAGAGCTCGTCCAACACGTTCCAATTATCTTTAATACTTGATGTATGATTCAACAACATACGAATGGTAATGGCTTTTTTTGGATATTTAGGGTTTATCAATTTGAATGGTAAATAGTTATTCACATTTTCATCTAAATTAATTAAACCATCTTCAACTAACTTCATAACGGCAGTTGCGGTAACAACCTTTGAGAGTGGTGCAATTTGAAATAATGTTTCATCATTCACTTCCAATTTTTCGTTGGCATACCCGTAATTTATTGTTTTTTCAATTTTATTATCTTTTATGATGGCAATCGATGCACCTTTCACATTTGCCTTTTCAAGTTTGGTGTTTACATATTCCTCTAATTTAGTAGGATTGGAAAAATCTACATTTGTAAAGATGACAGCAATGGTTATTACTGTAAAAGCAAGTAAAAATATCAAAAGTATTTTTAGAGCTTTGTTTTTCAGAAAAATTCCTCCTTTCACTACTTACATTCTCTAACGTTATTATGATAGATTTGTTGCATTTTTCCAATTAAAGAAAATATTTTTTTAGTGGATGTTACATTTTTATTCCTTATCCGTTTTTATTTATGGAAAGACAAAGGGCCCCGTCGAACCAACTACTTATTAGAAGGAAATAAAAATGTTTAAAAGAGCAATTCTAGGTACTGCCCTAGCTTTAGTAATATTAACGGTAGGTTTTGTTCAACTTGCAGATCAACCCTTCAAAAATGTAGAGGCGAGTGAGATTCAACAACAAATTCAAAAATCTTCACTTCAAGTACGATTAGAAATGCTGGAGTTAAGTGTGATGCCAACTACGGCGGAAGAAGCAGTTCAAACTTTTGCAAAGGCTGTAAAATTGAGAAATGGCGGTTGCAATATGCAATCCTTACTGAAAAGGAAAAAGCCAGAGTTAAGAAGAGTTTCGAGGAAAGTCATTGGGTTACGGGCGTTTCAAGTCCATGGGTTGAAACATATCAAATTATTTGTGAAAAGGAATTAAAACCTGGAACGAAGATGGAGTATAAGTCGTTTGAAAAATGGAAAATGTAACATGAAAAAAAACTGCCAAAGAATGTCTCTTTGGCAGCAGGAATTATTATTTATATTTTTTAATATTTACAGCTTCATTTGGTAAGTCCAGTGCTGTAATAAGGGCGTTATAGGCGTTAACAATTTCAGGGTAAATCGTTTCAACCTGATCGATGTTTACTTCGCCTTCAAAATCATAACGTGCCGAATTAAATTCAGCATCAAATGATTGCAAGTTTTTTAATAGGTTTTGCATTTCCTCAGAATCTCGAATCGAAGGATCCATATTCGTATGGATTTGTAGGGAATGTTTGTTGGCAGTATATCGTTGAATATATGATCCGCGTTTTTTCCCACTTTTATGTGCAATTGCTCTTAACTCTTTTGCACTATCTAGTACATTTTTTGCTTGTTGAACTATCAATTCTTTTGGTTCCATCAATCTTACAACCCTTCCGAAAAATGTTTCTATTAATTTATTTTTATCGACATTATTTTATCATTTTTCCCCAAAGAGTACATACATGGCGCTTTGTGTCTAAATCGCACTATTTTCCAGGGAATTAAAATTTCCCATTATTTCAGCCAATGTTGGGGAATGTTTAAGTGCTGTGGTAATTTTGTTTGTTTATTTCCAATGGCCGCATTTACTTGTGCCTGAGTAAGGAATATACTGCCCGACAAGTTTGCATTGCTTAAGTCAGCATCTCGAAGGTCTGCACCTAAAAAGTCACAGTTTTGCAAATCTGCGTTACTTAAGTTTGTTGCTATTAATAATGAACCTCTAAAATTCGTCCCTTTTAATTTTTTGCCTTTTAAATTTGTACCAAATAGATTACCTGTTTTCTTGAGTTGTGTTTTTTCGTTTCCCCGGACGATTGAACTGATTTTCTCAAGAACGATTGAAACTTTCATTCTATGTTGGGGAATGTTTAATTCAAGGACGGAATTTGGACTAAGCTCCGTCAGTGCCTCAACTTCTTCCTTCACTTTTAATATTTCATTATGTAATGGTTGAGTTATTTCTAAATTGAGACCTTCTTGTAAATAATATAACATTTCGAATAATTGTTGCATTTTAGGAAATACGTTAAACATTTCGTCTGCAATTTGTGGATGTTTGCGCCAATCTTGGCCATTAAACGTATTTTGAGAAACTTGTTGACCAGCTCCGAAGCATTCATAAACCGTACATCCTTTAAAGCCTTTGTTTCTCAAATCACTATGAATACGACAACGAAAATGTTCATCTAAGTTTTTACATGGAGTGCCACCGTCTTTATCTACTGCAAAATCGGCAGACTTGGCATATGGCAATGCAACACAACACAAGCCGAAACAATTTTCACAATCTGCTTTATAAACGTTAGTCCGTTGATTTTTTAATAGTTTATTTGTCAATTTTTCTCGTCCTTTATATTTGCTTCTATGCTAATTTATTTCATGAGCAATAAAATTACAAGGAATTTTATATTATATAGTAATTTAAATTTAAAACTAACGAACGTTAGCGTATAATGAGATGTAAGGAGGCAATTGTGATGACACTAAATACGAAAGAAAAAATATTTTATACAGCACTTGATTTATTTTCTAAAAAAGGCTTCAGTGGTGTATCGATTCGTGAAATTACAAGAGAAGTTGGTATTAAAGAGAGTTCATTGTATAACCACTTCGCAAATAAAGACGAAATTTTAGAATCAATATTAACTTATTTTCGAAGCGATTTTTCCAAAACGTTGCCACCAATTGAGATGTTAGATGCCATCTTACAAAAAAGTACTGTTGAAGAATTTTTGAAAGCGGGTCATCGAAATTTTAAACAGTTTATGGAAGATGAAAACCGAGTAAAAATGTGGCGAATTTTGCAAATTGAACAGTTTCGATCGCCTCTTGCACGTGAAGTCATTTTAGAAGATTTATTTAAGACTACGATTCATTTCTTAGAAATTGTTTTCCAAAAGTTGATTGACTTAAACAAAATACGACCTTATAATCCAAAAACTTTGGCAATCGAGTATCAGTATCCGGTATTTTCCCTACTTACGGAATATACAATATTAAAATTTGATGGTAAAGATACAAGTGAGGTAGAGACAAGATTAGATAATCATATAGATTTCTTTTTAGAAATAGTAACAATAAAATAGCAGGTGTCCAAAAAGTGAAAACTTTTTGGACACCCTTTTCTTTCTAAAAAAATCTTATTCCTAATGTAGAGTCAAATGGTGCTGTTTCAAGCAGCCCCTACGCTAATGATATCCCTAAAGCAGCTAATAATACATACATCACCATTTGAAGATCCATAACGAAATGTGCGATAAGTAGAGGCGTTATGTTTCTTGTTTTATGGAATAAAAAAGCAACAACAAATGCTAACGGAATAAACGCTAACAATCTCCAAGTCATATAGTCTCCACCTAATACAATCGGCAGTGGCCCATGTTGAAGTGAAAGAAATAGTGCTGGTAACACTATTGCTAATGCAACACTTCCCCATTTTTTCTCAATTCTCGGAAAGGCATAGCCAAAATAAGTTGGTAGCTCCACTAATGCATTACTTAGTGGGAATAAGATTAATGCAATAACGGCTGCGCCCAGAGGAATAGCTTGCATCATATTCGTTGGAGGTTGCATTGTTCCAAACACTAAATACGCCACGCCATATAATCCGATTGCAGCGAAAGGAAAACTAATTAACAGATATAATAGTCCTTTTAGGATGTCTTTACCAAACTTCTTTTTCTTAAAATGTAAAATACTATTATACGATTTACCTTCACGTTTCAGAAAATACCTTAAAACAATAAAGCTTGCTATGTTGGCTAGAATTGCTTGATATGGCCACCACTTTTCTGCCTCTTTCATTGCATTTGTAGCCCCTGTTAACTCTAATACCGATATTATAACAAGCCCAAAGATAAGGAAAAATATAGTCCTCATTGTTAACGATAATAATATAGCTTTATTCCCCATAATATCCCCTTTTCAATTGTACTAACGTTCGTTAGTTATATATTATGCTAACGAACGTTAGTTTTCAATTACTAAATAAAAAAGACTGCAAAAAAAAGCAGTCTTAGATTTCCC
Source organism: Ureibacillus endophyticus (assembly GCF_003628435.1). Taxonomy (GTDB): domain Bacteria; phylum Bacillota; class Bacilli; order Bacillales_A; family Planococcaceae; genus Ureibacillus; species Ureibacillus endophyticus. The sequence continues at coordinate 39,079 of NZ_RBZN01000019.1, read as the reverse complement.
CATTTTTTCGTGCTTGCATTTCATCTCGTATTTCCTCTTTCATCGCTGCTATGGAGTTTCTTCTTCGTTCATTTTTTTGTTTTAATCGTTCACGCTCTTCTGCTTCCGCAAATTCCATACTAATCTCAGCTTCATGGAGTTTATGTTCGGTATTCTCCACCATTTCCTGTAATCGTTCCACATTGTTATGTCTATTATCTGGTTTTGCCATTTGCTCTTCCTCCGTTATACTTGTTCTCGCTTTAGTTTGTTTTTTATTTACGTTCGTTATACTTTATAAAACTTCAAATAAAAAGGAGAAGAATTGTTAAAATTCCTCTCCTTAAATCTGTTCCTTTAAAATATTTCGTAATTGTTCAGCGGATACGAAGGCTTTTTTGTCTTGTGGGATTTCCCCTGGTTTACTTGCACGACCAATTAAATACCCTTCAAAGGATGTATTGAAGAAGTTAAAAATATATTGGAATTGTTGAATTAACGTAAGACCTTTTATGTAGGGATTATCTCCTCCTACTGCAATGACATATGCTTTTTTCTTTGCCATATCAGCTCGGAAATTTGGAAAGTTTTGATCGCGTAAAGTTTGTGACCAACGATCGATAAATAATTTCATCGTTCCCGACATGCTATACCAATAGATTGGAGTTGCAAAAATGAAAATATCATGTTTCATAACTCGCTCAATGATTTGATTATAATCATCCTCTACTTCCTGAAAGCCCTTTTCTGAATGTCGTTCGTCTACAATCGGAAGAATCTTATGATGTCTTAAGTAGATTTTTTCAACTGGTAAATCTTTAATCACTTGCTCCGTTAACATCTCTGTATTGCCATTTTCTCGAGTACTACCGTAAATTACCACTATGGACATTAGAATCGCTCCTTTGTTAATAGGTTATTCAAAATGAAGCTCTATTAAAACAATTGTACCGCTTTTATGTCCAAATGATTAAAAAATTTATGCATGTATATGATAAAAATTGAGCAATTATGTAAGTTGTTCAAATATTAGAAACGAGGAGATCTCAGATGACGTTTCAAAATGTAACTGTGGCTGGAAGTGGTGTGTTAGGAAGTCAAATCGCATTTCAAACAGCTTATAAAGAATTTAAAGTATCTGTTTATGATATTAATGAAGAAGCCATTGCCAATGCAAAAGAACGTATGTTGAAATTAAAAGAACGTTATAAGCAGGATTTAGGTGCGAGTGAAGAAGCATTAGAATCTGCTTATAATCGTATCTCTTTTTACACCGATTTGGCAGACGCAGTAAATGATGCTGATTTAGTCATTGAAGCAGTCCCAGAGTTGGTGGACATTAAGACGAAATTTTATCAACAGTTAGCACAAGTCGCACCGGAAAAAACAATATTTGCAACGAATTCATCGACATTACTTCCAAGTCAGTTTGCGGATGCAACGGGAAGACCTGAGAAGTTTTTAGCGCTTCATTTTGCAAATGAAATCTGGGTAAATAATACAGCAGAAATAATGAAGCACCCAAATACAGACCCAGCTGTATTTGAGGCAATTATTGATTTTGCAAGGGCAATTGGCATGGTAGCCTTACCATTACAGAAAGAACAACCTGGATACATTTTAAATTCTTTATTAGTACCATTTTTAGAAGCTGCACAAATGTTATTAGTAAATGGAGTTGCTGATGCAGAAACGATTGATAAAACTTGGATGATTGCGACAGGTTCTCCGAAAGGGCCATTTGCTATTTTAGATGTGGTCGGAATCAATACGGCATATAATATTGTTTACGCGAAAGGACAAGCTGGAAATGAACAATCGAAAAAAGTTGCCGACTATTTAAAATCTGAGTATATCGATAAAGGAAAACTAGGCACAGGAACAAATGAAGGATTTTACTCTTATCCAAATCCAAAATATTTAGAACATGATTTTTTAGCTGATTAAGATGATCTGGGCGGCAAATACACCGCCCTAATTTTTAATTAGAGCATATCTAAAATACGAGGATCAATTAAGTTTGTATTGATATGGAGATTTTCTGTATCCCTTCCATATTGCCAAGCCCAAACATTTGCATCACAATTTGGCTCAATTGGCTTAAATGGTGGTGCATCCTTAGCTGTAGTGAGTCCAACTTCAGGTTCTGCACTCCATAAGATTGATTGATTAGCTACCCTTTTATCTCGCTCTATGGCCTCACAATAAGATTCTACAAATTTACCTTCTGACGGATAATAGTAGAATCCTGGTTTGTAATTCGTATTGTATAAATAATCTACATATCCTCGAATCCAATCACTATCAACTTCTATGGAGCGATCGATGTATGCAAAAATCGGTGCGCCCATCTTAATGCCTAAACGCTTTGCTTGATAAGCTGCATTCATCGCTACAACTTTTGCATGATTTTCTCCAACAGCCCTTTTGAAATCATTATAAATGGGCATAAGTTTAGTTCCATTTTGAAGAATCAGTCGAATTTCATCATTCGTTAACCCTTCAGATGCACCCTCTACCCTTGTTAAGTATCTTCCCCAAAAATCCGGTTTACCATATGTTTGGCGAACAGCATTATACAACTGTTGTGTTACGTTTTGAGAAGAGTCTACACCCCAATGATAATGAACCATTTGCGTACCTCTTTTCTATTAAATTTTGTTGATGAAATCTGACAAGTCTAATCACCGTAGATTTTTAAACATATAATGTTTACTAGACATGTGACCTAATTTTTCAAATCTCCATCTATTTATATGAAACGGTTAAGGAGTGTGTGATAAATGATGAGCAAAGGATGGACGAAAAACGACATTGGTGATTTGACCGGTAAAGTAGTACTTGTAACGGGTGCAAATAGTGGTTTAGGCTATGAAACATGTTTAGCCCTAGCGGAAAAAAATGCGATTGTTGTTCTTGCTGTACGTAATTTGAATAAAGGACTTGAAGCAATTGATAAAATTAAGGCAGTAGTCCCTGAAGCAAAATGTCATGCCATGCAATTAGATATGAATGATTTATCGAGCATTCGTGAATTTGTACATCAATTTAAAGCAAGATATAATTCCCTTTCCATTTTGATTAATAACGCAGGGATTATGGCTTCATCGTATCAACAAACAAAAGATGGATTTGAATCTCAAATGGGTATTAATTATCTTGGTCACTTTGCGTTGACGGGCTTATTATTGGACCTTTTAATTAAAACGCCTAATTCACGGGTTGTTTCAGTAGGTTCTTTAATTGCCCATAAAATTAAACCGGAGTTCCATAATTTTAAAGGATCGAAGCGTATGAAACCGATAAAATATTATGGAGAAAGTAAACTCGCTTGTATGTTGTTTGCTAAAGAGCTACAATATCGTTTTCGATTGCATAACATGGAAACGAAAAGCATTGTGTGTCATCCAGGAATTTCCCAAACAAAATTATTTGCTCGAGGTTCGAATAAATTAAAGAGAAAATTGACACGTGCATCGGTTAAATTTGTTGGGCAAGGTGCTGAAACAGGTGCTTATCCGATTTTGTATGCAGCAACAAGTCCAAACATCCGAGGCGGAGAATATATTGGTCCAGATGGTCGTGGAGGAAGTAAAGGGGCTCCAACAGAATTAGAAATAATCGATGAACTTTACAATGAGCACGTAGCAAGTAATCTATGGAAAATCTCAGAAACGTTAACTGGGGTAACTTATAAATTTAAAAATGAACAAAAAGTGTTATAAAATAAGATTCTAGTTAAATAGAAAGGATTACACAATTTATGGAGACTGAAATCAAACAAGAATCAATCAAATCCTTCCAATCAACTATAAAAAAAACGGAAAAAGCATTGAAACAAATGACGGAAAAGAAAGCAAATACGACTTTAATTAAGAAAAGACTTAATGCTTTTCATATTGGTTTAGCAGTTTTAGAGAAGGCATGGAATAATCAACCTCATCCATATAACTCGAAAGATTTAGAAGAAGCTCGCAACACACTCATTGGTTTATTGCCTTCTATACAATCGATTTATGAGAAATCAAAAGAAGGTAGTCCACAAAAAACTCTTTTAGAAAGAAGAATAACATCAATGGAACTAGCGATTGAAGAAATCGAAAAAACCGTGTAAGTAGCTGTGAGTTACTTACACGGTTTTTGTTGTTAGTTTACTGTTTTTCGCTCAAAAACAATTTTCCCCGCAACTACAGTTTTTACTGCTTTTGCCTTTAGCATGTCTTCTGATGTTCCATCAAATAAATCGCGATCGAATATTGAAAAGTCAGCATCGTACCCTTCTTTGATTAACCCGCGTTCATGTTCTTTACAAATGGCTTGGGCACTGCCATAAGTATACATTTTGATTGCTTCAAACCGCGTTAATTTTTCAGAAGGTAGATATCCATCATGGTTTTCCCCCACTTTTTTACGTTCTACAGCTGCATAGATTGATAAAAGTGGATCAATATCTTCTATCGGCGCGTCGGTACCTGCTGCACACATAAACCCTCGATCAAGTAATTTTTTCCATGAATAGGCATTCTTCAATCGCTCTTCGCCGAGGCGATTAATAACCCATGGGAAATCAGAAGGAACAAAGGCTGGTTGTAAATCTAAAACTACCGGAAGCTTTGACATTCTCTCAATCAACTCTTCATTTAATACGCAACAGTGAATTAATCGGTCCCTTTTCCCAGTAGGAGCTGGATATTTCTCGATTGCACTAATTATTTGTTCGGCACCGGCATCCCCTATAATGTGAACCGCAATGGCCTCATTATATTGTCGTGCAAGTTTGACTAAATTTTCTACCTCCTCATCGGTTTGAATTAATAGTCCTTTGTTGTTTGGCTGATCTGTATATGGTTGTAATAATGCTGCAGTTGAACCACCTAAAGCACCGTCAGCAAAGATTTTCATTGCACCTAGTTCAATAAAAGGTCCATCAAATTCTACATTGGCCATCATCATTTCTTCAAAAACGGCATTATGACGTAATAAATGTACACGGAAATGTTGTTTTTCACCTACTACACGATTATAAGCAGTTAAAGGATTTGTAAAATGTCCGAAGTAGCTCATATCTTCTGAATGTGCACCAGTTAATCCTTTTGACAACATATCATCAATAGCGAAGTTGAGCAATTCCACTAATGAATCAATATAGCTTTGTCCTTCGCGAGGAATTGATTCTGTTACTAGATTGGTTGCTTTGTCATAAAGCAACCCGTTTAATTTTCCTTGAGCATCTCGACCAATTTCTCCACCAGATGGTGAAACGGTTTCTTCTGTAATACCACCATTCTTGAGCGCGGCTGTATTCCCTAACATTACATGATGACAAATACGTGTTAGTAAGATTGGTGCTTTTCGTATTTCATCCAGTTCACTGATTGTCGGAATTCTCTTGTCAGGGAAATTGTTTTCGTTCCACCCTTCCCCAAACAACCATTGATCAGCCGGCGTGTTTTTTGCCGCTTCTCTAACTAAATCGAGCATTTCTTCCGCTGTTCTTGCTTGGGATAAATCAAGACGTACTAATTTTTCTCCTTGGAAGAGGATGTGTAAATGGCTATCGACAAATCCAGGATACATCGTTGCCCCTTGTAAATCATGGAATTCATCTGCTTGAGTTTGTAACTCTACAAAACTTCCCAAGGCAATGATTTTCCCTTGTTCCACTAGTACTGCTTCTACAGTTTCTTGTTCTTTTTCCATCGTATATATTTTTCCGCCATACCAAAGCTGTTTCATTTGAACAATCCTTTCTACTAATGGGTAAGTAAAAGATTAATGTTTGTTAGAATTTCTTTTGCTTTACCCTCTATCACTAAATCAAAACCATTTGCATTGCTCGTAATATCTTTATTAATAAATACAGTTTTCCCCTTTGTCATCGTTGGGAGTTGATTGACTGGGTACACTTCCAGGCTTGTCCCAATAACAATGACTAATTCCGCTTCACGAATGGCATTAAGTGCTTTCATCCAACTATTTTCAGGCAAACTCTCACCAAATAATACAACATTCGGTCGTAATTTGCCTCCACAGTTCAGGCATTTTTCCTTGTTGAGAAACGCTTCTCTTGTTGCTTGAGATTCGCATTGATGACATCTGAAATTTTGGATCGAACCATGTAATTCAGCTATGATTTGATTCCCTGCTTTTGCATGGAAGCCGTCTACATTTTGGGTTGCTATTGTATGGACAAGTCCCCTTTTCTCCCAGTCCGCTAATATAAAATGGCCATCATGTGGCTCACAGGAATCTAAAGTTGATAGTCTCATAGAATAAAACTCATGAAACAGGTCATAATTATTTTCTAAAGCAGTTATATGTGCCACGGTATGAGGGTCAATATTTTTCCACCAGCCCGAAGATGAACGAAAATCAGGAATTCCGCTTTCTGTCGACATCCCAGCGCCTGTAAGAATAACCGTTTGTTTCGATGATTGAACCCAATCTCGAACTGTTTCTAACTCTTTCATCCACTTAATACCCCTTTCTACTACATGCTAGTCATTTAATTCGATATGTATTTTAAAAAATCCTATTCTATAGAGTAGTGAATATTTTGAAACTTTTATTCGGGTGATTCGTATATAAGATGAGGTGATAGGCATGAGAAAAAGTAAGTGGATGATTGTAATTGCTATCATAGTTGTTGCATTCATGGGAGTTGGATTTTATTCATTTAATGATGTATCGATTGAAGGTACCTTTGAAATAGAAAAAGAAAATATAGTTGAGAACAATGGTGAGTACTATTTGTTGATTGATGAACGCGAACTTGTTTTACCGAAGAATTTTTATGAAAAAATTGACTTTGATAAACATAACGAATATAAAATAAATTATGTTTATAATCGATTAAAAAATAATGATGGTGAAGTTGTAGGACTAAGACGATACGGTGAGCAGCCTTGGGGAAATTAAAAGCGTATTAGAAGAGCCTTTCTAATACGCTTTTTATAATTCATTTCTTAGTATTTCAGCATATTCTTGAGATGTTCGAATTTGAACGGTTAATGATCCAGGATGATAATAAGTTTTAATAACAAAAGGGACTCCTGTTGTATTTTTAAATTGATAGTCTAAGCCTCCAAAAGAAACAGTAGCATCTCTTCCTTTTGGAACATAGCCTATGTCTTTTGAGTGTCTGTGTCGTTCGATGGTTTTTACACCTAATCGATCGACCGCATTGAATAGTGTGGAAGAAGTTTGACAAATTCCTCCCCCAATACCCATTACTAATTTTCCTTTAATAATTTCAGGTGCCTCTTGATAGCCATTAGTGACATCTCTTGGCCCAACAATGGTATTAAAGGAGAAAATATCGCCAATCCCAACGATCACATTATTAATTGCCATAGCTGATAATTCGATATTTTTACTACGTCCAGTGTTAGCACTATTAAAAAAAGTTGTATAAGAAGCTAAAACCACTTCTGTTAAATAAGGTACGTCTTTAGTGTCATAATCACTCTCTGTATAAATTAATGGTAATTCCACTTCTCCACCGGAAAAGGATAGTTCTAAAATAGAATGAACTAATGATGTTTCATCAATGGTGATGCGCGGTTTCCCCTTAGCCACTTCCCCATTATCCTCTAAACGATCAAGTATCATAGGCTTTTTATAGATTCTTGCATATTCTGAAACCCATTTTTCAATGTTTTGCTTATAGGATTCTATGTTAGTCAGAAGCTGCAAATCATCTGGTTCGAATTCTTTGACGATTTTTTCTGTTAGTGGATCTATAATTTTTATCGTTTGATCTTTAGGATTAATTTCTGTAAATGGAACAAAAGCGAATGTTTGATAAGGGTAAAGCAATATTAAGATAGAAAAGAAAAAAACAGTACATTGATTCTTCAATACATAACCCAACCTTGTCTTTTGAAATTATGTAAGTTCTTAAATGTACTGTTCCCTATTCGATATGGTTTTATCCTGTAAAATGTTAATCAGCTCACCACAAAATATTATTCAAATATTCCATTTCGGAGTATTTCAACTTTCACTTTAGGATTCATCTTCGCATTTGGGTACATTTCGTACCATTTTTCCTCTGTTAAACCGGAATGACGCACGCTTGCATGATATACATCACCAAAGCCAAAAATATCTGAATTTTTCTCTTGTGTAATTTTAATCACTCGAGCTAGTTCTTTTTCTATCTCTGCAGCAATAGCCTTTTCTAATTTTTTGGTTACCTCTGGTTCTCCAGTATTTTCATTAGAGTGGAGTTCAACCAATCGACATTTAATTTCAACGTTAATATCAAATTCTATTGTTGAAGCATCAACTAATTTTAAGGATCGATTGGATCTAATCGAATTGATTCCTACTTCTAATTTATTATCCTTATCCTGAGTACTACTTAACGTGTTACCAGGTAAGGTTAATTCCAACGCTCCAGACTCAAATTTATCACGTAGCATTATGACATAAAAGGTATCCGTTGAAGATAACTCGCCAACCATTTTAGATTTTTGAAATAGAGCAAGACCTTTAATACTAATAACTTGGTCATTTTTTTTGATAATAGGAATCGCGTTATCACGAAAAGGTGAGTAATCGTTACGCACAATTTCATGCAACGTAGGGGAAACGGAATGTTGGGATTCTACGTTATGATGGATTAAATTATAAACATGTTGCCCTATGTCTGTAATATGTTCATACTCACCTTCAATAATTTCTTTCGCAGTTCCATCAGCTATTGCGAAATAAATACTATTACTAATTTCTGAATTCATCATGTTTCTTTGCAAAGGTTGTTCAATTCCTGATTTCGCAAGTTCATTTCCAACTAATATTACACGTAGTTGGCCGGCCATTACTTTTTTCGCCGTTTGTAAATCCACTTTTATACGGGTTCCGAAGCTAGTATCTTCGGTATTTGTTTGCGTTTCAACACTACTTTTATCATCGGGGGATACTTGTCGTACAGTTACTGTTGTCGTCACTTTATTTTCTTCCTCTAGGTCATATCCGAGTAAAGTTGTGATACTGATTCTTTCAAGAATTCTTGATTCTGCACAACCAGTCAAAATTATTATGCAAATGAGAACAATTATAAAGTTTTTAATTTTCATTATTATGCTCACCTGCAGTTTTTATTTTTCTAAATTTTTTCTTTATCCATGCTAAGAGAAATAGGATAAAAGGATAAATAAATACAATAAAAAACGCTACTCGACCATAATACTTGTCATATATATTAATTGTAGACCTTTTATAGAAAAGGATATTAGCTATAAAAATGATAATAGCAAAGAAAACGGAAAATTTTACAGGACTTATGACCTTCATTCTAATAATCCCTCTATAAGCGGACCACATGAATAAACAAAGATTTGGTAAAATAATAATCAACCAAACACAAATAGTAATAATCTCCACTCTCTCTATAAACGGGAGACGAATAATACTAAATAACGTTAAAGTTGCCCAAATGGTTTTACTTAATTGTCCCCCACTGAAAAAAGTGAGGGATATCAATAAAATTGCTAAATATAATAAAAAAGTGAAAAGTAAACCCAAATGGACATAGCGTTTATATTTATCTTTTTCTTTTACAAAAGGATAAATAACATTAATAATTTCAAACCCAATTATCGTAAAAGTCATCGAAAGAACACCTTTTGCAATATCCTTAAGTTCATTATCTAATATAGGTAATAGGAAATTCCAATCAGAATATTTTAATGGAATAATAAGTATTGGTGGAATCCAAAGAATAAAAAAGAAGCTAAAAAAACAAAGTCCAACGATTATTCGAAGTCCACCTGTAAACGCATAAATGGTAATAATTAATATAGTTAAGCACAAAAAATTTGGACTTAAATACGGGAATACCCATGTATTAATTACTTCAATATAATTTATTACTATAGCTATAAATGCGAACAAAGGATAAAGGCAGTAGATACAATTTAGAGTTGTCCCAAAGTATTTACCGAAAATATCTAAATGTATGCCGTAAAGATCATTAGATTCAAACATATCTAATGTTTTCATCATGACAGTAACGACAATATGTGCAAATACAAAGCTTAAAACTAATGATATCCATGCATCTTGTTTTGCGTCTTCGTATAGAACTCGTTGAAACCCATGAATTCCTACACCAATTTGTGCAGCGACAACAATATAGAAAAGTAAAAATGCATTAAATTGTTGAGTGTTCCCCACATAAATAGTATTTTTCACTTTGACACCTTCTTTCCACTCTGTTCTGAATCATTTTTTTTGTTTCGAGAATTCACAGCTTGGCGTTGGATAAATGTAATTGGAAAGCGAATAATACTATTCGGCCACTGTTTGAATCTTGGTGGATAAAAAGGAGCCATATATGGTGCACCTAATGTAGTTAAACGTAATAAATGGATGAACAAAATACATACTGCTATCATGACACCATAATATCCCCAGAACCCAGCTAATAATATAATGGGAAATCTTATAATGCGAATTACATTACCCATCATATAGTTTGGTGTTGTAAAGGAAGATAGAGCTCCAAGTGCAACGATGATGATTAAAATATTACTCGTAATCCCAGCTTCAACCGCGGCAGTACCGATAACAATACCACCTACGATACCGATTGTTTGACCTACTTTTGTAGGTAATTTAGCACCAGCTTCTCGTAACAATTCAATAATCAGTTCTAAAATAAGTGCCTCGATAATTGGTGGAAATGGAACAATCGCTCTTGATTCACTTAATGGTACTAATAAAGGCTGTGGAATTACTTCATAATGAAATGTAAGAGAAGCAACGTAAATGGGCGTAAGAAAAATCGAAATTAGAATGGCAAAAAATCGTAAAAGGCGAATAAAAGATGCAATTGGCCATCGTAAGTTCTGGTCTTCTCTACTTTGGAAAAATTCTATAAATGAATAAGGGCAAAGGATTCCCATTGAACTGCCATTCACAATAATTCCAATCTTGCCGCTTAATAAACCGTCACAAAATCTATCTGGTCTTTCCGTTAATAGCATTTGTGGAAATATAGATCTCGAATTATCATCAATTAATTCAGCTAAAACGGAACTATCTATTAAATCTTCAATTTCAAGATCAGTAATTCTTTGTTTTACGGTGTTGATATACTCTTCAATGGCAATCCCGTGTATATACAATACGGAAAGTGAAGTTTTGGTTTGTTTTCCTAAGACAAATTTTTCATTACATAAATTTGGATTCGTTATATATCGTCTAATAAGGGAAATATTGGTTGATAAGTTTTCATTAAACCCGACTTGCGAACCAATAACTTGCGATTCGTTTTCTGGTGCAGATAGTCCTCTTGATTGATATGCTGAAATCTTGGCAACGACCACTTGATCATATCCATTTACGTGAACAATGGCGGCACCTTGTAGCATATCACCAATGAATTTGTTTAGTTCATTAACAACATCAACTTCAGGAATGCTTAATTTTAGGTGGATTGCTTCAGGTATTTCTTCTACTTCGTGTAATTGAGTTAAGATTATTTCGTTTAACATTTTGTTATCAACTAAGTTATCAACGTAGACTAATGTCATGTTGTCGGAAACAAAGCGAACAATGAAATCCGATGGTGAATGAAGTTTTTGTTTTACATCTAAAAGAAATTGATTTTTGTCAGGAGAAATTGGTTCGTGTTTTGGTTTTTCTTCATTCTGTTGTTGTTCTTTGTTTTCTTGGTCTTTGTTTTCGTTTTTTTCTTTGTCTTGCTTTTTTTTGTTGAACATCGCAATCTCCCCATTTTTATTCTTGTTTATATATTTTTTACAATGGATGCAAAAACTATACGGTAATTCATTTTTTGCCTTGTAAAAGTCGAATAAAAATTATTTAATAAGGATTTTAATTAAGTGTGGTTAGATGTGAGCGGACTACGCACACAAGTCGCAAAGCCAACTTGTGGTTGTCTTTACGACTTGTCTTAGTGCTTGTGTTAGGTCCGCTCACAAACTGTTCAGCTTTTAAAACTTCTAATTGAGTAGGCGGCTTACAGTAGTAGGCCGCCTTTGTTTTAAAGGAATTGTTTCCTTTTTATAAAAATATAATTTAGGATTATTTTTGATTGGTTTTATGAATTAGGATTCTAATAAAGTGTGTAATTGATGTGAGCGGACTTGGCACACAAGCCGCAAAGCCAACTTGTGGTTGTCTTTACGACTTGTCTTAGTGCTTGTGTAAATGTCCGCTCACAATATGTATAGCTTCTAAAACATGTAATAAAATAGGCGGCTTACGGTGGTAGGCCGCCTTTGTTTTAAAGGAATTGTCTCTTTTTTATAAAAATATAATTTAGGATTATTTTTGATTGGTTTTATGAATTAGGATTTTAATAAAGTGTGTAATTGATGTGAGCGGACTAAGCACACAAGCCGCAAAGCCAACTTGTGGTTGTCTTTACGACTAGTCTTAGTGCTTGTGTTAGGTCCGCTCACAAACTGTTTAGCTTCTAAAACTTCTAATAAAATAGGCGGCTTACAGTGGTAGGCCGCCTTTGTTTTAAAGGAATTGTCTCCTTTTTATAAAAATAATTTAGGACTATTGTGATTGGTTTTATGAATTAGGATTTTAATAAAGTGTGTAATTGATGTGAGCGGACTAAGCACACAAGCCGCAAAGCCAACTTGTGGTTGTCTTTACGACTTGTCTTAGTGCTTATGTTAGGTCCGCTCACAAACTGTTCAGCTTCTAAAACTTCTAATAAAGTAGGCGGCTTACAGTAGTAGGCTGCCTTTGTTCTAAAAGAATCGTCTCCTTTTTTTAAAAAATACCGCCATTGTTTTATGGGGATTAAACATTTTTAATAAAAAATTTAATATATGTACTTACACAAAATCTTCACCCTATTCCACCGTTTATACACTGAATAATTAATGAGTCATCACAAAAAATTCAAAAAGCAACCAATAAAAAAACGGCCTACCTCAGTAAGCCGTTTCTAACTTATTTAATCTTTCGATAAATCTTTTGGTGATGATTAATTGCTTCGTAATAATTTTGTAGTTTTGTGTAGTTAATAGATTCCTTATTACCTAGACATAAAACTCCAAACATGCCTAAGCTATTGTAGAATAATTCATGCACACTATTTTGTAATTCTTTATTAAAATAGATTAAAACATTACGACATAGTATGACGTGGAATTCGTTAAACGAACTGTCTGTTACAAGGTTATGTTGAGCAAATACAACGTTTCTTGTTAAATCCGAATTGAACTTTACGCCAACATCTGTCACCTTATAGTAGTCGGAAAAGGATTTTTCTCCACCAGCTTGTAAATAATTATTCGTGTACTTCTTCATTGCATTTAATGGAAAAATGCCACTTTTCGCTGTTTTTAAAACATCTGAATTGATATCAGTTGCATAAATTTTAGATTTATCATACAGTCCTTCTTCTTGTAGTAATATGGCCATTGAATAAACTTCTTCCCCTGTTGAACAACCTGCATGCCAGATACGAATCGATGGATAAGTTTTAAGCAGTGGAATTACTTTTTCCTTAAATTCTTTAAAAAAGGGCGGGTCACGAAACATTTCAGTAACATTAATTGAAAAATCTCCAACTAATCGTTGAAAACATGCCGTATCGTGAAATACTTTGTCTAGTAAACTGGTGATAGTCGTTAATTTTTCTGCAAATAAACGATGCTTTATCCTTCTTCTAATGGAAGGATAGGCATAGTTTCGGTAATCGTACCCGTATTTTAAATAAATCGCTTCTAATAACAATTGAATTTCTAATTTTTCAGTTTCGTCAATTTCTTCTTCAGTGAATCCGATTGTTTGCATTTGAAAACCCCTTCACCTAATATAGCCATACTTTTAATAATGATAGTAATTGGTCAGGTTCAACAGGTTTAGAAATATAATCCGAAGCACCAATTTGTAAACATTTTTCACGATCCTCTTTCATCGCTTTTGCAGTTAATGCGATAACTGGCAATTGTTTATATACTGGGTTTGAGCGAATTTTCGTAATAGCCTCGTATCCGTCCATTTCAGGCATCATGATATCCATTAATACTAAATCGATGTTTGGATTGTTAGTTAAAACTTCTAAACTTTCAAGGCCATTCTCTGCAAATAAAACTTCTAAGCCAGCCATTTCTAAAACGCTAGAAAGTGCGAAGACATTCCGTACATCATCATCAACCAACAATATTTTTTTACCTGCTAATTTGTGATTTTTTGCCTCAAGTTCTTGTGCTGGAGACATTGGAATATCATTGTCCACCTCGTGACTTAAGAAAAGTTCAAGCTCTGCAATCAGTCGTTCTGGTGAATGTTCATTTTTAATAATGATTGTTTCCGCGTGTTTACTAAGCTCCATTTCTTCACGTTTTGTTAAATCACGACCAGTATAAATAATTACTTTAATAGATTGGTATTCTTCATGGTTTTTAATTTGAGTTAATAAATCGAAACCATTTGTATCTAATAATCCTAAATCTAAAATAATGCAATCGAATTTGTTTATTTTTAATATTTCGATAGCTTCACGTCCTGATGAAACGGAATTGATTACAAAATCCATATTTCCGATTAGTTCCATCAAACTGTTGCGATGATTCAGGTCATCATCTACAATTAGCAATCTCTTTATATGGCTATTTTCTTTTGTTTGATCGTTTGTGAAATCTGGGATGGTAATTTTCATTTCTTCCACGACAGGTTCAACTACTGTTACAGCTACTTCTTCATATGAATCCTGTTGAGTAACCTGTTCGTAATCACCAATAAATAAAGTAAATGTACTACCTTTTCCTTCAATACTTTCTACTTCAATTTCTCCACCTAGAAGACTTGCAATTTCTTTACTAATAGACAGGCCAAGACCAGTGCCACCAAATTTTCGACTTGTTGTGCCATCCGCTTGTTGGAATGCTTCAAATATTAGATCCAGTTTGTTTTGAGGAATTCCAATACCAGTATCTTTTACAGAAAATGCTATAACAGGTTTGCCTTTTCGTTTTGAGCGATTTGAATCTAGTGAAATGTTTAACTGAATTTCACCTTCATTTGTAAATTTAAAGGCGTTGGATAAAAGATTTTTTAGAACTTGCTGGATTCGAACTTCATCACTCGTAATTGTTTTAGGAGTATTTTCTTCCACATAGATATGGAATGGTAAATTTTTATTGTCTGCGATTGGTTTGAAGTTATTTTCCACAAATTCAATTAAGTTAGCTAAATTAACTTCTCCTGTAATGATTTCAGTTTTTCCAGATTCAATTTTTGCTAAGTCTAAAATATTATTAATTAGAACTAATAAATCATTCCCACTTGCATAAATCGTCTTGGCATATTCCACTTGTTTATCCGTTAAGTTATGCGTTGGGTTATCAGATAGTAATTTTGATAAAATAATTAAACTATTTAAAGGTGTTCTTAATTCATGGGACATATTTGCAAGGAATTCTGATTTGTATTTAGAACTTAATGCTAGTTGTTCAGCTTTTTGTTCAAGTTCTAATCTTGCCTGTTCGACAATTCGATTTGCTTCTTCATATTTGATATTTTGCTCTACAAGAATTTTTGCTTTTTCTTCTAGTTCCACATTTGTTTGAGCTAACTCTTCCTGTTGTAATTGTAGTTTTTGCTCCGATTGTCGAAGTGCGATTGTTTGTTCCTCTAACTCTTCATTGGTTGCTCTCAATTCCTCTTGCTGATTCTGCAATTCTTCTGATTGCGCTTGTACTTCTTCCATAAGTGTTTGAGATTCTTCTAATAGTTTTGCTAATTGGATTCGTCCCATCACACTATCTAAAACGATGCCTAAATTACTTTCTAGATCATCTAAAAATTGTCTTCTTTTTTCAATGCATGTATTAAAAGTAGCAAATTCTAACACTGCATTGACTTCTCCTTCATATTGAATCGGCAAAATATATACCACAGAAGGTGCAGCTTCCCCGATTGCTGAGGAAATTCGAATATAATTTGCAGGGATATCTCTTAACTCAATTGGTCGTTTTTCGACGATTGCTTGTCCAAGTAAACCTTCCCCCGGCTCAATTACTTTTTTAATTAACTCTTTTTTGTTAGCCGCAAAACTAGCAAGATATTTATACCTAGGACTATCAAAATCTTTTACATAAAAAACGGCATAACTGCAATCTAACAGTGGAACTAGTTTGGACAATAATGTTTGACCTAAAGCTTCTAGATCTCTTGTTCCAGTTAAACTTGTCGTTATATCTGTAATATTTGTTGTTTTCCATGTTGTTTCTTGATCTTTTGTTTTTTGTATTTCTAGAGTTTCGGTCATTCGATTAAAAGATGTTGCCATTGCATCTAACTCATCGTTGCCTTTAATGCTAAGTTTTGTGGTAAGTTTTTCATTATTATTTGCAATCTTACTCATAATTGTTGCCATATTCCCAATTCGCTTTATAAGGGAAAAGACGATTTTAGCTGAAATAAATAGCATGAGAATGATACTTGCAGCTAAAATAATGCTGAAAGTAATAATTTCTTTTTTCATACTACTTAAAAAATCAATAAGAGTTTCCTTTAAACCGTTATCAAAGGTATTGGTTAAGCTTCTCATGGTTAAAGTTAATTCTTCATGTAAGGGCTCTGAATTTTCATTTAGTAAACGTTTCGCAACATCTGGTTTTCCTGTATCAAAATATTGAATAATTTGATTGGCAAAATGGACAAAATTCGTATTAATATTTTTCAAATCATGCATAATTTTTTGCTGCTCGGAAGTTTTTACATAATTTTCTAACATGAGCATATTTTCTGTTACATTATCCTTCTCCTGTTGTAATTCCGCTAACTCTCGATTTATTAATGCTTCATCTTCAAAGATCATTAAGTTTCTTAAGATGATTTCTTGGTCTTTAATATCTGCTCGAATTTGTCCAGATAGAACCGAAGCGTCAAAGTTTGCTTTTATATTTGCTGACGCATTGTTCAAATCTGTAGTTTGATTGAAGATCATAATGATAATCAAAACTAACAAAAATGGCAGCGCGAGTAGGGAAATTAGCATTTTAGTGCGAACTTTCATTAAAACACTCCCCGTTCAAAAGCAATCATTGAGCTTCCTCTTTTTGAATGCATGTTTCATAAACTAACGCAATCGCCTGCACTCGATCTGAAACATTTATTTTTGAAAAAATATTGGTAATGTGATTTTTTACTGTATGTTCACTAATATAGAGTTTTTCAGAAATTTCCTTATTGGTTAGACCATCTACAATTAATGAAAAAACATCCACTTCCCTCGTAGAAAGAAGGTATGAAGTTTTGACTTGTTGTATAGCAAGTTTTACAATGTCATGGTTTAACCGAATTGGTTCTTTTTGAATCTCAATTACGTTATTAAGTAATGGTGCAGATTCTGTTGGTGATTCAGTTAGTATAGTTTCATATTTTTCCAAAAATTCGAATAGCTCTTCAGGCGGTAATGGCCTGCAAAAATGATAGCCCTGATATTCATTACATTGTAATTCTTTTAATATTTTTAATTGCTCTAAAGTTTCTACCCCTTCAGCCACTACATTAATGGATAATCTATTTGCTAAATGAATGATTGATTCTACAATGGCTAGGCTTTTTTCACCTTGATTAGTTATTTCTTGAATAAATGCTTTATCAATCTTAACAGTACTAAATGGAAACACCCTTAAGTAATTTAATGAAGAATAACCTGTACCAAAATCGTCCAGACTTACATGGATCTTTAATTCTTTTAATTTTAGTAACGTGGAAATAATAAACTCTTCATTTCCTAAAAGTGCTGTCTCAGTGATTTCTATTTCCAATAAATTAGGGTCAATATTCGATATTGCTAATTGTTCAATAATTTCATTCACTAAGTTTTTTTGAAGAAAATGTTGTGCAGAAAAATTGACTGCAATCCGAATTGAACCTAATTCATTATTTCTCCATTGAGCGATTTGATTGCACGCATTTTGCAACACCCATTTATCAATTTCCACAATTAACCCAATTTCTTCTGCTAAAGGGATAAATTCATTGGGTGGGATCATACCCCATTTTGGATGATGCCATCTAACGAGTGCTTCTACGCTACTAATTTTTCCCGTGTGAATATTGACTTTTGGTTGATATACAACGGAAAGTTCATCACGTTCAATAGCTTTTCGTAAATCACTTTGAAGTAAAAAAGTGCGATACGATTCAATATTCATACCTGTGTGGAAAACTTTGTATTTATTTTTCCCTTGTTCTTTAGCTCTGTATAATGCTGCATCTGCATTTTTTAATAAGGAGATTGAATCTTCCCCGTCATATGGAAAAACAGCAAGGCCGATACATGTAGTGATATAAAATTCATACGTATCTAAATAGAAGGGTTGTTTAAAAGCTTCCAAGATGGTTTGAGCTACCATTAAGGACTCATCACGGTCACTATTAGTGAGTAAAATCACAAATTCATCGCCACCAATTCGTGCCACAAAGTCTTGTTCAAGAATATTAGATTGTAATCTTTTTGCGACTAACTGTAGTAGCTTGTCCCCCATTAAATGACCTAATGAATCATTAACATATTTAAAACGATCTAAATCTAAAAACAACACACCAAGGGGCTCATTTAAACGTTTTGATTTGTTAATATTCTGAATAATTTGTTCGTTCAACATCCGCCGATTGGGCAATTCAGTTAACCCATCATGATAGGCCATATATTTTATAACATTATTTTTTTCTTCTAATTCTTTTGTTTGTGCAATGAGTTTTTGACGAAGTATGTATTGCTCTACAAATCTAGCAACCTTCGATTTTAAAATTAAGGGGTCTACGGGTTTTAAAATATAGTCAATGGCACCAACAGAATACCCCATGAAAATCTGTTCAGAATCTAAATTATTCGCTGTAACAAAAAGGATTGGGATGTTTTTTGTTTTTTCACGAGCTCGAATAATTTTTGCAGTACTAAATCCATCCAGCCCAGGCATTTGAACATCTAATAATATAACTGCAAAATCAAACTTTAAAAGGTATTTTAATGCTTCTTCCCCCGAATAAGCTTTTACTAAATTATAATCTTCTTGTTCAATAATAGCTTCTAACGCTAATAGATTTTCAGGGCGATCATCTACTAAAAGAATGTTAATTGTATCTGTTTGATTCATCTATAAAATCTCCACCCTTCATCGATGATAATTCTCCATCGTATTAAGAAAAGAATACCATAATATTATGCAGTAATGGTAGAGATTTGGTAGAACAATGAAAATATTTAATCTTTAGTAATAGGTAAAAAGATACAATAAAATCGTAAAATATTGATGGTTTAATAAAAAAATAATCTGATTGTAAAAAGTTTACTATTTTTTACAATCAGAGGAATGAAATCAGATTATTCAGATAGAGGGAAAATGTTACTATGATGTTACAACTTCCCTTTTTAGCATTTTTTCTACTTTTCCAGTGACACCTTTTATTTTTCCATTTTTGATGTCTGGTTTTAGGGATAATTTAAAGGTTACCAATTGTCCATTTTTATGAACCAGTTCAGTTTTAAATTGAACGGATTGCCCTTCTAAAACTTGTTGGAAGTATTGCTTCACTTTAAATAATTCGTTAAATGGGAGAAGTTGAGAAAAGTTTGTACCTACTAATTCAAATGGTAGATAGCCAATAATATCTTCAACCTCACGATTTGCCTTTAAAAAATATCCATCACAATCTAACTGATATTCGGCACTAGTTTTTTGTTCATTTAAATTTGTAGGATTTTTTAATATTAATGGGTTTGTAAATTGTTCAAAATTTGTAGAATGAGAACGGATAATCGTTAAAATATAAAAGCCATCTGAGTGTTTAATTGGTGTTAGTTCCGTTTCATAAGTACCAATCCGTTGATGGCTCCGTTTATAACTGTTAAATGTTGTAATTTGATTCGTAGATGCGGTCATGTAGTAATATTTTTTCAAAAACGCTGCTTCAAACGGTGGAAAAAGATCGTCAATAGTCTTTCCTTCAACATTCTCTGTAAGATTTAATAAATCTACCCCAGCAGGATTTGCATACTTGTATATAAATTGATGATCAAGAAGTTCTAATACAAATACACCGTCTTTGGAGTTATGTAATTTTGATGAAGGAAAACGATAGAGAATATTGTCAGGAAATCTATTGGGATGATTAAGTGACATAAAAAATGTTACCTCCAATATAGTTCAAAAACTGCCTCTTAATAATAGGTGAAAAACATATAACAATTATATCCCCGTGAGTTCTTATTTCGATAGGAACCTATTCCTATTTTTAGAATAGGTTCCAAATTGAGAGTCTGAAAGGTCAATTTCAGACTCTCAATTTGCGACGAGGATGGTGACAACGTGTTGTGACCACCGCAGGAGCAAAAATAAGTATAAAAAAGCTATGCAGAAAACTCCTTCTGGAAAGAACCATGCCTATTTTTAGATGTGACCAAAGCAGGAACAATAAAAAAGCCATGCAGATTCACTCCTGCATAGCCTAATTCACATTAAAATGGCTTGAAAACCATAAGAAAAACTAATATTACTAATAAAACTTGTGCTGCCATTGTGAGCGGTGCAATTTTTTTGGACACTTGGATATAATCATAAGGAAGTTCGTCTCCCTCTGCCTGTCCTAAAATCGATATGAGGGTTTTCGTATGTTTCGGAATAAGATAAGCAACAATCGGTTGAGTTAATATATATAAAGCAATCGAAACTATATACCATCCCGTTTTAAATAAATATGGATGGATTATGGCCATAATTAATCCTGTTAATAATAAAGTGATACTTCCTATTTTAGCTAATTTTTCTACTTTTCCATTTACCATATGAGCATAAGCGGCAGTTCGAACATTCCGAGCATTTTTCATAATAAAAGGTGATGCAAAAGTTGCTCCTAAGCCGCATATTGCGCCTAAAATGTGTAATAATAACAACAGTTTAAATAGAATTTCCAACATTCCACCCCATATTATTAGTATAGTTATGTATACGTCTTTGTATATATATTTATTAAGGTTTTTGTGAAAAAGCATTTTAAGACAAGACCTTTGACAGCTATATAGGAAAAAAGGTGTCCAAAGAGTACTTTTGGACACCCATGGATTAACCAATTAAAAATTCAGAAGTAATATCGTATCCACGCATATAGTCAGGAGATCCTGGGAATCGTTGCATAAATCCGTGGATATCACCGTCAAATCGGACAAGTTTTACATCTACTCCTGCCTCTTTTAATTTTTCAGCATATATTTCCCCCTCATCACAAAGTGGGTCGTATTCTGCTGTGAAAATTAATGTTTGGGGCATTTGTGCTAATAATGTTGTATCAGCATGGATTGGCGAAAGAAAAAGAAGGCTATCCGGATCCTCATGTTTTAGTGAGTCATGTCCTTTAGCGATGTCTAGACCATATCGTGCGTTGTATAGCATTCGGGATTGATATTCACTACCTTTAATTTTGTCATCATGCAAGTCAATTGCTGGATAATGTAACACTTGTTTTGCTAAACGGAAATCCCCTGTTACAATTGATTTTAATACAACGACTGTAGCAAGATTTCCCCCACCACTTGCACCACCTATCATGATTTTTTTTAGATCACCATCCAATTGCTTGGCATGTTCTACTACCCATTTGGTAACGTTGTAACAATCATGAAATGCAGCTGGTGCAGGTTGTGTTGAAGCCAGTCGATAATCAACGGCAATTACTTTTACTCCTGATAGTGAAGAAATTAGTCGACAGGAAACATCATCAGTTTCGAGGTTACCTTGCATATATTCCCCACCATGAAAATAAATATAAAGTGGATACGGGGGTTTTTCCTCAGGAGTATAAATGCGAATGTGGATTTTATGGGTCTTTAAATCAACCTCTAATTCCTCTATATTCAACACTTTTGGACGTTTATCTATTGGAGGATTTTCAACTGGAACACCTAATTGTCGGGCTTGTGGATTATTTTGAAAATATTGCTCAATATAATGGTGTAAGGGCATAACATCTCTCCTTTCGTTATTCAATTGAAGTTAAATATAGTTCTGTTTTGATGATTGAGACATACCTCCGATAGATAAAATATTCTTGAAATTTAGGTTGTCCATTGATGACATCTCTATGACAAAATAAAAAAACCAAGTTTAGAGGTGAATTTCCTAAAAACTTGGCTTTTGGCATTCTCATTAATCTTCAATGAACATTAACTCAGGAACGTATTGTGACATATACGATTTAATTTCTTCGTATAAATGTTCTTGATTCGGTAATACTTCTTTCGATACTTGTTTTAGCGGGATGATTTCGTAATTTCTCCAATTGCTAAACTTTACATAAGTCGGAAGAAGGCTTGGGTTTGTGACCTCAATTGATGAGGTTGCATTACCTTCAATATCATAGGTAATCGTTTTACTCACCTCTAACTGTAAGACAGCACCAATTTGGCGATACAGTTTATCCTGTCCCGATAAAAAATTGCCCAATGAGTGGATGACAAAAGTTTTGTTTCCATTCATCCCTTCATACCACTTCACCGGTTGTAAAACATGGGGATGATGGGCAAAAATAATATCTGCACCATTATCAGAAGCTAACTGAGCAATTTTTTCTTGATAGGCGTTTATTTTTCGTTCGTATTCATTTCCAATGTGGAGGCTTAGAATGACTACATCTGCAAGTTTTTTTGCACTTTGAATGTCAGTGATTAATTTTTCTTCGTCTATATAATTAACTAAGTAGTCTTTTCCTTCTGGTGGGACGATTCCATTCGTACCGTACGTATAGGCTAAAAATGCAAAGGAAATTCCGTTTGCTGTTAGTATTTTTATTTCCTCGGCTTCTTCTTGACTTGTTGCTGCTCCTACATAAGTGATACCGAGATTATTCCAATGTTTCGTTGCACTTATAATTGCCTTTTCCCCACGATCGAGCGTATGGTTATTTGCCATACTAACCACATCGACTCCTATATCTTTTAAGACATTTCCGACTTCGAAAGGACTATTAAAGGCTGGATAATCAGATAAGCCTATTCCCTGCCCCCCTACAATACTTTCACTGTTCGCAAAAGTGAGGTCAGTATTTTCTAAATATGGTTTTACATGATTAAACATTTTTGAAAAATCATATCGGTTATTTCCAATGGCTGCATCCTTATAGACAGAGGAATGAATTAAAATATCGCCAATTGCAGAAATGGATACAGAATAATGTTCCGGTTTTTTTGGTTCTGGTTTTGGTGGCTCAGGTTGTGGCGCTTCTTCTTTTAAAGTGGGATATTCAGTTATGACTTTAGTTTCAGTAGTAGAACAACCTGTTGTCAAAATAATTGCTACTAAGAGAAAAAGTTTCTTTAATATGTTCCTCAACCTCCTCTAACAAATTCCATTATATACCAAGAACAAACTTAAATTTACACTTTTTTACAATTATCCACTTCGAAATATACTATATAATCTGGTAATACCCTTTTACTTGTCGCTAAAACCATATTCTGACAATATTAGCGAATATCATTTCTATTGGACAAATATAAAAAGTAGACAAAAATTAGAAGGTTGGTGAGGATAAATGTGAGGTTTGCTGTGAAAATGGCTTAACAAGGAATGTCTTATTTGTTGGTCTCGAAAAAGGAATAATGGTTTCATGAGGTTGTACTCAGTGTAGAAGGTAATAATTGGAGTTCCTTATGATTGGGGATGCAATACGTCAAATAGCTCTAGTTTTTACACTATATTTATGGAAAAGTTGGGTTGTCTATTCCTCGGAGATTTGTTACATCTCCATGAGAAGAAATTGTGTACTTTTACACCTCAAAAAATGGCTCGAGTCTTGTAGGGATTAACTTTGTTGATAATTCATTCATGTTTGCTAAATAACGATCACTTTAAAAATTAGAATGCTCGTTATTGAGGTGTTAATTTACAAAATAAAGGGAGAATCCGCTTAGGGGTTCTCCTTTTAAATTAGCATCTTTAAAAATTTTTCAAAATTGACCCCAGCTTCTCTTGGGATTTGTTCTTTGGACGTATCTTGAATAGCGGCTGTTAAAAAGTTTTGTGCAAGCTGAACACAGTGTTCTAGTTTTTCCCCACGCATCAAGCCACCCATAATAACCGAAGCAAATAAATCTCCTGTACCAGAGTAGTTTTCGCCGTTATATTCATTCTGCGAGTAGAAAGTATTTGTTCCATCAAGATACATATTGCCAATTTGGGAATGTTTTGATGGTGGATTAATTCCTGTAATGATTACTTTTGCCTTCGTTTGTTGTTGTAATATCGTACCGGCTTCTTCTAAGGCTTTCATAAAGTCCTGTTCTTTTGTATAGCTATGTAATTTTGTATAGGAAACGCCCGTTAATAAACAGCATTCCGTGATATTTGGTGTAATGACATCCGCACATTTCACCAATTGTTTCATCTGATGCAATAATCCGTCATCGTAAAGTTTATATACTTCCCCCACATCTCCCATGACTGGATCGACTAGGAGCGCAGTTTCTTTTGTTTGAAATGTTTCTAAAAATCGGAAAATATTATCGATTTGTTCCTTTCCCGTTACAAAGCCTGTGTATATACCTTCAAAGGTTATATTTAATTTACTCCACTCTTCTGTGAAATAGTTCATTTTTGATGTGAAATCTTCACAATAAAAGCTTGGATAGCCCGTTTGTGCAGAAAATACGGCAGTTGGTAGAGGACATGCTTGTACCCCCATTACTGATAGCACTGGAATGGCAGCAGTTAATGAACACTTCCCAAATGATGATAAATCTTGTATGACAGCTACTTTTTTCATCGTTACCCTCCAAAACGTTAAAGCTAAAGTTCATATTACCATAAAACGACGAAATGAGAAGTGTCGTTAAAAAACTTGGTGAACGAACAAATTTTAGAACTGACCACTAAGTTTTTAAAAAAATTGGCACTTTTATAACAATCAGTTTTTTGCTAAAGTTATCGATAAATTCAAACAGTTAGGAGATCAAAGATATGCAAAATACACAAACACAAAGTATTTCAAAACCACGTAGTCAAACGTTTGATTTAATCATTACTGCGATGTTAATTGCCCTTGTTTTCGTGTCTACGGTGTTTTTAAATATTAAACTACCGATTACGGCAAATGGTGGTTTAGTGCATTTAGGAACAGCTATGCTATTTATTGCATCGATTCTTTTTGGTCCTAAAAAAGGTGCCATCGCTGGTGCTGCTGGTATGGGATTGTTCGATATTTTTGGTGGATGGTTAGTGTGGGCGCCAATTACGATAGTTGCGCGCGGAATTCAAGGTTATATCGTCGGGAAGATTGCTTATGCAAAGGGTCGTGAAGGTAACAGTATTGGGTTAAACTTAATTGCTACAATTGTTTCAATTCCATTTATGGTCGCTGTTTATTACATTGGTGAAGGTATCCTTTACTCAAATTGGATTGCTCCACTTGCTTCAATTCCAGGTGATCTTGTTCAAAACGTATTAGGGATTATCATTGCCGTTCCAGTTTGTGTAGTATTAAAGAAAATTCCATATTTCAAGTAATGTAATAGAGGACTGTGAAGGCAGTCCTCTATTTTAATCCTAAGTATTCACATAGTTCTTCTGTGAAATATTCATTCAATTTACGATACTTACCACTTGATGAGCGTAATACAAATCCATCTTCGTAAGACCAAATTTGATACGTACTATTATCAATTTTTATTTCGTAATCAGGAGCACGTGACATTTCGAAATTTGCTTTATCCCAATGAAGCATGCCAAGGAATCGTTTCACTTTCGTTTTATTTTCTTCTGGTATTATAAGCTGAATCGTATCATTTTCAGTGTTCTCCGAGATAAATTTATCTATTATTTTTAAGTCCCATATATCTATAACATAGGGTGATGTATCATTCGAAAGCATTTTATAATATACTTCTACTAAATCTCCAATATTTAAAGAAGGTATGTTATCTTGGGGAACCCAGTAATTTTCGTGGTTTGATTCAACTAAAAACATATTATCTTCAATGGTGATAATCCGACCTAATAGTTTTGTTCCCGTACCTATGTTGGAATCTATTAAAGGAAGTTTTTGTTTTTCTTTAAATGCTTTTATTTCTTTTGCGAAATGCTGTCGGAAATAAGGTATAGCATGTTTTCTTGCGAGTTGATTTGCAATGGAGCGATCAATCTTTGGATATTGCTTCATAAAATGTTCTTCTAATTTAGTCTGGGCTACCTGATAAGGTGTATTTTTATAAAGATATCGTTCATATTCTTTCAGTGAAAGTTTAGCAGATTTAACCATTTCTTTATGGGATTTTTTTGATTCTTTAGTTTGATATATAAATTGAATCGTTTGTTCATAGGATTGTTCAATTTCTGATTTTGTAATCTTGTAGCCTAAAGATTGTACGTAAACATAAAAAGCGATGTTTTTTTCGAAGACTTCCTCATACACTCCCTGCTTAAATAATTCATCTTCAATATCTTCAACATTTTCTAATGTTCCCCTTAGTTTTAATGCTACTATGAATTGTTGATTATCAAAGTGAGTAATTTGTGTCTTATTCTTCAAAAGTGTAGTAATAGCAAACAATAATGCCATCATTGCTACAATGATGATTGTGTTGAGGAAGATTCGTTTAGGCTTTTTCTTTTGGTGAGGGTTCATATTTACACCTCCTATATTTTAGGAAAAAAAAGACCTTTCATTTGAATTGTACTTTAAACTAGGTCTAGCTAGGTGATGAAAATTTTTAGATGTTGTCACTTTAGCAATTAAAGTACCAATTCAAAGCATTTGTATAGAAAATTTTCTCGCATGCTTGTTCATCAAAGTTTTGCTGAATGATTTCAATATCTCCAAATTCGAAAGGTCTTTTAGCTCTTGTAGAGGGTAAATCGGTACCAAACATTAAAGCATCTGGGTTAATTTCATAGATTGCATTAAGTGTTTTTGGAACAGTTAAGTCGACTCGACCGAAACCAGTAGCTTTTACCCGCACTCCTTTTTCTACAAGTTTTAAAAGATGCGGTAACCCATCTTGAGATAACCCTAAATGGTCGATAGAGATGGCCGGTAGCGATTCAATCACATGTGAAATTTCTGGCAAATCTATTGAATCAATATATAGCTCACAATGCCAACCGACTAATTCATATACTCTTCTAGCAAAATAATCTAGCTTCGAAATATCTTCAGAACCGCCTCTTTTAATATTGAAACGTAATGCTTTCACACCATGTTCATTTAAGGATAATAGTTCATCATCAGTGACTGTATAAGGTAATTGCGTTACCCCACAAAAGCTTGGCCCTAATTGTTTTAGTGCATGGAGTAAATAATTTTGATCAAAACCTTGAAAGGAACCAGAGACGATTGCACCACCTAATATGTTTAGTTGAGCCGTATCGTTTTGATAATGTTCAATCGTATATTGTGGTGGGATATATCCTTGGTTCTCGATGATTGGAAAGTTAAAATCAATAATGTGAAGATGTGCATCAAAAATTTGCATCACTTTACCCCCTATCAATTGTAATAAAAGCTAAGTATGACACTATGTTGTGACATACTTAGCTTTTAATTTTTATCTACCCTTATTCTTTTTTTGCTCTTTCATAAATTTTCGAGCGTTTTTCAATCCACCAAACTCATGAAAAATTGTATTTATCTTTTCTTTTTCAATCATTCTTGAATTTAAGCCATCGTATTTTGTTTCTTTTTTAAGTTTCCAATAGCTTTCTAGCCGTTCTACAGTTAATTCACCAGTTGTAATGGCATTTTGCACAGCACATTTTGGCTCATTTTTATGAGTACAATCATTAAATTTACATTGAGTGGCAAGTTCATCAATATCTGCAAAAGATTTAGATAGATCGGCACTAATTATCCCCAATTCTCGCATCCCTGGAGTATCGATTACTACGCCTAACGCTGGCAATATAAACAGCTCCCGGCGAGTTGTCGTATGTCTTCCCTTATCATCATTTCGAATGCTACTTGTTTCTAAACGTTCTTGACCAAGTAACCGATTGATTAAGGTAGATTTGCCAACACCTGATGAGCCGATGAATGCTGCTGTGTGCCCTGGTGAAAGATAGTTTTTTAGTGAATCAAAACCGTCCTCTGACATACTGGAAGTAACTAATACATCTACACCGAATGCAATTAAAGAAATTTCATTAAGTTTTTCTTCTATATCATTACATAAATCCGCTTTTGTCAAAACAATGACCGGCTTTGCACCACTATCCCAAGCAATCGATAGATAACGTTCAAGTCTCCGAAGATTAAAATCATTGTTTAGTGACATGCAAATGAAAATTGTATCAATGTTTGTAGCGACAATTTGCGTATCCGTTTTAGATCCTGCTACTTTACGAGCAAAAACACTTTTTCGTGTTAATACGTGGTGGATAACGGCTGTTCCTTGAGAATTGTCGATTAAAACGAAATCTCCAACAGCAGGATAATCGGATAAATCAATAACATTATAGCGAAATTTCCCTGAAATCTGTGCTGAGATTTCACCTAGTTCTGTAATGACTTTATAATTGTTTTTTGATTGTGATGATACTCGACCAATTATTAGATTGTTAAATTTTTTCGCCTCTTGTAGCATTTCTTCAGTAAGTCCAAGATTTTTCAACTTTATTTCCTCCTAAGGTTTCAATCATGACCTTTTGGGAGGTTGTATGCAGGGGTTTAGTTTGCACGTACCTCCCCATTTGCTACAATCTCAGTGTTAAAGTTGTTTGTCATAAAACATCACCCTTTCTATTTCATTACCTATATCATAATGGTTTTAGTCGTTGTTGTTCAATAAGATAAATGTAATCAGCAACACGTTTCATAAATATTTGGTCATGGGATACGAAAATAATGGTGCCTTTATATGCATGTATAAATTTTTCCAGTGCTTCAATCGCATAGATATCTAAAAAATTTGTTGGTTCATCTAATAGTAGAATATTATATTCCCCTAAGAATAGGTGACATAATTGCAGTCGAATCGCCTCTCCACCACTTAATGATTTCACGCTTTTCTGTAAATCGGTTCCTACAAACTGCATCGAATGTAAAACAGTTCGTAAAAATCCTTCATCATATTGGGAGCGATTTTTTACAAATTGAAGCACTGTTTCATCCGTTGTGAATTGATAACTCATTTGCTTAAAATAGCCGATTACTGCTTTTGGAGAAATAATTAAATTCGGGTCCTTATCTGCAATATGGGTTAATAATGTACTTTTCCCGCTCCCATTGTTCCCCGTAATGGCAATTTTTTTGCCTAGTGGAAATTGAAAGCTCACTTGATCTAATAGTAATTTATTCTCAATTTGAAGTGTGAATCGATCTGCCATAATTGGGAACTTATTATGCAATTCAAGTGTTTTTGATGGGTGAAAGATAATCGGTCGCTCTTCCACCACTGCTTGCACTTCTTGAAGTTTTCCCATTCGACTTTCGATAGCTTTAGCTGCTTTTTGCATTGTTTTTTGGCTTGTGCCTTTTGATTTGGTCATGAATGATTTATTTGGTTTAGCCTTCGCTTCCCTTTTCGACATCTTCCCTTCTTGGGCAACTTTTTGAGCTTTTTTCATTTTTTCTTCTACGGCTTTTTCAAGTCGACTCTTTTCTTTTATATACTGTTCATGGGCTTGCTGCTGCTGTTCACGTTGTACCTGTTTTTGGGTCATGTATTCACTATAGTTCCCGGAATACACTTTCACTTCCCCATCTTCAATTTCCCAAATGGTTGTGACCAGTTCATTTAATAGCTCCCGGTCATGACTAATTAAAACTAGAGCACCGTAATAATAACGAAGCTGATCTACTAAAAAGGCAATCCCCTCTTGGTCTAAATGAGTGGTTGGTTCATCAATGAGTAATGCCTCATAATAATGGGTAAACAACTGAGCAAGTTTTTTCCGTGTTTGTTCCCCACCACTTAAAGCTCGTGAATCTTTTGGAAGTTTTAATTTTCCAACGAGTGATGGATCGATATCGGTTTCAGATGGTGCTTCAAGCTGAGCAAAATAGGCGAATTCGTTATAACGATGCACCTTTCCTTTTGTAGGCTGTTCTTTACCTGCTAGTAATTTTAAGAGCGTACTTTTCCCAGCTCCATTTTTCCCCACGATTCCAATTCGATCAAATTGGTGTACAGCTAAACGATCAATTTTTAAAATTTCTTTATCAAAATAAGACATTTCAACATGTTCTAGTTCAAAACAAATTTGTTCCATTTTCGCTACCTCCCGAAATTTTTACGATTTCGTATCGATAGCTAGGATCGATACAAGCTTATTTAAAACTCGTATCGAATCAATGGAAGAATAACATCCACATAGAAAAATCCCCTTTCGTAACTTAAAAATAAAAAAATCACAGACGAATAAGCCTGTGATGTGAGAGTAAATGGGATTCAATTTGTATAAAAAAAGAAAGGTAGAAAAATCCCCTTCCTTAAAAAATTGCTATTAAAAAGAAGATGATTAAAAAAAGACACACTTATCCCGTTTACTCTGTATAGACATAACAGAGTCTTTGACCATATTCAATTATTGGTTCAAAGTACGGAAACAAAGTCTCATAGCATGTGTCATTTTTTAATAGCCCTCCAATCAAAAATTTAATAATATTATAGATTTATTGTGTTTTGAAGTCAAGAAAGGTGCGGTCTGAAAACTATTTTTAAAACCGCACCTTTTTGATTGTCGCTAAACCTTTCTTAAAAAAATATTAGTTACTAAATATATTGAATCCTTATCTTAACAAAATATTACTTAATTCTTTAATAAATTCATTGTAATGAAGTTTGATAGCAATTTTTGTTTTCCCTTTTTTACTTGTTGGTCGACAGTCAACATAGGACATTCCTTTTGCTTCAGTCGTTCCCTCAATTACTTTTGCATCATAGTGAATGTAATCCACAAGTGTTGGGTTATTCACCACCATGACTGTCAGCAAATCGTGGATTGGTGCGCCTTGAATACCTGGATTCGTTTTTTTATAAAATTCTTGATAATATTTAAAAATTGGTTCTATTAATGAAGCATAGACGTTGTTTTTATTTTGCGATATGGTATTTACAAATTCTTGAGTTAGAATAGCATGTTGGGTTGCATTTAGTGGTGTGATGGTCAAGTTATGAGCAAATTGGGTAACTAAGTTCGATGAGGCTGGATCGCCGTAGAAATTTGCTTCGGCCAATGCCGTAATGTTTCCTGGCATAAAAAAGGCACCACCCATTACATAAAAGGATTGAACCATTTTCATTTGATCAGGATATAAAATAAAGGCAGTTGCTAAGCTTGTTGAACGTCCTGTATCCACAATAATGAGTTCGTTTTTATATTTTTCAATAATAAATCGGATTGTATCAAATGGATAGATAGAAAATCGAAAATCTCGTGGAACTTCAATCGGTCCTAATCCATCCTCACCGTGAATTTCTGGATAGAATGTAACATGTTCTTCTTGTACAGGTTTTGTAGCACCAGGAATAATCGGAATATCGCTTCTTCCAGCTAAGTGGACTAAATATGCAGCATTTGCGGTTGATTTATCTCTTGTAATATTCCCATAACTTGTCACTATCCCGACCAGTTCTATATTTGGATCTAAAATGGAGTACATAATGGCAATCGAATCATCAATACCAGGGTCACAAAATAACAAGATTTTTTTCGTAATTTCCAGTACCCTCCCGAAACCATCATATTCCAAACTTATGGACGATAATGACAGATTCGAATCTGAATGAATCAATTGTAATATCTTAACTGTAGTGAATATGTATCAGATGTATTTTTGAACAATCACTTACTAACATTGAGCGTAAATTTATTGCATCTATTATTATTTTGGAGCGGCTCGTAATAAATTTTTTCAATTATTAGTGTCGGATAATATGTAATATTCAGATAAAAAAGCCAAGAATGCTTCTTCCATCCTTGGCTTCTAAATTGTATTGAATTTTCAGAATTGTTTGTGTACCGGGTACATTAATTAGAACGGGTATTCCCGCTTTTCTTCTTGAATTGAAATCCACTTAAATTGAGTAAACTCATCGATAACAAATGGCACTCCGAAACGTCCAACACCAGAGTTGCGCATGCCACCAAATGGAGCATTCGGTAGATCGTTTACTGTTTGGTCGTTAATGTGTGTCATACCGAATTCAAGCCCTACTGCATATTCACGTGCTTTTTCAATATCACTTGTAAAGATAGCAGAACTTAATCCGAATTCTGTATCATTCGCAAATTGAATCGCCTCTTCATCGCTCGCAGCTTTAACCACTAATGCGATTGGTGCAAATAATTCTGTTTGAGCAATCTCACTTGCGTTATCCACGTTTCCAAATACGTATGGTGTCATTACGTTGTCTTCTACTTTACCTTCTAGTAAAACGTCTAGCCCTGCATTTTTTGCTTTTTCCACGTTGTTAATCGCTTTCTCTAATTGTATTGGGTTGATTAGTGGCCCAATAACAGTATTCGGATTTAGTGGGTCCCCATATGGTAAATTTTTCGCACGCTCCACAAATTTAGTTGTGAATTCATCATAATGCTTTTCATGTACGATAAAACGATTAATGATCATACAAATTTGCCCTTGATGTAGGAACTTACCAAAGATTGCAGCATTCACAGCTTGGTCTACATCTGCATCCTCTAATACAACAAATGGTGCGTTCCCGCCAAGTTCTAATGCTACACGTTTAAAGTGCTTCCCTGCAACAGTTGAAATATGGCGTCCAACTGGTGTTGAACCTGTAAATGCAATTAGCTTCACTCGTGGATCTTCTAACATTAAATCACCAATTTCTTGTGGTGTTGTTAAAATAGAAGAAAATACGCCAGCTGGAATTCCTGCTTCTTCAAAAGCCTTAGCAATCAATGAACCTGAAACAATACCCACTTGAATATCTGCTTTATGAACAACAGCATTGCCAAGTGCTAGTGCTGGTAAAATGCCTCTAAGTGATAAATATAGAGGGAAATTAAACGGTGCAATTGATGAAATAACACCTAAAGGTAATCGATGAATTTCATTTGCTTTACCAGGCATAAATTCTTGCTCTGGAGTCCACTTTTCATATGCTTTGTCAATAATACTGCTATAAGCTTGGAATGCACCTAACGTAATGTTATATTCTAACTCTGCTTTGAACGGTGCACTTCCCGTTTCCACAGCTAGTAAATGTAGAATCTCTTCTTTATGGATAACAAAGAACTCAGAAGCTTTTTGGAACACTTCTTTTCTTAATTCTGCATTTTTTCCCCATTCTAAATGAGCTTTCTCAGCAAACTGGTATGCTTCTTCCACTTGCTGTTTCGAAGCAATTTTCACTTCTGTTAATGTTTCATTGTTAAATGGATTTGAAATTGTTACCGTTTCACTTCCTTGTCCTTCTACCCATTGACCGTTAATAAAGCTTTTATTTAATTGTAAAAACTGATCCACTTTGTTTTTTTGTAACGTGTTTTTCATTTCATCCCATCCCCTTCAATCATATTAGCTAAATAAAATAACTGGTTTTATCGTTTTCCCAGACTCCATATCATGAATTGCTTGATCTAAATTGTCCATTTCATAGGTTTTGATTAATTTATCAAACGGGAAATTACCTTCTTTATAGTATTTAATCAGTTCAGGAATAAACAATTTTGGAATGGATTGCCCCTCTACAACCCCAACAAGTGTTTTATTCATTGGAATTAACTCATCGTGAATGTGGAATTCTAACATTCCTGATGCACCTACAACGGGAATTGTGCCTAATGCACGTACTGCACGAATTGCTTGTAATACGACAGCTGAAACACCAGATGATTCAATTGCATAGTGTGCACCACCATTAGTGATGTCCTGAATCGCTTTAACAGCATCTTCTGAACGACCGTTTACCACATGAGTAGCCCCTAGTTCAAGTGCCAAATCTAATCGTTCGTCGTTTACATCTACAGCGATAATTGTTTTACAGTTTGCTAGTTTTGCCCCCATTACAGCACTTAATCCAACTGAACCGCAACCGAAAATAACTACCGATTCATGTATAATCGGTTTCAATTTATTTAAAATCGTACCTGCCCCAGTTTGAATACCACACGCTAAAGGGCCTAGTAAAGATAAATCAATCTCTTTATCTTCAATTTTTACTGTATTGCGAACGTTTGCTACACAGTAAGTCGCAAGGGATGATTGTCCAAAAAGGTTGGCTATTTTTTGCTCCCCATCTACAATTTTTGAATTTGATGTTTCCAATGAAAGTCCAAAATTATCTTGGAAGAAGTTTTCACATGCACTAGGTACACCGTGTAAACAATTCACGCATTTTCCGCAATAATTGAAGGAAACAACAACATGGTCCCCTACTTCAAATTCAGTAACTCCACTACCCACTTTTTCAACAACACCTGCTCCTTCATGTCCTAAAACAATCGGCATCGGTGTTGGGGTAATTGAATGGAGAACATTCAAATCTGTATGGCATAGCCCAGTCCCAACTATTTTTACTACGATTTCATCTGCATCGATTTCTTTAAGTTGTACTTCTTTTAATGAAACCTGTTCATTATCAGCTACATATGCTTGTATTTTCATATTATCTTCCCTTTGTGTAATAACTATGAAACTAGCTAAGCCATAGAGTAAAGCGTTTACAAATTTATGATAGTTGATATAATTTTAATTGAATATTCCTAAAATTCGAGAATTTGTATCCCTAAAAATTGGGCAGCACCCCTATTATTAGGGGCCAATTATATAGAGAGAGGATGGGTTAATATGGATAAAGAACTTACAAAATATATTCGAGAAATTTATAATGCTACGGATATTGAAGAAAGAGTGTTAATTGCAGCAAGGGGATTTATTAATCTATTTCCATTTTCACGCGTCCAAATAAACGAATATTCAATATTGAGCGGCAATGTAAAAGGCGTTCTTGATGTGAGTGTCCATGGAACCCGTTCCCTAGATTTTCAAGATAATATTCGTGATATTCCGTTATTGCGCAAAGCCATTCGAAAACGAGAAGCAATTTATTCAACTGGCTCAGAATACATACAACAGTCCCCTGCAAAATATATCGCGATTGACATGTATCGCTCCTTTGTGGTTATTGTTCCGATAACGAGTCATGGAAATGTTATTGGTTATGCGTGTCCGAGTACTATCGATGATTCCGTTGATATAAATGATGCATTGTTAGAACAATTAACTTTATATGGACAAATGATTGGGAATGCGTTAGTAACGTTGAGTCATCTAGATAATTCTCATAACCTATCAAAACGCGAAATCGAAATATTACAGCATGTTTCATGGGGCGAAACGGTCAAGGAAATGGCTTCTTTTCTACAAATAAGTGAATTTACGATTCAAGATTACATAAAATCTGCAATTAAAAAACTAAATGCGCACAATCGTATGCATGCAGTTTCTGAAGCGTTACGGTTAGGAATAATTGTTTAATTTGGAGAGAGTTTTTCTCTCATTTTTCTTATTGGATTATTGCGTGAAGTTTATATGTTTTTCGAGATGCTTGATGCGTGAGTAATAAAATAATAAAAGTGAAGTGACGGATAATATGTAATATTGCGACAAATTAAAACCAAGAATGTTCATCGCATCCTTGGTTTTCTAAATTGCATTAAATTTTCAGAATTGTTTGTGTACCGGGTACTTAAAAGCGATCATCTGAACCGCCGCCTCCACTGTCACCGCTGCCGTATGAATAGCTATCACTTGAATTAGAGCTATCGTAATGATTATCATAATACAGCCCCGATGCCTTCCTTGCTTTGTTTTTCTTCTGTTCTTGTTTCTTATTTTCTAAATATTTTATATAACCTTTCGACCGGATATCCTTTCTAAAAATCGCTTCAAATATCCAATAAAATAACCCTTGGAGCCTCCTGAAAATACCCTCTAAAACAACATATGCGATGAGTAATGCAACTCCTGCCATAATTAAAAAGAAGAGTATACCGATGATTGTAAAGAAAATTCCAGTTATTTTTTCAAATAATGTTTCTTCACTTTCCTCTGTATTTTCACTCATCTCCTCAATAACTGCACCGTCATTTTCCCACGTATAATCAATGTCTTCTTTTACACGAATGGCTTCTACGACATTTGCAAATGCTGATGTGTAATCACCGGACTTCAAAGACTCTTTCATATACGTTTGGATTAATCGCTGTGTCTCGCTGTCTGGATAACTACCTTCCATTCCGTAACCTGTTGAAATACGAACTACGTTATTGCCTTCCCCCATATCAGTCGTGATATAAATTAACATTCCGTTATCTTTTTCCGCATCCCCAATGCCCCATTCCCTGAAAAACTTCATCCCGTATTCATAGGGTTCTAATTCGCCAATGGTTGGGACAGTAACAATCATTAATTCCATCTTACCTTCTTCTTGAAGCCTTTTAGCAATTTCATTGATCTCTGCTTCAACTGCATCATCTATCACATTTTGATAATCAAACACAAAGCCTGCTGTTGTCGGTCTTTCAGGAATGTCTTGGGCAACAACACTCAGTGGCAAAACGAGAAGCAAAACAAATGTGAACATCCATTTTTTTAACATTGTTATTCATCCTCAAATTGAATAGTTGGTACTTCCTCGATGCCTTCTTGTACCTCAAAATATGTTTTTAATTCAAAATCAAACATGTTAGCAATAATACTTCCCGGGAATCTTCGAATGGTAGAATTATACTCCTGAACCGCTTCGTTATAATCTTTCCGTGCCACTGCTATACGATTTTCTGTTCCTGCCAGCTCCGTCATTAACATATTAAATTGCTCGTTCGATTTTAGCTCCGGGTAATTTTCTACAACGACAAATAAATTGGATAACGCTTGAGAAAGTTCATCATTGGCGTTGGCTACATCTTCTATTGACTTTGCTGAACCATATTCCGAACGTGCTTCCGCTAATTTTAAGAAAATTTCCTCTTCATGTGCGGCATAGCCTTTTGCTGTATTCACTAGATTTGGAATTAAATCAAATCTTCGCTGGAGCTGATTTTCTACCTGGGACCACTTACTGCTAATATTCTCCTCACTCGTTACTATACTATTATATTTTGAAAATACATAAATACCGAATATGCCAATTGCAACTAGAATAATAACGGAGATTAATAATGCATTCCCCTTTTCATTTTTCACCTTTTGCACCCCTTCCTATTTCCTAAATTATACAACAAACTTAGTAAGTAATTCCCACTTTTTTACTTTATTCTTGAAGTGGAATTCCCATGCAATGGACTCCTGCCCAAAATAAAAACCAAGAATGGTATTTCATCCTTGGTTTTTGGAAATTGTATTAAATTTTCAGAATTGTTTGTGTACCGGGTACAGGCTAATAATCTTAGTACCAATCTTCTCTTGAAACGCTTGATCATGCTCCACAAACACCATTGTGGGATTAAATTTTTGAATAAGCTCTTCAATTTGAATTCGGGAGTAAATATCGATAAAGTTAAGCGGTTCATCCCAAATATACAAATGAGCTTGTTCACATAGACTTTTGGCGATTAACAGCTTTTTCTTTTGCCCACCTGAATAATGGGAGATATCTTTCTCAAATTGAATACGGTCAAAATCCATTTTGCGCAAGATAGATTTAAATAACGTTTCATCTATCCCATTGTCCTGAATAAAGTCTGAAAGTTGGCCTTTCAAATGAGAAGTATCCTGTTGAACATAGGAAATAATTAAGCCCGAACTAACATGCATAGAACCTGTATGCTGAATGGCATTTCCTAAAATGAGCTTTAAAATGCTACTCTTTCCGCTACCATTCTTTCCATTCAAAACAATTCGGTCCCCTTGTTCAATTTTAAAGCTTATTGGTTGATTGACTATTTGCCCATCGTACTGAATAGACACATCAGTCAACGTAACTAAGTCATTCGAATGATATATTATAGGTCTTAATTTTAAAGGCTCCGTCTTTTCTACATTTTTAAGCAACTTCGACTTTTCCTCTAGTGCTTTTTGTTGTCTCGATTCAAGGGTCTTAGCTCTTTTCATCATCTTTGCTGCTTTATGTCCTACGTAACCTTTATCCGGTTTCAAACCAGCAATTTTTGTCCCATT
The DNA here is from genome assembly GCF_003628435.1 of Ureibacillus endophyticus. Taxonomy (GTDB): domain Bacteria; phylum Bacillota; class Bacilli; order Bacillales_A; family Planococcaceae; genus Ureibacillus; species Ureibacillus endophyticus. The sequence goes on along the minus strand of NZ_RBZN01000019.1, from coordinate 1,006 downwards.
TTTTGAGGACTCGACTTTATGAGACCAACCTTCTGAACGTTTTGCAGCTTGTTTTAATCGACCAATGTCCTTTTGTAGACGTTCATTCTTGGCCACTTCATATTCCTGCTGTCGATCGAAATTTAATTTCCAAGATGAATAGTTCCCACTTTGTACTTCGATATTTGCACGATTAATCGATAGAATATGGTCTACACACCCGTCTAAAAAATTTCGGTCGTGAGAAATTAAGATAAATCCTTTTTTCTTTTGAAGATAATTCGAGACAATCTTACGTCCTTCGATATCAAGATGATTCGTAGGCTCATCGATTAATAAAAATTGCCCTTCATTCAAAAATAGTGCAGCAAGCAATACTTTTGTTTGTTCACCATTTGATAGTAAATGAAACGGTCGGTACATTATTTCTGCATCTACGTTTAAATAGGCAATTTCACGAAGAAACTCCCAATCCTCTGCTTGAGGGCAAATCTCTTCTAATATTTCATAGGTATATTTATTCGGATCAGAAACGGGATACGGAAAATAATTAAACTCTACAGAGGAAGTGATTTTCCCACTATATTCATATTTTCCTAATAATAAATTAAAGAATGTGGTTTTCCCCCGTCCATTTCTCCCGATAAAACCTAATTTCCAATCTGTATCAATTTGAAAGCTTACTTTTTCAAATATATTGTCAAAACTACTTGGATAAGCAAAAGTTAAATCTTGAACTTGTATCATTGCCATCATTATTCCTCCTTTGTAATTCATCACTACAAAGTCGGTAATTCTGTTATTCATGATTTAACTGAATAGGTTTGATGGAATTAACGACTATTTTGTAGTGAAACATGTGTTCTAATAGCATCTAAACTGTCCATTTTTCCATCTCCTTTATATAGATCGTATTGTCAAAACTTATATATATAAATCGCTAATAATCGTTGGTTTTATAGTCTTTTACGCAAAAAAACTTGCCACCCCCTGGATTTTGGTGTTAGTTGAGGTTACCACACACAAA
>NZ_RBZN01000018.1 GCF_003628435.1 Ureibacillus endophyticus | reverse complement strand
CAAAAATATGGGCGCAACCTTTTCGGAATGTTTGTCAAGAGCGATTGTCCCCTCGTTCGGAGAGTACTTATCGCCCAATACCTTGTGTTTTTCAATTTTTCATAGAAGTTTTGACACTACCTATCCCCTATGATGAAAATTTCTCCAATAGCAAAATAATATTTTCTTAACATTGTTTAATAATATATTATTCTGAATTTCTACATAATTCAACATTATTTTCAAAAATAAATATCAAAATATTCAAATTAATATTTAAAAATTGATAATAACGAGATAAAAATATTATTAAGACAGTGAAAAACGGAAAATAGTAATTATAAAATTAGAGAAAATAATTCTCTAATAGAGAACTTAATTATTGTCGAAATATCAAAAATATATTAATCTTTTAATAATAGACAAATTAAAAGGATGATTTTATGTCTCAACATGATTACGTCAAACACACATTTAAAGATATAACGGCTAAATTAGAAGTGGCAGATGCTCAAACAATTCAAATTCAACTTCTACGGATCCTTAAACTAGAGAAAATGATGAATGAGTTAATTTCGAAGACAACAGTCAATTATGAAATTGAAGAATATGAAAAAACTAAAAATCTTTTATTTTCCCGTCATGGCGAACTGTACGCTCAACTTGCAACGCTATACGTACAAGACGAAAATTACGAAGCAGCGGAAATTTGTTTTTTAAATGCACTTTCTTATGAAGATCAATCACAATACAATTGGGATTTTATTTTATGCATCCTTGCCAAAAATAATCTATCACCAGCTACTGATGTTAGAGTAACTGTAAATTATATAACGGAGCGTAATGCGAAACGTATTTTTGAAGATATGAAGCGAATTGAAGAGTTAATATCGAATCCAAATCTACGAACGTATTACTTAGATGAATGCAAAAAATTGCAGAAATGGCTAACAGATTTACATAAAGAAATTTATATGCGTCCACATTTAAAGGAAGCATTGTTAAAGCCACTTCGCATAACAGAAGCGTTGCCAATCGAAGAGGCACTACAACAGCTTGATAAACTTACTGGATTAGAGGAAGTAAAGGAAAGAATAAGCCGTATTCATGATTGGATTCTTTACTGTGGAATGCGAAAAGAACAAGGCTTCAAAACTGAGCCAATGAATTTACATATGGTTTTTCACGGTAATCCAGGGACAGGTAAAACGACAGTTGCCCGCATATTAGCAACAATCTATAAATCGTTAGGGGTATTAAAAAGTGGGCATCTTGTAGAAGTGGATCGTTCCCATCTAGTTGCTGGTTATGTAGGTCAGACAGCTATTAAAACGCGGGCAAAAATTGAAGCCGCGCTAGATGGAGTTTTATTTATTGATGAGGCATATTCACTCGTTCGAGGTTCTGATAATGATTTCGGGATGGAGGCAATCGATACACTAGTAAAAGCAATGGAAGATTATCAACATCGTCTGGTTGTAATTTTAGCTGGATATCCCCAAGAAATGCATCGATTCTTGGAAAGTAACCCAGGCCTACAATCTCGTTTTAAATATCATATTCACTTCCCTGATTACTCGACAGATGCATTGCTGGATATTTTACAAACCATGTTGCTAGAACGCCAATACCGGTTAGATGACAAAGCAATTCCTTATGTTCAACAACTACTCGATGACGCCATTTCAAAACACCCGGAAAAACACGGAAATGGCCGACTTGTACGAAATTTGCTGGAGGAGCTAATCTTTACGAAAGCAACTCATGCTGTGCAAAAACGTGATGACACACCACTTGATTTACTTACTATAGATATTGTGAAACAAGTGTCGATTTAACCAAATATAAAAAAGTTTGAGACAAAAGTAAAAAACCACCATTTTCCCTAAGTGAAAAATGGTGGTTTTTTGATGTTAAGGTCGTTGATTTCCATTCCGTGTGGACGCTTTCCGCGGGCATGGCCTCAACTAATTTTTGCCGACTATGGCCGGCAAAAATGGATTTTCGGCTCATGCTATTCCCGCAGGAGTCAGCCACACTCCATTCCAATCAACTTTTTCTGAAAAGCAGATTTTCAACACTATTAATTTACTAATTCTTTTTGAAAACCACTTTTGTCCCAGCCTCTTCTTCGTTTAAGTTATCCATAATTCCTATCCAAAAACAACAGCACATAACTTACGGCACATAGATAAATCGCTATTCGAGTGACTACATATATCACGGTTTCATAGAAAGTAAGTTTTCTTTCCCTCTTCGTCTTTTTAAAATGCCGATAATAGTACATTGAACACAGCACTAAAACAATTGCCGATAGTTGAAATATGTTTTCCAAAATATAAACCAATACATCATCACTTCCTTATTTTATTTATATTTTGAACTTTTAACGTGTATGTGTGCTTCTTCAATACTTCTATCACCACATGTTCATAACCTTCCAAATAAAAAAAGACAAACCCAATAAATTTTGAGTCTGTCTACATTGAACCTATTTATCTAAGAAGCTACTACTTCTTTATTTCGACGAATCCATGCAATAATCACTGCAATGATTAACGCAAATCCTAGGTACCCCATTGTTGAGTATACTTTACCTACTAATGTTGTGAAGCCAACTAAACTTGCTACAAACCCTGCTAAGCCAACTACAACTATTGTCGGTTTAAATACTTTGTGATCTGGAGCTACAAAACGTACTGTAAAGGAATAGAACATCCCCACTGCTGTGTTGTACATCATTCCTAGTAATGCAATTGCCATCAATACACCAACAGCTGGGTGAATTTGTTTCGCTAACTCTAATGTAGGCATGTCCATACCTGAAACAACATCCATTTTTACGAATATTGTTAAGTTGATTAAGATGATTAATGCCCCAAGCATTGCCCCACCAAAAATACCACCAAGACCAGCAACTTTACTATCTTTCTCTGTACCACCCATAACGATTAATAGCGCTGCACCTGCTGCAAGATTATAAGATACATATAGTAATGCACCCATGAACCAGTTAGAAGCAGCACTTGCTTGATTTTGAGCCATTTCATTCGCTTCTGAGAATGAAATATCCATCGTAAATAATGAATAGATTAAGATAATAAAGATTACGATCATTAAATAAGGTGTAATAACAGCGATTAAGTTCATAATATTTTTTACATTTAGTAATAATGTTGCGATTGTTAATGCAACCATGATAATACTTCCTACCATAGGATCAATTCCGAACATTTGATTGAAAGTAGAACCTGCCCCCGCAAACATAACGACAGCTACTCCGAATAAGAAGAATGTAATCAGTATGTCTAATACTACCCCTACATAACGACCACCAATATGATAAATTACCCCTTTATGTGAAGTTGTTTGTAGTTTTGAACCAAGTTGAGCGAGTGTCATCCCTAAAAGTGCAAATGCAATTGTAGCAACAATTCCTCCTGCAATTCCCCATATCCCAAAACTCGTAAAATACTGCATAATTTCTTGTCCAGAGGCAAAGCCGGCACCAACGATTAATCCGACAAAGGCTCCTCCTATTTGTAAACTTTTCTTCATTACGATTCACCCGCTTGTAAGTTATTTAAAGATTCTGAAAAATATATGTTCAATTTATCCTTAAGCATCGATTTATGATGCTTAAGGATGTTGCGCTTATTTATATACCTTTTTATCTACTGTGTAGGATTCTACTGTTTCGATATTTACCTTGTAACCAATTCCGGCTGTTTGTGGAACTTGAATATATCCGTCTACTGCAACGACTTCTGGCTCGATAATATCTTTTTCCCAGTAACGATTTGAGCTCGCTGTGTCCCCAGGTAAAATAAAGTTCGTTAATGTTGTTAAAGCAACATTGTGAGCACGACCAATACCAGACTCAAGCATTCCTCCACACCACACTGGAATTCCTTTTGATTCACAGTAATCATGGATTTTCTTCGCTTCTGTTAAGCCGCCAACTCGTCCAATTTTGATATTGATAATTTTTGTTGCACCAAGTTCCACTGCTTTACGCGCATCTTCAAGGGAATGGATACTTTCATCTAAACAAATTGGTGTTTTCAATTGTTTTTGTAAAGTTGCATGGTCAATTATGTCATCCGATGCTAATGGTTGTTCAATCATCGTTAAGTTAAACTCATCCAATTGTTTTAATAGTTCTGCATCACTTAAACGATAAGCAGAGTTCGCATCGGCCATAATCGCTACATCCGGGAATTTTTCACGTAATGTACGAATTACATCTACATCCCAACCTGGCTTAATTTTTACTTTAATGCGTTTGTATCCTTCTTTTACATACTCATCTACAAGGGCTACTAAATCGTCAATACTTTTTTGGATACCAATACTAATACCTACTTCAATTTTGTCTTTCTTACCACCAAGTGCTGATGCTAATGATTGATTTGTTTGTTGTGCATAAATGTCCCAAATCGCACCTTCAATAGTTGATTTCGCCATATTATTTTTACGAATTGGCTCAAAAATTTCACTCACTTCATCTGGATGGGAAATTTCTTTATTTAAAATAAGCGGAATTAAAAAGTCTTCAAGCATATGCCAGTTTGTTTTTAATGTTTCTTCATTGTACCAAGGCGAATGGAATGCCACCGATTCTCCCCAGCCAATTGTTCCATCTTCATTTTTCGCTTCTAATAGTAAAAAATCTTTATTTGTGAATGTTCCAAAGCTTGTTGTAAACGGTGCTTTTAACTTCATTTGTAAATGGCGAATTGTAATTTCAGTAATTTTCATCTTAATATCCTCCAAGTTCTAACGTATCTTTTTTTACAAAAATATAGTTATTCCATTGCTCGCTCTTTTGAATTCGAACGGCACAGTAGCCTGCATCAAACATTTGTTGAAATACTTTTCGTGTTTCCAATCGCCAATGCATTGCGTGTTCCTGGCTTTGTGCTTTTATACTTTGAAAATCCCATGGAACAGGAAGTGAATAGACATCCGCTGTCAAAGTGTCCAATGGGAATGGATTTAACGTTGGTAATCCTGCTTCATCAAATACGATTTCCCCAAGTGGCTCAGGCTTATCAATCTGTGGTTCTACTTGCTTTTCCACATAAGGGCTTTTTAAATACCAATGAACTTCAAAACGATCTGATGGTAATCCTTTGTTAAAGCCATCCTGCATTTCACCATAACAATTTTCAATGTAAGTATTACAAATACCATTCAACTTTGTTAGGTTTAAATAGCCGTTTCGAGTTTCAAGAGGATCATATGTCCAATGCATAATGTCGTACCCTTTTCTGATGGCAATTGTTCTTTGTGCATGTTTAAGTTTTTCTCCAATTTGTTGTGAGCGATAGTTTTCATCGATTCCTAACATATGTGAGCAAAGAGATACTTGACCGTTTTTGAAACCAGCAAATCCGTAACTAAATCCAACCAGCTTATCCCCATCATAGGCACCTACCATAATGCCACCATTCTTAACGGCCGTTAATGTTTGGTGAGTAGGAATTGGCTCAATACCCCAAACTTGTTTTTCAAGTTGTTGTACTTGTTCCATTTCTTCTATAGTTGTTAATTCTTTCACTTGTATCATTATTAATCTCTTCTTTCTATTTGCTGTAATGCAATAAGGAGTGCCTTTGCAATAATACGTGCTCCTACAGGTAGTTGCTGTTGATTAAACGTCATTTGTGGATGATGTAGACCCGGTGCAACACCACATCCAAGCCCAAGCATTGTTGTTTTTAAATGAGGTTTTGAGTAGGAATAAAAATGAAAATCTTCTCCACCTGGTGTCACAACTTCTGGAGCGCAATGTTCTTCCCCGACCGTATCGATAATCGACTGCTTCATAATTGCTTTCGCCTCATTATCCACTTGCGCAGCGACTATATGCGTAGCTACTTCCGTTGTAATGGTTGCACCAAACAAAGTACTAACAGCTTCCACTGCTTTTTCAAATCCGTTTGTTAAGGCGTCCATCGTTTCATTGGTTTGTGCACGGCAATCAATACTAAATGTTGCAGACCCTGGAATAATATTTGAAGAAGTTCCCCCCGCTTGAATCTGTGTCATTTTAATAGAACCAGATTCTGTTGGACTGATCCAAATGCGTTTCATTGCGTCCACTAAAGCAGAAGCTACTTCAATTGCATTGATTCCTTGTTCTGGTCGTGCACCATGGGCTTCTACACCTGTAATTGTTCCTTTAATAAGTTTTGCTGCGCCATGATGTAATGCTGGAGAATGTGCCCCATCTGGAAGTTCAATAAGTGGTCTTACATGAACACCGAATAAATACTCCAATGGGTCGATAACACCTTTTTCAACGATTTTCTTTGCTCCCTCTCCCTTTTCTTCAGCGGGTTGAAAGATTAATCGAATAGCTCCCGGTAAAGTTGCCTTCTGTTCATTTAAAAGAAGCGCCGTACCAAAGGCCATTGACATATGTCCATCATGTCCACAGGAGTGATTTGCTCGAAACTCACCATCTACTTCCTGCCAAAGTGCATCGATATCTGTCCTAAATCCAACTTTTGGAATGCCTGGCCCAATATCAACATAAAATCCTGTCACATCGTCAAATGCTTTTGGATCTAATCCTTCAGCTTTCAAAAGTTCTATTAAATAAGCCGTTGTATTTACTTCTTCCCAGCTAATTTCCGGGTTTGCATGCAAGTGTGCAAATACTTTTTGCATTCGTTCCGTTAATTGTTGGTCTGTCATATCATTCAACTCCATCGATTTGCAATAAAGCTATTTTGAAAATCATCATATTTAACACGTTGCTCATTATAGTACTCACGATCATGAGACATCATGCCGACTACTAAGGTATTTAAAAACGCAATGAGTGAGGGCATCATATCAATCGTTGAGAGCTCTGGTTGTTGCAAAACAAATGCTTCGTTTACAAAAGAATGAATCGGTGCAACGTTTGAATCTGTGATGGCTACTGTATAAACACCGCGCTTTGCAAACTCCTCTGCGATTTGAATTGGTTCTTTAAAATAGCGATGCAGTGAAATGACAATCGCTAATTCTGATTCCTTCACTTCTTGTAATGTACGAATCAACATACCCGTTTCCGTATGTACGAGTTCTACATTCGGTCGAAGCATGTTTAATGTAAATTGAAACCATTGGGCTGCAAAACTAGATGCACCGGCTCCAATTAAATAGATACGTTTCGCTTCATGTAGTTTTTTCGTTGTTTCGTGAAATTGTTCCGGATTTATTTGTTCTGCAATTCTGACAATTTGATTGCTAGTTTGGCTCATTACTTTCTCACAAAGTTGTTGCTCTTTAAATAACTCTTCTTTTGAAGAAACGTAATTACCTAGAGTACTATTTGTATTGTTTACAAATAAATACATCGTTAATTCTTTTTGTAACTGGGCATAACCATTTAAACCAATCGTATAGCAAAATCGTATGACGGTTGTTTCACTTGTCCCTGCTTGCTTTCCTACTTCACTTGCAGAATGAACACCTACATACATTGGATTATTTAATACAAAACTTGCAACCTTTTGTTGTGACTTCGATAGTGAATTAAATTGTTGTTCAATTCTTTCTTTAATCGTTAATTTATTCAAGAGGAAGTCTCCCCTTCATTTTTCATTTGATGAAGTTTACACTTCAAATATATTTAGTAATCTATCATGGAAAAATTAGATTAGCAACAATTATCTGAAATTTCTTAGTAATTTGTTTATTACATTTGAGCATGAAAGCTGTTTAAAACAGAAAAAAATTAATAAGCTAGCGATTTTTCAAATAAAAAAGAAGCAAGTTTACCAATAAAAAAACTGAGCACCTATCCATCTTTAACCATAGATAAGCGCTCAGTTTTTATTGAAATAGTACCGTGAATCCAATCCAGCCAACAAGGATAAAATTTATAGACACCAACACAATTGCCAACCATCTAATATTTTTTCTTAAGTAGTATGCTGCAGCAAGGTAAAACATTGGAAAAATCATTCCCCACCATTCAAATAGTGGTGTAGCAGCTAAATACAGAGAAAATGGAATAAATAAGATAAAAGCAATAACGAGTAAAGATGCCTTTTTTGAAGCGATCGCAATAACGGATAACACAATAGCCGCAATTATAAATGGCCAAAAGAAGATTCCCATAATAGCCCCCTTACTATTTCATTTCAAACCTTCTATATTTCACCATCGATACAATCCCTAGTAATGGCCCAATTGCTAATATTGCAAAAACCCATTCCCAACCAATGATCTTCTGCAGTATAGGAATTAGATTGATAGAAAAAATTGTGAGTAAAAACCCGATACACATTTGAAAAGTAAGGGCTGTTCCGACATATTCAACTTCAGCTACTTCTGAAACGGCCGCTGAAAATTGTGCTGAATCAGAAATGACTGACATCCCCCAAACCATTGAAATGACTAGCGTTACCCAGATTGGTTGTCCAAAGGTAAAACCTATTAATATCGAACAAATTGCACTGATGCACATAGAGATAATTGTTAAATTGGCTCTACCAATTCGGTCTGAAATAACCCCACCAACGACACAACCAATCCCTCCTGCTATCCCAATAGACAAAAATGAAGACAATGCCATAAACCAATACGGAATTTCTGGTGCATACGCTGTGAAACTTGCGATTAAAAATACAGGAAGCCATGTCCACATCGCATACAACTCCCACATATGTCCGAAGTAGCCATAGTTCGCAAGCATCACCGGTTTATTGCGTATAACTTTTTTGATTAGCTTCAATGAGAAAGGTAATTTGCTTAGTTTTACAGGTGCATCTTCCAATAACAATGTCACAATGGCAGCTGATAATAAAGCTAATAGTGAACTAATAAGAATGACAATCTTCCAATTAACTGAAGAGAAAAACATGATGACAAAGTGTGGTAAAGATGAGCCTAATGTTAATGCGGCAATTAATATCCCAATTGCGATACCCCGTTTCTTTGGAAACCATTGGGATAAAATCTTCACTGCAATCGGATAAACTCCCGCTAATGTGACACCAGTTAATATTCTTAAGGTTATTCCAAAAAAAGCGTAATCAACGAATACGAGTAACGCATTGAGTAGTGCGCCGAGGAATGCTGAAATAGCGAAAATCTTACGAGGATTAAATCGATCAGCCATTCCAAAGTACGAACTTAAAAAGGCACCAATCACAAATCCAATGGGAACAGATGCAGAAAGCCATGCTTCTGTATTTGAGCTAAGATGCCAAATTTGAATCAGTTCCGGTGCAATCACAGATGCGCTAAACCACAGACTTAACGCACATAGCTCTGCTAATCCAATCCATATTAACGCTCGCCAACTCCCTTGAATCATACCTTCCCCCCAAACTAGATTTAAGTAGTTTAATTATACAAAATATGTAAGGTAAAATGATTGTAATCAATAAAAAAGGATTGCCGTAGCAACCCTTTGAATTAAAGTTTATATACCGAAACTCTCTTTAACTTCTTTAATCTGCAGTATATGGCGTCTTTCGTGATAGCCCACAAAGGGAATCCATTGACTTAAACTAATTAGTCCAAATGCTGGATGGGGATAAGCTTTATTTTCCAAATCAATTTGATCTGCCTTTTCGACTACTGTTTTTAGCTCTTGACGAGACATCGCCAGTTTTTCTTTCAATTCTTCTAATGTAGCAAAATCATTAGTAGGAACTGAAAACTCAGGTGCTGATACCTTATACTTTCGATTAACCGTTGCTTCAATTGGCTTTGGTTTAGCCGTTTGTACTTCACCATTTTCTAATTGTTCTTTAATGATATTTGCAATGGCAATTTCCATTAAAAATAGATGTTCTAGTATTTGTTTAATAGACCACTGATCTGTAGAAGGTTTTTGATTCAACACTTCATCTGACAATGACTCTACTTCCTTCAATAATTCATCCCGTGCTAGTTCATTTATTTGCATACACCATTTCCCCTTATTCTAATTCTCTTTCGCAAAAAGTAGTTTATAAGTTTGAATAATAATTAATGGAACAAATGCCAATCCATAAATCGTCAAGATTTGAGTAGATTCTAATGTTGCCACTTCAAACCATCCGAAGATAAGAACTAAATTTAGTAGTACAAACCCAACTAAAAATGCAATCCACACAGTTAAATTTGAGAATAAGCCAATTTTAAATAGTGATTGGTCTGAGCGACAATTGAATCCATGGAACAAACGGGATAAACATAATGTCGCAAATGCCATTGTAGTACCTACTGCTGTGTCTCCAGTTGATAATCCAAGTTGAAATGCGATAATGGTTACTGCTCCAATGACAAGACCTTCTAACCCTACTTGTGTTGCGAACTTTCTATTTAATAGCGGTTCATTTATGTTACGTGGCTTTTCCTTCATCAATTTCTTATTGTGCGGTTCCAACCCAATGGCAATGGCAGGCAAGCTATCCGTTAATAAATTGATAAATAACAAATGTACTGGAAGGAATGGAACTGGTAATGCTAATAGCGTTGCATACAGAACAACAAATATCGCACCAGCATTTCCTGATAATAAAAACTTAATTGCATTTTTTATATTGGCATAAATACTTCGCCCGTTTGAAATGGCTTTTACAATCGTTAAGAAATTATCGTCCGTTAAAATCATCGATGAAGCATCTTTTGCAACTTCTGTTCCTGTTACGCCCATTGCGACACCGATATCTGCTTGTTTTAACGCAAGGGCATCATTAACCCCATCTCCTGTCATGGCAACCACATGTCCCTTATCTTGCCACGCCTTCACAATTCGAATTTTATGTTCAGGTGATACCCGCGCATAAACAGAAAATTGTTCAACTTTATCTCGCAATTCTTTATCTGATAGTTTTTCAATTTCAATACCCTCAATTGCTTCAGATGGATCTTTTAAAATACCAATCTTCTTTGCAATCGCCGCAGCTGTAATTTTATGGTCACCTGTTATCATGATAGGCTTAATACCAGCTTGAATACAATCTGCCACTGCTGGAGCTGACTCTTCTCTAGGTGGATCCATGATAGCAATTAATCCTACAAACGTATAATCTTTTTCGTCTTCTACTCGAATTTGAGGTAAGGAGACAACCCTATATGCAATTGCTAGTACCCTTAACCCCTCATTGGAAAGGTCAGTATTAGCTTGTCTCACCTTTTCAAAATGTTGCTTCGTAAAGACAGATACTCCATTAGCTGTTTCAATCCGCTTAATGCGCGGAAGAAGAACATCTAATGCACCTTTTGTAATCATAACGTAATGATTACCCATTCGATGCACAGTACTCATTAATTTTCGAGTTGAATCAAATGGAATTTCCCCTACTCGCTGATGAAGTCCTCGTACAATATGTTCATTTAGCTGATATTCATGCCCCAAATTCACTAAAGCTAATTCTGTTGGGTCTCCAATTTGTTTGTCTTCCTGAGTAACGGAATCATTACATAATACAGCCATATCCACTAATTTTTTATGAAGCATATTTGTCATTTGTAATTGATCATGCTCAACAAATTGATGTCCAGTATAAACCTTTTGAACCGTCATTTTATTTTGAGTCAGTGTTCCTGTCTTATCTGAGCAGATGATTGAAACACTACCTAAACTTTCGACAGCAGGTAATTTACGGATAATCGCATTTTGTTTTGCCATGTTTTGTGTTCCTAATGCAAGTACAATCGTAACAATCGAACTTAATGCTTCAGGAATGGCTGCAACCGCTAATGATACGGCAAACATAAATGAATCAATTAACTCGCGACCACGCAAAATATCTAATCCAAAGATGATTAGACAAATGATGATAATACCAAGTGCAAGTCGTTTCCCAAATTGGTCAAGGCTTACTTGCAGTGGTGTTTTCTTTTCTTTCGCGCTATCTAGTAAACTAGCAATCTTACCAATTTCCGTATCCATTCCAATGGCTGTCACGATGGCTTGTCCACGTCCATTTGTGACGAAACTTCCGGAAAACACCATATTTTTCTTATCGCCAAGTGATACGTCTGGTTCATTGATTTTTTGTGCTGTCTTATCGATTGCTAAGGATTCACCTGTTAAAGAACTCTCGTTTACTTGTAAACTATAACTTTCAATGACCCGACCATCTGCACTAATATAATCTCCAGCTTCCAAAATCAAAATATCTCCAACAATGACTTCTCTTGATGGGATTTCAATAACTTGTCCATCCCTTAACACTTTAGAAATAGGAGCTGCCATTGCTTTTAAACTATTTAGCGATTTCTCAGCTTTAATATGTTGAATTGTCCCAAGTATTGCATTTAACACAATCACCACAATAATGACACTGGAACTTTCAAAATCTCCTAAAAACATAGAAATAATCGCTGCGAAGATTAAAATGATGACCAAAAAATCTTGAAACTGCTCAAGGAATACTTGCAAAGCACTTTTCGGTTTACCTTCTTTTAGTTCGTTATATCCAAACCTCTTTTGCCTATATCGTACCTCAAAGTCTGTTAATCCGTGTTGTGGAACGTCCAATTCTTTCATTACCTCTTTTACAGACGCTTGGTAATATTCTGTCATAACTGCTATCCTCCCCATAGTTCTATCCAAATGACCTTGTGTAATAGAGTGAATTCTCTTTTGGTGTCCTATTAAAATGGATTATTAATATAAACAAATCTATGGTTGCAATTAGCAAAATATACTATTTTTGAAACTACTTTTTATGAAGTTTAAGTTAATTTTTATTTTAAATACAAACTACCTTTAAAATTTCGGATGTTATAAACAAATGCACTAAGGGGAAATATAAAAAATATCATGGAAATTCACAATCAAGGCTCTCTTTTTAGATTGATTAGGTAGGAAGGTATTTATAATGAAAAATATTTCAAACGTTTTTTGGATTTCAGTTATAGTTGTTTTCATTGCAGCAATATTTGGGGTTGCTGCACCTGAGAGTTTTGAAAAAACAACAGGAAACATACAAGAATTTTTAACTTCATCATTTGGCTGGTATTATTTAATACTCGTTACCGTCATTGCGCTCTTTTGTATTTTCCTTATTTTCAGCCCAGTTGGCGTAATCAGATTAGGTAAACAAGATGAAAAACCCGAGTTTTCAAGAGCTTCCTGGTTTGCAATGTTGTTTAGTGCTGGAATGGGAATTGGTCTTGTGTTTTGGGGAGCTGCGGAACCCCTCTCTCATTTCGTAGATCCTCCTCTAGCTGAACCAAGTACGGATGCAGCATATAAAGAGGCGATGCGTTATACATTTTTCCACTGGGGCATTCATGCATGGGGAATTTATGCAATCGTAGCATTAGTATTAGCGTACTTTAATTTTCGTAAGGGAGAACCTGGCCTCATCTCCGCAACATTGAAGCCTGTTTTAGGAAAGAAAGCAATGGATGGTATTCTTGGAACCATTGTGGATGTATTAGCAGTTGTGGCAACAGTTGTCGGTGTAGCAACTACTCTAGGTTTTGGTGCAACACAAATTAATGGCGGATTGTCATTTCTATTTGGCATACCAAGCAATTTTACAATTCAATTAATCATTGTAGCGATTGTTACGGTTTTGTTTATTATTTCTGCGGCATCTGGTTTAGGAAAAGGGATCCAAATCTTAAGTAACGCAAATATGTTTCTTGCTATTGCTTTACTAATTTTAATGTTTATTGTTGGACCTACAATTCTCATCTTAAATATGTTCACAGATTCTATTGGTGGCTATATACAAAATATCGTTCAAATGAGCTTCCGGATTGCACCACTAAATGACGAGCATCGTTCATGGATTAATAGTTGGACAATATTTTATTGGGCATGGTGGATTTCATGGGCGCCATTTGTAGGAATCTTTATCGCGCGAGTATCTAAAGGACGAACAATACGTGAGTTTGTTATAGGTGTTTTATTACTTCCAACATTGGTCAGCTTTATATGGTTTGCTGTATTCGGTACATCCGCAATTGAAATTCAAAAAGCTGTACCTACTGATATTTCTAGTTTAGCAACGGAAGAAGTACTTTTTGCTATTTTCAACGAGTTACCTTGGTCTACTATTTTGTCGATTGTAGCAATTGCACTTGTTAGTACATTTTTTATTACTTCAGCCGATTCAGCAACCTTTGTACTAGGAATGCAAACGACGAACGGTTCACTTACTCCCCCAAATGCAGTGAAAATCACTTGGGGTATCGCACAATCAATAGTAGCATTAGTTCTATTATTTAGCGGTGGATTACAAGCACTTCAAAATGCATTGATAATCGCAGCATTTCCATTTTCATTTATCATTATTTTAATGATGATATCCCTTTATCGTTCTTTAGCAAAAGATAAAAAAGAGCTTGGGCTATACCATAAACCAAAACCTCGTAAAAAAGCGGAGAATACGAAAAGTTAGGGTGTCCAAAATTGGGCACCCCTTTTCTTATGTGAGAAAATAATAAATACTGTCCATAAAATAGACAGCATCGAAAATATTAACTAACTTTCATTCCATTATGATTCAAAACTTTTTTCATATGCAAAATAATCATTTCTCCCACTTCTTCAAGCCAAACATCGTCCATTATATTGAGGATTAATTGCATACCGCGGCCCCGTGACCCATAATTCAACTTGTCACTTTTTTCAAAATGAAACAGCTTACCCTTTTGTTTAATACAGATTTCTAATTCTTCCTCAGATGTATTCCACAAAATTTCTATCGAATTACCTTCTCCATATTCTAGGGCATTCACTAATGTTTCTTCCGTCACAAGACAAAGAAATAGCTGTTCTTTTTCTAAGTAGCCTAACTGTTGTGCCAAATCGCTTGTATAATCCATCGCTTTTAAAACATCATGTTCTGATACGATTTCCATTGAATTTACATTACCCGTTTCTAAATTCATTTTCGCTCCTTTGTTTATACTAGAGTTGTTTTGAACAGCTTTTATAGACTCTACAACTTTGCGATTAACATCGTAACATCATCATAAAATGCAGGAGTATTAAGATCCTTACATTGTTGCTCAATGACAAGGGACAACATTTTACTCAAGTCATTTGTTCGATGCTTTAACAAATTGCCTTTTAATTTATCAATATTTTTTCGAATTTGATTTTCTTCACTTTCGATGAGTCCATCTGTATAAAAAACCATCCATGTTTGCTCATTTTCATATGTATAAAACCCTGTTTCAACTTCTATTTCTGCTAACATCCCTAAAGGAACCGTACCATCAGCAAGCTCTCTAATAGAACCGTTAGCACATAGAAGTAAGGCAGGCGGATGACCAGCTGAAGCAAATTGAATCGTATGCGTATTAGTATCGATCATTGCATAGACACATGTTAGATAATAATTTTTCATTTGTAACGATTCTTTATCTTGAAATAAAGTATAGACATGTTTGTTTAATTCTTTTAAAACAATTTCAGGCTCTACACATTTATTTACGATTCCGCGCAATAACGAACGCACACTCATACAAACAAGGGCTGATGCTACACCATGTCCCATAACATCCAGCATAATCACGCCATAACGATGGGAATCGATTTGATACCAAGCATATGTATCGCCACCTAAAATATCTGATGGGAGATAAATTCCCTCTATATGAAAGGAATCGTTTTGAATCGGATGAGAAAGTGCGCTTTTTTGCACTTCTTTCGCTAATAATAAATCATCTTTTAATCGTTGTTCCGCTTTTTTTCGTGCTGTAATGTCCGTAATAACAGCAGCATAATAAAGGGGTTGTCCGTGATCATCATTTATTTTTGTAATGGTAGTCTGTTGGAGAAACAGCTCCCCATCTTCTTTTATATTCCAAATTTCACCCATCCATTTCCCATTTTGCTCGATGGATTCCCACATATTTCGGTAAAAGGCCTCATCATGTTTGCCAGATTGGAAAATGCCTGGTGTTTTTCCAATCACTTCTTCACCAAAACCTGTAATCATGGAAAATGCAGGGTTAATAAAGCGAATAATTCCCTTTGTATCAGTAATAAACACGCCTTCTAACATATTTTGAAAAAGGCGGTCTGCTACAAGAAGTCGGCCTTCTATATTTCGTTCTGCTTCATCAGATGAAAAAAATTGATGTTCGATAATAATATCATCAAGTTCTTTAGTCATGATCAATCGCCTGGAAATATTCAATTGCTTCTTTTTCTATTTCGAATAATTTCATAAAGCTAGAAAACTTCACAATTGAAAAGATTTCTTTAATCGAGTCTTCCATATTCGAAATGACTAATTCTTTGTTATTGCGTTTTGCTTGTACAACGCTTTCGGCAATAATGCCTAAACCCGCACTGTTAATGTAGGTTGTTTCGGCTAAATTTAAAATTAGGTTTTGAGAATCTTGGTTTAAAAGATTGTTCATTTCTTGACGAAACAATTCTATATTTTTTAAAGTAATATTTTCCTTCCATTCAAGTACTTGAATGACGTTATTTACTGTTTTTAACACTTCTAAACCTCCTTTATTGTAATAAGAGGCTGGGACAAAAAAGTGTTGATTTTTCGATGTAGTGAAAGTTGATTTCCATTCCGTGTGGACGCTTTCCGCGGGCATGGCCTCAACTAATTTTTGCCGACTATGGCCGGCAAAAATGGATTTTCGGCTCATGCCATTCCCGCAGGAGTCTGCCACACTACATTCCAATCAACTTTTTTTCTAAATAGCAAATTTTCAACACTAATATTCTAAATAAATTTGAAGAACCATTTTGTCCCAATCTCTATCAAAAATTATTTAATTTTAAATTGTGCTGTTAGTTGGTTTAATGCTTCGGCCATTTCGGCTAGTGTTTCGGCTGTTGCTGCTGTTTCTTCAAGGCCAGCACTAATTTCTTCAGTTACTGCGGCAATGCTCGTTACAGCTTGTTGAACTTCTTCTGCTTGAGCCGTTTGTTGTTCATTAGCTGCTGCAATTTCTGTCACTTTAGCAGAAGAATCTCCTACTAGTTGTAAGATATCATTAAATGTACTTTCGACTTTTTCTGCTTTTTCACTACCCACTTCAACCGTGTGCACAGATTCTTTTGTATTTTCTTGAATAATATTAACTAGCTCTGAAATTTCCTTTGTTGCTTTCGAGCTACGTTCTGCTAATTTGCGTACTTCATCTGCTACAACCGCAAATCCTTTTCCAGCTTCTCCAGCTCGTGCTGCTTCAATTGCAGCATTCAATGCAAGTAAATTTGTTTGTTCTGCAATATCGTCAATTACTTCAACAATTTCACCAATTTGCTCAGACTTATTCGATAACTCATAAATGCTATCACGAATTGCTCTCATACCTTGGATTGCGTCATTGATGACGATGCCACCTTGTTTCGCTTCAGTCATTGTATTTTCTGCTAATTCTGCAGCCTGTTCAGCATTTTGTGCCACATCTTCCACAACGTTTGTCATTTCTCTCATCATTGCAGCAGAAGCACCCGCATCATGAGATTGTTGTTGGCTACCAGAAGCAATTTCTTCTGTACTTGCAGAAATTTGTTGAGAACATGCTGCTAATTCATTCGCTGAGTGTATTACTTTTTCCATTGCAGTACGTGTTGCTTCAGTCAATTGGTTAAATGAAGAGACCATTTTTCCAATTTCATCATTCGACTCATAGTTCACACGAACCGTTAAGTCGCCTTTTTCTGCTTCTTTCATCACATCCACTACATCTTTTAGTGGGTTTACAATTGCTTTCGAGATTACTGTACTTAATACGATGAAAATAATACTAGCTAGCACCATAACAGTAATCATCACTGTTCTTGCAAAATTTTTCTCGCTAATTGTTAATTCTAATGTTTCATCTGCACGATCTGATAAATATTCTGCAACATCTTGTAACGTTGTATTTAAAGTTGCAAGAGGTGTTTCTAAATTAGCTTTGTAATAAGCAAAGGCATCTTCACTTGTCCCTGTTTCTACAATTTTGTATAACTGTTCACGTTTTGTACCGATTTCTGTAATAGCATCGCCAATCGTTCCAATACGTTCTTTTTCATAATCCGTTAACTTTACTTCTTTGTACATCGCAAAATATTCTTGGATATGTTGAGCACGTTCCTTCACTTGATTAATTAAGTTAGCTCTTTCCATTTCATCTTTTGTTAATATAATTTCTTTTACAAGCGCTTCGTTTGCACGGCTTTGTGCACGAATATCATTCAACCATTTGATTGGTAGTAATTCATTTTCATATATGTCAGTCGTTTGGTCAGACATTTTTTCCATATAGAACATGCCAAATATGCCTACAATTAATAGGAAAACGATGGTTAAACCACTTAACATTTTTAACTTATTGGAGATTTTTATATTATTGAGCCAAGTCATCTTACTGCCTCCTGTTCAGAATTGATTTTCTGATTTAATTGAAGTAACGTATCAATTTCAATGATTCGATTGATATTTAATAGAATCATCAGGCGATCATCGAAATGGTACATGCCTTGAATATATTCTTGTTCAACTAAACTTTCGTAATTTGGTGCTTCTTCCATCTTGTTCTCATCGACCTTTAATACTTGTGTTACTCGGTCAACTAATAATCCAAGTAACTCGTTATTAATTTCGACGATGATAATTCGCGACTTTCTTGTGAGTGGTTGTATTGGTAGCCCAAGTCGTTTTCGTAAGTCCATCACTGAAATAAGCTTTCCTCTAAAATTACTCATACCAATAATGGAATACGGCGAATTAATAATTGGTGAAATCGAAGGTACCGTAATGATATCTTTTACTTTGTCGATTTCAATGCCGTACTCTTCTTCACCTAAATAGAATGAAGTCACACCAATTACTTTTTCATGTTGATTCGTAGCTAGACTTTGATTGTACGGAATGGAATCTTTTACGCCTTCCTCAAGGACAATCGAAGCAACATCAAGTATTAAAGCTACTTTCCCATCGCCCATAATCGTTGCACCAGCAATATATTTTGGTGAGCCCATATATTTGCCAAGGGGTTTGATAACGATCTCTTGATTTCCAAGGGTTTGATCGATTACAAGTCCAATTCGTTTTTCTGCTAATCCGACAATTACTACTAAAAGTCGTTTGCTTTTATTGATTTGATCTTCTGAAGCATTAAAACGTTTATGTAATCGTACTAATGGAAGTACTTGATCTCGAACGATTCCTACTTCTTGGTTTTGAATTGTTTTAATTTCATGTTTTCCTAGTCTTATAATCTCTTGGACGTTTACAAGTGGAACGGCGAATTGTTTATCACCCAATTTCACAAGCAACGAACGGATAATGGCCAACGTTAACGGCAATTTAATGGTGAATGTTGTTCCTTCACCTTGTTTTGTTTCAATATCAATAAGCCCATTTAGCTTTTCGATATGGGTACGCACAATATCCATTCCCACACCACGACCAGAGATTTCAGTTACCTTTGCTGCTGTTGATACGCCCGATTTAAAAATAAGGAATAGGATATCCTTTTCAGACATTCGTTCCGCTTCAGCCGGTGTAATCTGTTGTTTTTTGATAGCGGATTGTTTTAGCTTTTCCGTATCAATCCCATTACCATCATCGGAAATCGTAATGACGATATGATTTTCTTTATGAGCAGCTTTTAAAATCACGGTACCTTGTGGAGACTTCCCTTTTTTCTCACGTTCTGCAGGGGATTCAATTCCATGGTCCAGTGCATTTCGTAAAAGATGAATGATTGGATCGCCAATCTCATCGATTAAGTTGCGATCTAATTCGGTTTCTTTACCTTCAATAATAAAATTAACTTCCTTCCCTGCTGTTTGAGCAAGGTCACGAACCATACGAGGGAAACGATTAAACAACTGTTCAATCGGCAACATTCTCGTTTTCATCATTCCTTCATGTAGTTCGCTGACAATTTGTCCTAGCTGATTGTCTACTTCATGGAAGTCTTCTATTATCGATTCATTTGGATAACGTTCTGATAAGCGATTTCCAACATCTTTTAGGCGGGTTTGACTAATCACTAATTCCCCTACAAGATTAAGTAAATATTCTAAACGCTCTACATCAACCCGTACTGTTTGTTGTACTTTTAGTTTTGCATCTTTTTTAGGTGCAGGTGGTGGAGCTTGAGGTGGCTTTTGCTCAACAATGCCTACCTTTTTCCCTTTTGTAAAACTCTCTAAGTTTTCAGGCTTGATTTCACTTAAATGAACACTCTTAATATCTGAAATACTATTAATTGTGGACAGTACTTCGTGATTTTTGGAATCGGTTACAACTATGTATACTAAACTGCCTTCAAACTTTTCTTCATCTTCAATCACTTCTGTTGACGGGAAAGATGCAAGGATTTCCCCAATTTCTTTTAAATTATTATTAATTAAAAAGGCACGGACAGATTTCAACATTGCATTTGGATTTAATGCGACATAAACCGCAATAACGTTCATCTTCATTTCAAATGCTTTTTCTACCATATCCTTTTGGTATTCATCAAAAATAACTTCCGGGAAAATAATTTCATCGGATGATGTCTTTTCTTCTTGTTTCACATCCGTTTTTGCTGTTGGCTCACCCGCAGTGGCACTATTTTTACACGCTTCTAACTTTTCAATCAGCTGGGAAACATCTACAGAATCAACAGTGCCTTCTAAAATCGCTTCTTTAAATAATTTGATTGTATCGATTGAATCAAAAATAAGATTAATAATTTGGGTATTTACTTTTAATTGTTGATTTCGGATTGCATCAAACACATTTTCTACTTTATGGGTTAACTCTTTCATCGTAGTCATTCCCATTGCAGCAGAAGACCCTTTTAATGTGTGAGCAGCACGGAAGATTTTTTGGATTGTTTCTTGGTTTTCACCATCTTGCTCTAATACTAGGACTTCCTCTTCCAAGATTTGAAGCTGTTCATCTACTTCATCTAAAAAGGCACCTAGATAGACGGACATATCCATCTCCATGGTTTTATCCCTCCTTTACCTCCTCAGGATAGAGCACTTTTTGTAAATTCAATATGCCAACTAATTGGTCATTTACTTTTGCAAATCCTTTGAAGCAATCTTTTTCGATAGTGTTAAACATTTCTAATGGCGGTTCCAACTGTTCGTCTTCAATATGAGTGACCATTAATACTTCATCTACAATTAGACCTATGCCTTCATCCTCATTTCGAATAATGATAATACGTGTTTTTTTGTTGAATGGTACTATAGGTAATTTATAGCGCATACGCAACTGAACAACCGGTATAATACTACCTCTTAAATTAATCACACCATTAATGTAATCCCGATCGTTTACAACTTCTGTAATGGGCTGAATCCGAATAATTTCTACAACTTCCTTTATTGAAAGGGCACATAATTGTTTCTCTATCGCAAACACGACATATTGACCAAAGAGTTGGTCTTTATCGAACTCCTTCATACACATCCCCTCAACTAGTTAAACTTTAGTACTACTTATTACAAATACATAATATCGCACAAAAATTGGATAATAAATATACCTTTTATCATTTCTAAACTATTGTCACATTTCTTTCTTCCTGACACGAATATAAGTAAAAAGAACTATGAAATTTTTCTTGCAATCTATACATTTAAAGTAACAAATATCCAATTGTGAAAGATTTTTTGCAGTAAACATGGAAAGAATATAAATTTATATGATAGAGATTCATCGAGGATTTATTAAAAAAAAAACGCCTACAGTTCATGTAAGCGTCATTAATTTCGATTTTAATAATTGAGTTAGTTGTTCTTCTGCAGCGTAGAATCCAAAAAGATGTTTGCCCTTCTTGATTTCTTTTTCGACTTCACCTATTTTTTGCAACACTAACTTATCATTTCCTTCTAAATTAGCAAGTATCGCTTGGCTTCTTTTATAACTAAACGGATCAATTGGACTTAATTGTTGATGTAAATGATGGATTGTTGCTTTATCAAAATTTCCTTCAACAATAAGATCGACCTGTTTGATATGATTAATAAATTGTAAAGCCATTTTATTTTCCTTCGTAACAGGTATTTGCTTAAAGGGTTCAAGCAATCTAGAAGCATTTTCATAGCCTTCTTGAATAAGTGTGTAGTAAAAAAGAATATAACATACCATCACATTATCCACAGTAGGTTGCATTGTTTTGGCTCGCTCTATTAAATCAATTGACCACTTTGTTGGATGAAATGGCGAGTTCATTTCTTTGAACAATGATAGAGAAATTAAGTACTCTTCCTGCTCTTTCCCCTTTTTCGATAACTCAAGTAACACTCGTCCATCCGATTTTAGCGTTCCTTTATAAGGCAAAATCGTTACGATAAAAATAAACAAATTAAATATTCCAAAATATGTAACCCAGTTTATATTCAATAAACTCCCTGCTATTAAACTAATGATTGCTGCAATAAAAGAAAAGATAGGTCCACCCGCAGCAAACCGTTTATGTTGTTTCGCAATCGTTGTTAAATCGTTGGATAAAGGGGAACAATTCGCTATCCCACCTACTAAAAACCAACTATTGTTAATTTTTAATCGTAAACGTTCCATCTTTTCGATTGTTATAGGACCAACTGTTAAGTAATTAAATCGATAGCCAGACCATATCCCAAATAACGCATGTCCTAGCTCATGAATGAACAATGTAAAAAATAAAAGGCAGAACGCCAATCCAAAATAATTTACCGTCTCTGCAAAGTTTGTAAAGTTAAATAATCCTATTAATAAAGCTATTAAAATCGTAATCCCCAAAGGAGATGTTAGTTTATTCATTATTTTATCCCCCAATTTAATCAATACAGCGAAGGGAAAAAGTAAAAATGCGATAACCATTTAGATATCGCACTTTTCCTCAAGTTATTCCGTTATTTCCCAAGCTGGATTCCACACGACTTCCCACAGATGGCCGTCTGGGTCTTGGAAATAGCCTGAATATCCGCCCCAGAACGTCTCATGTCCACGCACTGTAATCGTGGCACCAGCCTTCTCTGCCTGCTCTAATACGCTATCAACTTCTTCTTTACTTCCAAGATTATGCCCGATTGTAAATTCAGTAGGGCTTTTGGGTGTCACATTCAGTCCCGTGTCATGTGCAATATCTGCCCGTTTCCAAAGGGCAAGTTTTACTCCTGATTGAAGATCAAAAAAGGCAACAGCACCATGCTCAAATTCCTGCCCGATGATTCCTTCTGTTTGTAATCCAAGCCCATCTCGATAAAATGCTACCGACTTTTCTAAATCATCTACACCTAAAGTTAGTACGGAAATACGTGGTTTCATGTAAGAACCTCCAATAATTATCTCACAAATGTAATATAGTCAACATTCACTGGTTCAAATCCACTTATGCGAAGTCGAGTGTTAATTTGCCCTCGATGATACTGACCATGTAAAGCAACATGGGTTAAAACATCGCGTACTGAATTTTTGAACTCGATACCTTTACTATTTTTGTAGGAAATAATACTATCACGGTCTGCACTTTGAAGAAATTTCGTAATGGTTTTTTGATTTTCTTTTATTAATTCCGCGCAACTGTCTAAATCAATATCCGACCAAATCGGCAAATGTGAACTATCCAACCCTTGTAATCTAGTAAACCAAACTTTTTCAGCAAATAATATATGGGAAAACAAACGAATCGCTTCTTCATTTTCGCTACTTTTCAATGCTTCTAGAATACGTTCATTTGCCCAATGTAAATGGTCATACATCCTTTGAATTGTCTTCATTTGATCCACCCCAGTATTTATTTTTCTTTAATAATACTTTCTTCAATGGCTTTCGTTATTGCTGCTGAACGATTTTTCACATTCAACTTGGAATAAATATTAGAAATATAATTTTTAACAGTACCTAATGATAAAAACATTCTTTCTGAAATCGCCTTATTGGAGAGCCCTTGTGCTAAATATTTTAAAACCTTTAATTCTTGTTGACTAAGTTCATAAGGATTCGAACTAACCGTTGAATCCTGTTCTACCGGACTACTATGGATGGATTGGAACACCTCTTTCGCAAGCTCCTGTGGAATTAATGAACCGCCATGATACACCATCTTAATGCCATCCACTAAAAACTGCGGATCAACCGCTTTTAAAATATATCCTTCAGCCCCCGCATTTAATGCATTCATTACATAAGTAATATCTTGGAAAGTGGTTAAGATGATCACTTTGGTTTCTGGCATTTGGGTCTTAATGATTTCTGTAGCTTTTACTCCATCCATGACCGGCATTTGAATATCCATTAATACAATGTCTGGTTTTTCACGTTCACAAAGTTGAATCGCTTCTTCTCCATTTGAAGCCATTCCGATAATACGAATTTCCGACATGCTTTCCAAAACGATTTTCAAACTTTTTCTTATTAATTCTTGGTCTTCAACGATGATTGTCTTAATCATTCAACATGACTTCCTTTGCTAGAGGGATTGAACAGCGTAGTTCTGTACCTTCATTCGGTTTTGAATTAATGTTCACCATACCATTTAATGCAGTCATTCGGTCCTTCATTCCTTGTAAACCAAACCCTAGACTGATAGATTCAAAACCGATTCCATTATCTTTTATTTCCATTAATAGAGACTCTTCTTTAAAAGATAACCTTACGTTGATTTGAGTTGCCCTCCCATGTTTAATGGCATTCGTTAACCCTTCTTGTAAACAGCGAGTATAGGCAAACTTAATTCTTTCTCCGATTTCTCTTTCATTACCTTCAATTTTAAAATCTACAGTTGTCCCCGTATGTTTCATAAACTCTGTTACTACTTCTTGGAAAGTTTGAGATAAGGGTAAGTGACTTTCGGTTGGTGAGATTTGATGAATGGTTTTTCGTACATCATTCAAACCATTTCTTGCAAGGTCGGCTATTTCTTTTATATGTTCCTCAGCTACTTGCTGGTTTGCTCTCATGACAAACGGCAAAGCATCTAAACTGGTGATAACGGAAGTGAAAATATGCCCCACTGTATCATGAAGGTCTTGTGACACCCGATTTCGCTCTTCCATTATCGTTAGCTCTTCTATTCTTCTAGAATATTGTTCTAACGCTTTATTCTTTTCTTGAATCGATAGTATTAACGCTTTATTTTTGTTATTGATAACGGTAATTCGTCCTAGGCTGAACCCAATCATATAAAAGAGTGCGGTATTGATAAATGCTGAAATAAAATGCTCGGTGAATTGATCGCCCAACGCTGTTCCAGTCAAGAAGACCATAACACTTGTAATCATCCCAATCCATAAATAGGGACGAACTTGGCAAACGTAGCCAATCATAATGAGAGGCAAATATAAGAAATCATAGACGCCCGCCATTTGAAATTGAATCATCATATAAAAAAACATACTCGCCGTAATAAGGGTTTCTGCTATGTAAAAGCTTATAAGTTTCATGTATTTTGGGCGATAAAATAGCAATGGAACTAAATAAATCGCCATAAACCAAAGAAAGATTAGCCATTTATTTTGATAATTGGCCGTGTTTTCGATTACATAACTGGCATTATAGTAAATCCATAACGTTCGCATGAAAAATAAAAACGTATCTAACCAATTCCAGTTTCTCTTATCTAAAGCAACCTGCATTCTTTCACTTCTTTCAAATAATCTATCTTCAATCTACACAAAAAAAGTCATATGTTAAAGTGACTTTTGGAAAAAAATACATAAAAATATGACTTCCCTTTATCCTGACGGCACTTATTACTCTGACTTTTCATCTTTAAACTGAGAACTAACAAATGGATAAAGGATGGTTGAAAATGAAAGTTGGATTATTGCATATTGTGAGCATTTGTGTCGTTAACTTTTTATTAAATTATTTGTTGCTATTCCCCCTCGATTTATTTCAGTACATTACAACACCAGACTTAAAAATGTTTTCCTTAGTTGGATTAATCGTGAGTGGTACTACTGCCCTTGCAACATTACTATTTTATAAATTGGTGGATGGTAAGCAAATTCGAACACTTGGTTTTCAATTTAAAAGAAAGGATTTATTATTCTCAATCAGTTCGATTGTGCTTACGGTATTATTTGTGTTCATCGTTAGCATGGTGGCATCTAATTTAGGAGTTGTAGATGCACAGTGGTATTTGGGAGTATTTGTTGAACCAAGTTTTTACGTTTTATTCATTATGGTATTTGTGTCTTGGTTTGTTGCTGCATTTTATGAAGAAGTATTATTTCGAGGATATTTTGTGGCAAACTTGAAGTTCCTTTCAAAGAAGAAGTTGTACTTGATGACGAGTTTTCTATTTATGATTTTCCATATATTCAAAGGGTTAGACCCAATTAGTATTGTAGTATTAATGTTGATGAGCTGTGTATTTTTAAATGTTTATTTAAAAAGCGGTTCGTTGCTTCCATGTATTTTCGCACATTTAATTTATAACTTCTCGACATCTCATCTGGTTGGAAGTAGCGATATTGCAATATTGAAATTTGATGGAGATATCGGTTTATTGAATTTGATTGTGATTGGTTTATTTATGATGACGACTCTTGTTTTAACGAAGATTTTCTATGGAAAAAATGAGACGTCTATTATTGTAAATAATGAGAGAGTTTTATCTTAGCTTCCAATTATTTTGGGAGCTTTTTTTCATAAATAAAATGCCTTCTTATTTGCTATGTAAGATTAAGTACAAGTCTTTCCTAGAAAAGTTATTGGATATATATGTTAAGACTGAGATAATTCTTTAAATGATAAAATGATAGGCATAATAGATATCTTTGAAAGGAACGGTTAGATTTGATTAATTTAAATAGTAAATGGAAGGAAATTACCGAGAGAAAAATAAGGTATGATTCTAAAATTGTAGAATATAAATGTAGATTATTAAGTTCTCAAAATCACTGTATCAGTTTGTTCCATCTTATAAAAGAACCTTTTACAATGAAGGTTAACGATTTACATATAACAATTCCATTAGGGAGTTATACTATTGCTTATTATTGGTTAGATCGTCCATATAATTTATATTTTTGGAGAGATAAGGAGGGAAATTATTTAGCTTCGTATTTTAACATTGTAAAGAATACAAAATTTCTAGAGAGTATAGTCTCATTTGAAGATTTAATTATTGATGTACTAGTTCTTCCAAATGGAGAGTATTTTATTTTGGATGAAGACGAATTGCCTGTAGTATTAGAAGAGTTTGAAAATGGATTAGCTAAACGTGCATTAGAAACATTACTAAATTCAATTGATGATGTACTCTCTCAAACTGTTGCAGAATCTCAAAGTATTTATAACCATAAAAGATTTATTCCACTTTTAGAAAAGGGATAAAAAACCTTTTTATTTTTAGATTAATGATATTCTAAAATTAGGCGCTTTCCTTGAATAAGGATGCGCCCTTTAGATTTCTTGGAAATTATTATGAAAATAATATAAAAAACACATGATAACATACGAAGACACATAATTAAAAAATGGATTTTCCGATTACATTATTTTACAATCTATTATATGAATTAGTATTTACTGGTAGATACTATCGGAGGAATGCACATTGAGCTACAACTTTATACTTTCATCCATTTTAATTCTTTTTATTTTTTGCTATATGATATTACTAAATTATGCTTGGCAAAATAGAGAAACTCCTATTACGATTAGTTATGGCTTAGGTGTATTATCCGCCTTTTTTTACACATTTGGATATGCTTTTCAACTTTTAAGTACGACAGTCGACCAAATGATGTTTTGAATACACATTCAGTATATTGGAATTCCTTTTGCACCGATTATTTGGGTAATCATGACATTACAATTCACAGGTAACCAAAGATTTTTAACAAAAAGAACAATCGCTTTATTATCAATCGGTCCAATTTATACGTTAAGTGCCCATTTTACAAATGAATGGCACCATTTATTTTACAAAAGTACAGCTTTAGACTTTTCTCAAGGATTTCCACTCATTGTTTTAGATAGAGGCCCTCTGTTTTACTTACATATTGTTTACGTCTATAGTTACTATTTAATTGGTATAGGTTTATTAATCCACTTATATCTTAAGTCAAATAGAGAGAGAAAAAAACAAGTAGCCCTCATGATAATTGGCTCTTTATTTGTATTTGGGTTTCCATTTATCCATTCAATCGGTGCTATAAAAGTACCCATTGATATATCACCTTTTGGGCTTGTATTTTCATCTTTATTTTACTTATGGGGAATTTACCGATTTAATCTGCTAAAATTATCTCCTCTAGCTATGAAAAAAGTTTTTGAATCCATAAAGGATGCTGTAATTATTTTTGATATAGATAATAATTTAAAAATCTATAATAAGTCTGCCATAAAATTATTTGGATATTTACCTAATAAAAAGTTGATTGGCAACTCGGCAGCAGAAGTACTATCACATTTTCCACCGCTAGTACAATTTATTGAACGTACGTCAGAAATTAATCACTTAACAACACAATCCATGCAATTAAGAGCAACGTATTATAATGTTCATTTTTCATTTGTAAATGGAAGTAATAATAAGCCAATTGGTAAAATGTTCATATTACATGACATTACAGAATCGATAAAGTATGAAGAAAGTTTACTTCAACAATCTAAACAATATGAATATTTAGCACATCACGACGTACTGACAGGACTATATAATCGTACTTATTTTGAGGAAGTAGTAAAACAAAAGTTGGCACAGTCCCCCAAAAAAGATGCTGCATTAATGATTTGTGATTTGTGATTTAAACTTTTTTAAAGAAATCAATGATGAATACGGCCATCTAACAGGAGATAATGTACTAATATTCACAGCAAATTGTTGGCATAAAAATTTACCAAATCCAAACATAATAGCACGTTTAGGTGGCGATGAATTTATTATGTTTTTTGAGCAAATAGAATCAAAGGAAAAGTTTATAAAGAAAATCAATGAGGTGCGGAATGTATTTCAGAAGAACTTGTATAAGCGAGACGGCATAGAAATTAAAGTTATACCAAGTATCGGCATTGCTTTTGTTGAAGAGGATGGTATAAATTATGAGCATCTCTATCATACTTGCGATTCACGTATGTATGCGGATAAAAAAAATATAAAAGATCAGTATTTGAAGAATGAAGTATAGAGAACACCATAAAAAATAATCAATCTTTAACAATCAGGCGCTTTCCTTGAATAAGGATAGCGTTTTTTTCCGTTAAACACCCTTATTCAAAAGAACACTTGCCATAAGTATTTGTAATCTTAAATTTTATCTTCGCAATCTTTATTTTATGTTTGACATACAACTTTCTCAGTTCTATACTATTATAGTTATCAAATATAATTATCATTTATAACTATTAATAAGAAGAGGTTAACCATGAATCAACATCAACAAGTGTTTCATAATCTTGTATTCACATTGCGTCCATTTGATACACAGTTAAGTGAAATTTTACGTAATCATGGCATTCAACGTTCGGAATGGTCAGTGCTTTATTCCGTTGTGCATGAGCCTGATATTACAGCAGCAGAGTTAGCTAAAAGGTTAACTTTTGAAAAACCAAATATGACACGCATCATTAAAGTTTTAACGAATGCAGGTTATATCGAAGTGGAAACTTCATCAGGAGACAAACGAAGAAAGAATTTACGCATAACACCTTTAGGAAAAGAAAAATATTTAGAGGCACGCGTTGAAATCGACGCTTTTGAAAAAGAAATTTTAGAGGGTATATCTGCGGAGGATCAAATACATTTGCTTCGTACCCTGGAGCAAATACACACAAATTTAAATAAGAAAACTGGATTATATTAATGAGTAACACAAATGAAAAGCTATGGACGAAGGATTTCATCATGGTATCCATTACAAACTTCATCGTCCTATTAATTTTCTATTTATTAATGGTGACAACCTCATCATTTGCAGTCAATGAATATCATGCAACAGCTAGTCAAGCAGGTTTAGCAACGGGTATTTATATTGTTGGGACATTAATCGGTCGTTTATTTACTGGCCGTTATATCGCCACAGTTGGGGTTAAAAAAATCGTAGTTCTAGGGTTAATCGCCTTTACTTGTACGACTGGCCTTTATTTTGTACATGCAGGCATTACATTTTTGCTAATTAGCCGTTTAATAAACGGGATGGCTGCAGGGATCACTTCAACTGCAACGGGGACATTGGTTGCTCAAATCGTTCCAATGAGTCGTAAAGGTGAAGGGATTGGCTACTTCAGTATGAGTACAACACTAGGTACTGCCATTGGACCTTTCCTAGGTATTTTCTTAGCACGTTTTGTTTCTTACAATATGATTTTCTTTATTTGCGTTATTTTAGCAGCATTAGCTCTTATTATTAGCTTTACACTAAAACCATCAGCCGTAAAACCAGTGGCAAAAGGAAAAGAACAAACAAAACAATCATTCAGTTTTAAAAACTATATCGAACCAAATGCAATAGCAATCGCAATCGTAACCTTCTTTATGTCATTTGGCTATGCAGCATTATTATCATTCCTTACATTCTTTGCAGAGGAACGTCATTTAATTACGGCTGCAAGCTTCTTCTTTCTTGTATATGCCATTGCCGTTTTACTAACACGACCATTTAGTGGGCGTTTCATGGATACAAAAGGCTCAAACTTTGTTATGATTCCTTGCTTTATTTTATTTGCCATTGGTTTATTTTTAGTCAGTGCGGCACATACAGGCGGTCTCTTATTGGTTGCCGCTGCGATTGTCGGTGCTGGGTACGGTAACCTACAATCTGGTGCACAAGCAATTGCGATTAAACTTACGCCACCTGAACGATCAGGCTTAGCCACTTCTACTTTCTTTATCGCATTAGACGCTGGTCTTGGCTTCGGTCCTTCGATTTTAGGTGCAATTGAGCCTGCAATTGGCTATGGAAACTTATTTATCACACTTGGCTTCATTACAATATTCTCGCTAGCACTATACATTGTGCTACACGGCCGAAAAGACAAAAAGCTTATTCAAATCTAATAATCTAAAAAGAGGATGCTAACGGGGTTTTAGTTGAATAATATCTTCAACAATCGAGCGCTTGTGAAAGAATCAAATGATTACTTGTTGTGTGGTATTTATGGTAGTTAATGTTGTAAATGAGGTCATATGTTGTACAAAAAGGATAGATGTAAGCAGGTATAACCTGTTTATCTATCCTTTCTTTTTACCCTTTAAATATTAAGGCACCTGTTTTAACCTATTATATTGCACCCATTCCTCCGTCAATGCGGTATTGCACGCCGGTAATGAAGGCGCTATCATCACTCGCAAGGAAAACGACTAAATTCGCAATGTCATTTGGCTCGCCATATCGACCTAATGGAATACTTTGAGCTAATGCTTCTTGCGTAACGTTTAACCCTTCCTCTAAGGAACGCATCATTCTCGTATTCACTGGTGATGGATGGATTGAGTTCACGCGAATGTTTGAGTTTGCTACTTCTAGTGCTGCTGTCTTTGTTAGTCCAACTACCGCATGTTTAGAAGCAATATATGGAGAGACATTTGGTGAACCACCTAAACCAGCGACAGAAGATGTGTTAATGACACTACCAGATTTTTGTTTAATCATCACTGGAAGAACATGTTTTAAACCTAAAAATACTCCGCGCACATTTACGTTCATCACCATATCGAAGTCTTCCACCTTTTGCTCCACAATCGGCGCTACTTTTCCTTCGATACCTGCATTATTAAAGAACACATCAATTCTACCAAACTGCTCAACTGCTTTATTTACATAATTTTGTACATCCGATTCTTTTGTTACGTCAGCTTGAACTGTAATTACTTCACCCAACTCAGATAAATCCGCCTTTGCTTGATCAAGTGCCTCTTGGAACAAATCAACTAAAACTACTTTTGCTCCTTCTTTTAGGAATGTTTCTGCTGTTACTTTCCCTATTCCGCCTGTTCCACCTGTAATAACTGCAACTTTATTTAATAGTCGTCCCATAATTATCACCTCAGCTTCGTATTTAATTAAACTATATACTATTCAAGATTTAACATAAACCCAAAATTTGTATAATATTGAAAATTCTAATATTTTAATAAAAAAAGTGACCTGAAATGAATTCTAGCCACTCACTTTTTTCTAAAGAATAAATAACCGTTGCAAATCACAATCAATAATAATAGTATTTCAAGGCTAATTAAACCAATGGCAAGGTCATAAGGATACCCGTAGAAACCGATTTGAGTTGGTCTTACGTTCAATAATAAAAATCCGACGAATCCGAAAAGTAGTAAACATATGAAACTATAGAAGATCCGCACCCAGCGATATTTGATAGCTCTTTTTTTCATGATAGTTCTTAATGTTAATGCTGACACTATGATACTGCCTAATAGGATGAATAACATTACTAAACCTGCTACTTTAAATAAAGGTGGTGCAAACGCTTCTTCTACCGGCTCATTCCCCATTAAGATTTGAAGCATCCCCATGGCGATTGGCTTTTTCGGTTCTGAATTCGACTCACCCATAATCAAAACAACACCGATATTTTCCTCTGGAAGCATCATTATCGCACTAGATGACCCGATGCCATCTCCACCTTTATAAAGAAGTGTTCGATTTTCAAGTTTACCTACTTCAAATCCACCTAGACTATATTCCCAACCTTCTTCATCCGTTGGTACAACACCTTTGTAGGACATTTTTAAAGTGTCTTCACTTAGTAATGACGAATCACCTACCGTAGCCGCTACATATTTGGCAAGGTCTACGCTATTTGTATAAATGCCACCTTCTGGATCCTGACTCGTTCCAAATGCTTCGTAATTTAATAATCTCGTATTACGAAAACCAAAAAACCAGCTATATTCTTTTGCGATGTCTTGAGAAGATTTTAGTTCATGCCCAAAACTCGTACTCTCCAAATCTAATGGTTGGAATACATTCGTTTTCATATAATCGGTATAAGTCATACCGGATACTTTCTCGATTATTAAGCCCAAGATGTTATAGCAAGTATTACAGTATTGACCTTTTTCACCGGGATTTGATGTCATTTCAACGGTACTTAACGCTCTAATGGAATCTTCTAATGAATTACGATAATTCTTCTCATCTTCAAAAATCACCCCATCTGCTTTGAAACGATCCACACCAGCAGAATGGGTTAATAAATGTTCGATTGTTACCTCTTTTGATTTCTCTTTATCCTTATATGTGAACCATGGTAAATACTTTTGTACAGGGTCTTGAAAACTCAATTTTCCTTCTTCTTGTAATTTTAAAATCGCTGTTGCCGTAAAGGATTTCGTGACAGATGCAATGGCATAAATCGTTTCAGCAGTTGCCTTTTTTTGAGCTTTACTATCACTGTATCCTATCCCGCTCGCATCAATCACTTCACCATTTGCAACAATTGCATAGGAACCACCAACAATTCCAGCCCGTTCAAATTGCTCTTCAACATATGTCTTTACATTTTTTAAATTCTCTTCAGAAATACTTGGTGATGCGTTATCCATAAATGAACTAAAACAAAAGATGCTGATAAATAGGACCACAAACCACTTCCACCACAACTGACGATTAGCAACAAATTCATTCATCTACACTCGCCTCTTTTACAAATTTTCTTACTTATAAATTAATTGAAAAAAGTCATAGGAAGTAGTGACTTCAGGTTAATCGGAAGTCATTTTTATATAGAATAAAACCGTACATTTGGGATACTTTCCCCTATGTACGGTTGTTTGTTATTTTGCAATTTTAAAATGTAAAATGACTGATTGTAGCTGTTCTGACAGATTTGCTAAGGATACACTCGCGGCTGTAATTTCTTCAATTGCGCTTAGTTGCATTTCCGAAGCTTCATTGCTAGATTTTGCATCTTTTAAAGTTTCATTGGCCAGTGTATGGACTTCTTGCGTATTTTGTAAAATACTATGGCTTATGCTTGCTATAGATTTAATGGACTCATTTAATGACTCTGCATTTGTAGTAACAGAACCTACCATCTCTTCAATTTCACTAAACACCATATTAACTTCATTGGATTTGACTAATCCCGTTTTTACACATTCAGATTCTGCATGGATTGATTCAATAACGTCTTGAATGTCTTGTTGGATATCACTAATCATATTAAATATTTGATCTGCAGAAATACGAGATTGTTCGGCTAGCTTTCTTACTTCCTCTGCTACAACAGCAAAGCCTTTACCTGCATCTCCTGCACGAGCAGCTTCAATGGCTGCGTTTAATGCAAGTAAATTGGTTTGATCAGCAATTTGCGTAATCATGCTAATGATATTACCAATTTCTTGTGATTTATCATGTAAAGTATTAACAGCAGCTTCTGTCTCTTTAGAAGATGTTGAAATTGACTCAATTTGTTCATTGATGGAATTCACTACTAGTGAGCCATATTGAGTCTTTTCAAATGTTGAACGTGATAATGTGTCCATCTCCACACCATTTTGAGCAATTGATTGTACAGCTGAATCCATATCCGTTATAGATGTGGTAATTTGAGTTAATTTTTCAAGCTGTGTATTCGCACTATCCACATGTGAGTGTGAAATATTCGCAATGGAATCAGCGGCAGCCATGTTTTCTTCTGTTGTTGCAGATAGTTGTTCTGCACTAGCAGCCACTTGCTGACTTGTATCCCGCGCTTCCGATACGATGGCAATTAACGCATCTTGCATATGATTTAAGTTTTTAGCTAAAGTATTAATTTCATCTTTTCCTTTTGTTTCAATATGTGTCATCGATAAGTCGCCTTCAGCAATTACTTTTGCACGGTTCGCAACAAGGGAAAGACGTTGGACAATTTGACGACTAAAGAAATAAGCAATGGCAATTGCGATAATGGTAGTAATAACAATTAAACTATTTGATACGAATAAAATTTCAGAATATACCTTTTCATTATTCTCAACGATGGTATGTATTTCTTTAATTTGGGTTGTTTCAAGGGCATCAAAAGCCTCCATCGCATCATTAAATAAAGTACCACCAAGCTTTAATCCTTCTGCTGCTTCTTCCCATTTTCCTGCTTTCATTAATTGCTCATTTTTTCGAACACGTTCATCAAATAGTAGCCATTTCTCATTGAAATGGGCAATCGCCTTATTAACATCAGGGGATAAGATTATTTCGTTTAATTTTGAAACTTTCGTTTGTATCTCATCTAAGTTCTTTAATGCAGTAGCTGTAGCATCAATATTTTTGAACGTTAGCGCAGACAGCATTTGTACGCGTGTATTTTCAGTTAGATTCGCAATGTCTGTTAATTCAATAGAAGGCTCTACACCTTCAGTATTAAGGGTATCTCCGTTACTTTTCAATTTGCTCGATTGCGTAATGTTGTAAATATTCAAGGCTACAAACAACACTATCACAATGCCAAAAGAGACGAGCATCTTCCCAAAAATCTTCACTTTACAATCTTCTTTATATTGAAGTTTCAAATTCATAGAAAAATTTCCTATCCCAGTAATTTTAACAATAGGTATTTGGTTGTAAATGGATATTTGGTAAATTGTTAATATATTTACATAATTATGTATTTTATTGGAAATAAGTAGTTTTTAATTTAAAACGTAAAAAACTACCGATTGAGACCTCGGTAGCAATTCAAGGAGTAGTGGTTTTAATTCCTAGGTATGTATATGAAACAATAACTCGTTTTATTCTGTAATGTTCTCGAGGGCGATCAACCATTACATTAGTTACAAAATAAGCTATTAGAATAGCAAACTGACTTGTTTCATTCCTAGAAACTCCCCACATGATTAAATTGCTGAGGTCATCAATCTCAACCATGTGATTCAATTGATCTATCTCCTTTACATAAATCCCATTGCGTATTGTTATCGCTGTGAGCCTGAATCTCCTATCTGCATGTAGCTATTGGTCATGCTTGAACATTACTCGCATTTTTTAGCTTGTTCCGCTAAAACGCATACTTAAAATTTCCTAGGCATTGGCTACCTGCAAGTCTTGGTAAAACGTAAGACACTCAGTGGTATTTATTTAACAAAAAAATGCTACAACAGCTGCATATTACAAATGACGATTACGTAGTAGAATTTGCAACTGGTCTTGGTGTGAAGACATGTTTAAAATACAGCGCTATCTCCACTACATTCAAAGACTAAATGGCAAACTAGACAATATCTTTTATATCAGTATTTAGTAATTCAGTATTTAGTTTAAAATCAGTATTTAGTAGCGCTTCTTTTTTTTGATTTATTGAAGGTGGATTTGAGTTACCTTCTTGGACGTTTTGTGCAAGTAAATTTTGGGGTACTTCATAGACAATTGTCTCCCATTTCACGATTTGATGATTTTCATAGACTGGGAATCGTTCAAGATAACCAATTTTCTTTAGCTCGTTAAACCCAGAACGGAATGATTTTTCCCCGTCTGCTCCATGCTTCATCAATTCCTCCACATAAAAAACCCAATCATCCGGCATGGACAGCATGTACGCAAGAATGCCTTTTGCCTTCCAACTCAATCGAGCATCATTTAGTAAACCTCGATCTAACACCACGTAATTTTGATTTTTTTCAACACGAATAATTGCCATGTACTCCACCTCTTTAATTTTTTATACTTTTTATTTTCTATATATCCATTTTTTCAAAATTAAGAGACATGGAGAATTTATTATTTCAAAATAAAAAAGTTACGCTAGCTAAAGCGTAACTAAATTATATAAAGATATTATTTATTTCTATTTCAAGATAATTGTCTTTCACTTTCATCAGCCAAAGAGGCTACCCATTAAGGAGCATCCTCTTTTCATTATTTTAATTTTACAATGAGAATATCGACTTCAGTTATCGCTTTTAAGCTATGCTTTTCATTGGGGTCAAATAACAGAACATCCTCGGCTGTTAATGCCACGTCCTCACCTTCTACGGTGAAGACCACATCCCCTTTTCGAACGATGATAATCGACGTATTGTTGACACTGTGAGCTGGAATTTCCTCTCCTGCACGCAATTGTACATTTAATAAATCAAATTGGTCATGTTCTAACACTTTCCCCATTTTTTTAGCTTGTTCTGCTAAAACGCTCGCAATTTGTAGTTTTTGCATAATTAACAGCTCCTTTAGTTTGGATATGAATATTATAGAAAATAATTTTTATCATCTGCTGTGATTTGTGTCACAATGACGTGCTGTAAAGCTTTCGATAAAATGGAATAAATATATTAGGCATGATAGATAAAAATGGATTACTTCTTCCATAAGAGATTACTATTCATTATTCCAGTAATTAACACTATTACTAACCTTTAATATTTATCTTAGGGAGACGGCGGGGCTTCTTTTATTATCCCATCAAATCCTTCTAATATCAATCTTTATAAGGGTTTTTGGCTTGTTGTAAAAAAGGTTAACTACGTTTTTAACTACGATTATACTTTTTCTTTAAAATAAAGACTCCCAATTAGGATGAAAACCCATCACCAATTTGATATCACTGAAAGTAACTGTTAAGAATTTATTGTCGAATTTCGAGAATAAATCTTTTATAGCCCTTAACAATTCATTAAAATTTTTCTTAGATAAGACTAATTTCATTTGAGCTACAACCGTAAATAAATTTCCAATAAGATAAGTAGTAGGAATATTCAGTAAATTAGATATATTGGAACTTCTTGCTGGTCTACTTAATTTATAGCAATATAATCTTTCTTCATGAGCACATACATTTCTAAACATATTTACAGTTTTTAAAATATCCATTAAGCTTTCTTTCGTTATATGAACAGAAATGTTATAATTTCTTTTGTAATTATCTGAATAGTCTTTAGCTATTTTATCTTTCAAACTATCATCAAGACATTTATAGAAGTTATTTATATTCCCAATTGTTAACTGATTTGTTAGTACCCATAATGGCACTTCCTGATGATTATCTAAATAATGCTTGATTGGATTAGTTTCTTTACGTTTAGCATGTTTAGAAATAGTGTTTGTAATTATAGAAATCAATTCGACAACTTGTTTAAGTTGATCTGGATTATTAGTAAAACTCCTAATATCTAAATACGCATTTGCACTACTAAATTTCTCTGAAAATCTATATGATAATTTTGATTTAATATCCTTTTCAAAAATTAAAAGATACTTCAATAAAATATTTCTTAATTCTCGGTCAAAAATATAAAGGGAATGTACTTCTTCAAAGGTTGTGTTTGTTATGTATTCTTCAGGATTAATTAATTGACCTGAAGCATTTCTAGCTAAAAAAGGATCTTTATAACCATTAATTACATTATAATAACCCTCATTTTCTAAAATTCTCATTGCTTTTGATCCATCATTAATAACCATTTTTCTTCCACGTAAGATAGATAATTGTTGTCTATGTGTTTTAAACGGTTTCATCTCTAACACCACCCATTATAAAAAAAATAGCCCGGTCCTCGGAAGGAACACGGGCTTGATCGTTAAGATCATTATATTATATGCAGATATCTACCGTCAATTGCATAGAACTAAGAAATTTATTTATTTTTTATCCATTTACTTCTACATAAACCTCTTGCATCATATCTTCCATAATTGCTTGCTTAAACTCTTCATTCTCTAATATCTTCATAAAGAACTTTTGGTTGCTGCTCATACGATCAATAACGAAATCCATGAATGTTTTTTCAAAAGCGAATTTAAAGTTTTCCTTAGTATTATTTTTAGCTTTTTGACGAATATCTTCACTATTTAACATATCCTCTTTCACTTGTTCTCGTGAAAGGAAGTCTGTTTCTGTGAAATCTGTACCAAAACGTTCATTTAACTTGTCTAAAATACTAGATAAACGAACTTTTTCATCTTCAACAGGTCCACCCGCACCATGTTTTTGTGGATCAAGTTCATGACCACCTGTTTTCTCTAGCTCAATGCTTCCTTCAAATACTTTTTGGTTACGGTAGTATTCAAGAGCAACATCATCAGCTAAATACACATCTTTATCCCCCGCATCACGAGGTAATTTACGTAACAAGTATGTAAAATAAATGTACAGCTTGTGTAGCTCTAAATCGATAAATGTAACCACCTGTAGGACGAAACTATACGTACGAGTGAATTTTGTGGCTGCTTGTTTAAAGGCTTGCTGCTCTTCTTCTGATAATTTTTTATAGCGTTCCACACCTTTATCAAGAAGTGCATTCAATTCCGTCTGGGCTTTCGTTGATTTCTTTACGCCACCTGTCACTTCAAGCTCATTTACTCGTTGTACTTCATCCTCTGTAAACACTTGATACGGCTCAATTTCAGCTTGCATATCATAAAGAATATTCGGATCCGTAACTTCAGATAAGCTTGTTGATTCGTAATATGGTTGGAATGAAGCTTTTATATCCTCTGGGTCATTAATAAAATCGAGCACAAATGTATCATCTTTACCAGGGCATGTACGATTTAATCGAGATAAAGTTTGTACTGCTTTAATGCCGCTTAAAGGCTTATCTACATACATTGTGTGTAGAAGTGGCTCATCAAATCCTGTTTGATATTTTTCAGCAACAAGTAAAACCTTATATTCGTCCGAATGGAACTTTTCAGGTAATTCCTTTTCAGAAAAATTGTTCATATCCGGTTCTGTATAATTAATTTCTCCGTCTTTTACAGTACCTGAAAAAGCAACAACTGTTTTTAAATCATCATAGCCCATCTCATTAATGTACTTGTCGAATGCAATTTTGTATCGGACTGCGTGTAAACGACTTGCCGTAACGACCATCGCTTTTGCACGACCACCAATTTTGCGTTGCACGAAATTACGATAATGCTCGATGATGATTTCCGTTTTTTGAGCAATGCTATGAGGATGTAGTGACACATATTGTGCCAACTTTTTCGTTGCTTGCTTTTTCGATACTTCTGGATCATCCTCTACCGTTCTGGCAATTTTCCAGAATGTTTTATAAGTCGTGTAATTTTGCAATACATCTAAAATAAATCCTTCTTCAATTGCTTGGCGCATAGTGTACTGATGGAATGCAACTGGCTTCCCATCAACGCCCTTTGTACCGAACTTTTCTAAAGTCTTAGGTTTTGGTGTCGCCGTAAATGCAAAGAACGAAACATTGTCTTGCTTACCACTTTTCATAATAGCTTCAACAATTTTTTCATCTACATCATCTAAGTTTTCTTCTGCAATACGATCTTCTTCATACGCAGCTTCTAACGTCTTATCTGATAACACATTCGTTAATGCTGTAGATGCTTTACCACCTTGTGAAGAGTGTGCTTCATCAATAATAACCGCATATTTTTTTCGCTCTAATCCAGCTACCTTTTCTAAAATGAATGGGAACTTTTGAAGCGTTGTAATAATAATACGTGTTTCATTATTAATAGCACGTGCTAGTTGCTCTGAATCTTTGTCAATTGGTTCTACCATACCAGCTTTATGCTCTAGCTGATACACTGCATCTTGTAATTGCTTATCTAATACACGGCGGTCGGTAATAACAATTACACTACTAAAAATAGGTTCATTATTTTCATCATGTTGCTTCGCTAAGCGATGTGCTAGCCATGAAATCGAATTTGTTTTACCTGAACCAGCTGAGTGTTGAATCAAGTAGTTATGACCAACAAGATTTTTAGCAACATCTGCTTCTAGTTTACGTACAACATCCAATTGATGATAACGTGGGAAAATCAACATTTGACGTTCACCAATTGTTTCACCATTTGAATCTTTAATCTCGTCCTTCTTAATAAAGATGAAGCGATAAACTATATCAAGTAAGCTATCTGGTGTTAAAATATCTTCCCATAAATAATGTGTACGATACGTATTACCATAAGCTAACGGATTACCCTTTCCACCATTATTGCCTTTGTTGAATGGCAGGAAGTACGTTTTTCCTTTATCAAGCTTTGTCGTCATAAACACTTCATCTGTATCCACTGCAAAATAAACCGCTACACGTTCATTGAATTTAAATAGTTGCTCACGTGGATCACGGTCAAACTTTAGCTGCTTCATCGCATGCTCTACCGTTTGATTCGTTAACGGATTTTTTAGTTCCATAACAACAAGAGGTAAGCCATTTAAAAACAACACCATATCCAAACTATTATTATGCTTGTCGCTATAATACACTTGGCGTGCAACATTAAAACGGTTCTTGGCATACTGCTCATTTAATGTCTTATTCATATCCGTTGGTGGCTTATTATAGGCAAGGTTTAACGTCACACCACGATCTTTAATCCCTTTACGTAAACATTCAACTAACCCTTGCTTATGCAATTGATCTTTAATACGCTTTAGCACTTCTTCTTTATAGGAAGGACCATACGACTTCTCTAGCGTACGCATACGTTTTTCTTGCGTATCCTCTAAGAAAGCAAACAGCTCCTCTACATCGATGGCATGTTTTTTAAAAGCAATACTTGCCTCACCTTCAAGCTCACGCTTTTTATAGCCACGTGTAATTAACTCTGCTTCAATATTCATTTCAAAACCTTTTTCCGAAGTATCCATCGCCATTTCAGCTCACCTCACTTAATCAAGTTCCATTTCACGTACATCAATTTTACCTGTTACTGCTTCGTAAATCAGGGATTGACGGTATTCTTTTAATTTTAAAATTTGCTCTTTTACAAGATGAGCAATATTATCAATATCGTTAATTTTCATGTTTAAACACTTCACTATTTCTTCTTGTTCTTTCAGAGAAGGTAATGGATAAGAAAAATTAACAAATGTTTCTTGATACAAATGTTTAATTGTCGAACCGGTTTCCATTAAAGAAATGTATTTATCAAAAACATTTGAACTTAATAACCAATACATATATTCAGATAAATATTTTTCATTAACTGGTCGTGTAACAAAAACTCCACTATTTAATATTGCTTTAGATGGCATATCTTTTACAATCGCTAACTTCCCTATTGTTCCGTCCTTAGTAATTAATAAATCATTCTCTTTTAATTGAATTGGTGGTGCTTCATTGTAACGTTCTTCACTAATGTGATAACAAGTGCTCCATTCAACATAGCCATTTTTAAAATCCGTACCTGTAACTAAATATGGACCTTCATCAACGAATTCATCTGATTTTAGCCCTTGCCATCCAATTCTTCCTTTAACATAAGTGTTGTATTTAATTTTAGTTACGTTCCAATGCTCTGGAATCTCCCCAATCCACTCAACTCCTGAATCTTTCATTTTCACATTCGGATTTAAACCTTTTGTAACAGCTTCTGTTATGATTGATTGACGTTGTTGTTCTAACAATTCGATAGAACGCTTTTTACCCTCAATAATATTATCTAATACCGTCATCTTTTCAAATAAATATTCAGCAATAGCATTTTGAATGTCTAATGGCGGAACCAGAACTTCAAACTTTCTTATTGTTTCCATACCTAGAGATTTTCTAGTAGAGCCTGTTGAATATAATTCAGTTTGAAGTTTTATATAATCTGAGTCCAATAGATACAATAAGAAAATATTATTTACTTTTTCTCTTTTAGGCTTTATCAAGGCTAAGGTTGCTGATAAAGCTACTCTCTTATCAATTTTAATAATTTTAGGATTACCTAAAGTAGCTACTCTACAAAAAATCAAGTCACCATCATCAATCTTAAATCTTTTTTCTTGCTCTATTAAAGATTCCTCTTTTATAGGTCTTGCTGTAACTGTATTAACGGTACCATCATTGTTTACATCTCTTATACCTATATAAGGAAACCCTTCCCCATCAGCTAAAGCAGGCGCTCTATGACTAGGCTCTGGGTCAATTATATTAGCTATTGTAGCTAATCGTACTTTATTCCATTCTGACGGAATAATTAAATCTAAATATTTTAATATACTCATCCCATCACCTTCTTCAACTGCTCAGCAATCTCTACTTCCAACGCACGAATCTCGTCCATAATTTCCGCTGAGCTACGTAGTGCTGTGTATTTGTAGAATTGGCGAGTGAATGGAATTTCGTAGCCGATTTTTGTTTTTGATTCATCTATCCATGCATCAGGTACATGTGGTAATACTTCACGTGTAAAGTAATCATGAATATTTTCTTTTAACGGCACGTTCTCTGTATCACGTAAATCAGAATCTGGCTCGATGTCTGTTTTATTTTTCATACATACATCCGCTGTTTCATCTTTTTCAGAAAGACCAGCTAAAATCGCTTTTAATACAGGTGCGCCAATTGTAACGTTTGCTTCTTTTAACGCTGCCTTTACAACTTTTGTGAATTCCTCACGATTTTTATACAACGTATCGCTTTCTAACGTGCGTAATGCAGCTAAAATTTGTGTTTGCAATTCTTTTCCAGCTTCGATTTCAGCGTGACCTGCATCACCTTTTTTCTTCGACGTTGCTAAGTTTGCAAATCCTTTTTCTTCAACAACTCGTGCTAAACGCTCTTCGTTCACTTTGAAGTTTAAACGTAATGGACGTTCTACAGTAATTTTCGCATAGCCGAAGTCTTCGTTATCGAAAATCTTTACGTTTTCATGTGGCTGTGCTTCACCGTATAAACGAACGATTTCATTAATTTGCTCTTCTGTAATTTCATTACGCTTGCTACCCATAGACTTTTTCATCTTTTTCGAGAAGTCTACCGCATTCACTAAACGTACCTTACCTTTATGAAGAGGTGCTTTATTGTTCGTTAAAATCCATATATATGTTGCAATACCTGTGTTGTAGAATAAATCATTTGGTAACGCTACTATACCTTCTACTAAATCATTTTCCAGTACATATTTACGAATTTCACTTTCACCAGAGCCTGCATCTCCTGTAAATAATGGTGAACCGTTCATAATGATGGCTAAACGAGAGCCTTGTGGATTTTCTGCTGTTACTGGTTTCATTTTTGAAATTAAGTGCATTAAGAATAATAGCTGTCCATCACTTGTACGAGGTGTACCAGGACCGAAACGACCG
The DNA here is from genome assembly GCF_003628435.1 of Ureibacillus endophyticus. Classification (GTDB taxonomy): domain Bacteria; phylum Bacillota; class Bacilli; order Bacillales_A; family Planococcaceae; genus Ureibacillus; species Ureibacillus endophyticus. The sequence continues at coordinate 23,095 of NZ_RBZN01000018.1, read as the reverse complement.
TCAAAGCCTTGTTTTTCATGCTCTTCTTTAATCGGTTTTTCATACGATTTCCAGTCTACTCCGTATGGCGGATTCGAAATTAAATAATCGAATTTTTCATTTGGAAATTGGTCGTTTGATAACGTATTACCTAAACGAATGTTACGTGCATCTTCCCCTTTAATCAATAAATCCGATTTACAGATGGCATATGATTCAGGGTTGATTTCTTGTCCGAAAAATTCTAAATGAGCTGTTGGATTTACTTGTGCTAAATATTCTTGTGCTACTGATCCCATACCACCAGTTCCTGCTGCACAGTCATATAATGTTTGGGTTAAACCTGGTTTCGTTAAAATGCTCGCATCATCATGTAAGAATAATAAATGCGTCATTAAACGAATCACTTCACGTGGTGTGTAGTGATCCCCTGCTTCTGCATTTTCATTAAAACGACGGATTAATTCCTCAAATACATAACCCATTTCAATGTTCGACACAGTTTCTGGATGTAAGTCGATTTCGCTGAAGCGTTTAATCGTTAAGTATAATAAGTTGTTTTGATCCAGCTTATCAATTTGGCGGTCGAAATCAAAGTGATCCATAATATCACGAGCCACTTTAGAAAAACCGTTTATGTAGTCACGCAAGTTATCTGCAATGTTGTCTGAATCCGTTAATAGCTTGTTGAAATCATATTTACTGATATTGTGGAAGTTCTGTTTCGATACACGATTTAAAATCGGCTCACGTGCTTCCTCTGACATGGAAGCAAATTGTTCCGCCTTCGCTAACACTTCTTCTTTTGTGCTTTCTAATACACAGTCAAAACGACGTAAAACTGCTAATGGTAAAACAATTTTACCGTAATCTTCTGGCTTATATGGCCCACGCAAAATCTCCGCAATTGACCATATGAAGCTTACTTTATCTTGGAAGTTAATCATTTTATATACCTCACTTTATAATTATTCAAATTCTATGTGCGCTGGAGATAAATGTAGGTTTTTTGAGCTTAATGTTCTCTAGTAATCACCTATCACTACATATCAACTTCATAAAATACTTTATCAATATTTACAATTATAACTATTCGAACGACAAAAGGTAATATCCTCTACCAACAGATTTAATCAGGAATTCCTTGCAGTTGACTTGATATTTAGTAATTAATTACGGACAACTTTATTAAGAAAAAAAGATGAAAACTTTACATAGAGAGCAGGTTTTGATATGCACCAAGTACAAACAATTAATACAACAAAATGCTATTAAGATTCTACTAAGTGGCATTTAGCTGAAGTAATTGTACGAAGCGCTAGTTCTAAAAATTATAATAGAAATGCTGGACGTAAAAGTTCTTCACTCAAGTTGCACACAAGCTTAACAAACGAGGAAATACAGAACGCAGAAGAAATACATTCACGTTCTATTAAGAATTTTGTTTTTATAAAATGTTAATGTCAAAATCGTAAAGCCATGTGAAAAGTTTGAGTATAACAAGCGTTTAAAATGTCTAAACGTAATGTGATTTTGATACTTCAGACATAGCTACTTGCCGTACTAAGTTCACAAACTTTTGGAAGAACTTAAAACGTGTTACAAAAATAGAAGAATGTTTGGATGAACATGTCAGCCTAGTATTTTTAGGTGTCATCGAATTTTATCAAGATGGCTCTATTCACTTTCATATACTTTGTCATATTCCCCATAAACTTGCAGTCTATTAAAAAAGAAGTGGCAACATGGTTACTTTAGATTTTAAACATTCCAAAAAGGATCCCTTATCTGTCCTAAAAGTTGAGAGCTACATGAAAAGGAGTTTATGACCCTCGCCTAAACAATGAAAAGCATCGCTATTTACGAAGTCGTGGCTTAAAACACCCTGAATTTTCAACTTCACAAATAATGGACTTCCTAATTGGATCAATTATAATGGCTCAATGGTTCAAATTACTAGCTTTGCCCCGTCAGAAAGCTGATTCCACCCTTTTAAGAAGCTTTGCATAATTACAACAAAAAGAACAAGTTTTCAACCTATTAAGAGTACAAACTGCTTAAAGATGTACTCATAGCTCTCAATCGTGCGCGTCTATTGCCTGCTATTTTCATCTGCATAAATACCGTCTCAAGTGCTTCTGCTATTGGTTTACCTGTTGACATCTCTTGTTATATTTCCTCTGCTTGAATCATCTCTACAGCTTCGCTAAAGAAGGAAAAGATTCCATGCTTACGTTTCCTACTAGACATAGAAAAAACCTCCTAAAGTGAATTAAGAAGGTCTTTGAGCGTGTTCAAATATAGAACATTTCCATAGGGATAAGAAAAGGGATATTGCACAAGAGTTAAACTCCCGTTCAATATCCCTAGTCTTAGAAACGCTGATATATCAACGTTTTACGTTAAAATATTATGGAGACGGCGGGAGTCGAACCCGCGTCCAGAAACTCCAATACTCAAACTTCTACGCGTGTAGTTTGCCTACTTGCATTTCGTGTGTCATTATGCCGACAAACAGGCGTCCTGCACACTAGCTTGGAAATCTCTTATCAGTGACTCAAGCGGCACCACTGATCGTATCCCACTAAAGTTGAGCCCAACGTTGTCCACATGGGCGATGGACAGGTTGAGCGCTACGAGACTAAGCTGCGTAAGCTAAATTTTGTTGTTTGCCAGTTATTATATAACTTCCGTTGATGACGGAGCCGAGACCTCCGACGCGCAGTTCAAGCTTGAACCATCCCTGTCGAATCCGTAACGTCCCCCTATAAATAAGAAGGATGTGTAATTAAACACATACGGAAAAGGTTGTTTAAGCCTTTACTACTCTGGCAACTTGTACACTTATTATAGGACAAAATCATTCAAACTGCAACCGATCACTTTCTTCCTGTCTGACCGTTTTTAACCAATCGCACTTTAATATTGGTTTTTCGCCTTAAACGCACGTTCCATCTCACGCTTCGCTTCTTTTTTCTTCAAGTCATCGCGTTTGTCGTAGTTTTTCTTACCCTTACCTAAACCTATTAATAGTTTTGCGTAGCCATCTTTAATGTACATTTTTAATGGGACAATTGTGTATCCCTCTTGTTTTGTTTTTCCTAGCAATTCGCTAATTTGCTTTTTGTGCAAAAGTAACTTACGAACTCGTAATGGGTCATGGTTAAAACGATTTCCTTGATCATACGGACTAATGTGCATGTTGTAAATCCATGCTTCCCCATGACGAATTTGTACGTACGAATCTTTTAATTGTACTTTGCCGGCACGAATGGATTTAATTTCAGTACCTTGTAGGACCATTCCTGCTTCGTATGTTTCTTCAATAAAATAATCATGGCTTGCTTTTTTATTTTGGGCTAATACTTTGCCTTGTCCTTTTGCCACAGCCAACACCTCACCATTCTAAAAAAGTCAGCACGTGTGCTCACTTTCACACTCTCTATTAGAAAATAATACATTTAAACAAAGAAATTGCCAAGTGCGAGATACCACTCACACTCGGCTATATGTTAGCGTTTTTTCTTCTTCTTTTTCGATTTTTTCGCAATGCCTTCATAAAACTTTTGCTTTTGTTTTACTTTGCGACCGCCAGTACCTGAACTAGATCCTTTGCCACTGCCGCCACCTTTTTTACGATCACGGTCACGACCATTTTCGCGATCTCGACGTCTGCTACCGCCACCTTCACCTTTTCGTCCAGCATGAATAACTTTCGGAGCCGCTTTACGAGTTCTACCATAAGATTGAACCATACCCACGATTTCAAAATCAATGGAAGACTCTTCAATTACGACATTGGCAACACGAACTCGTACTTCATCCCCAATTCGGAATTGACGGTTCGTATGTTCACCAATCATAATCATTTGGCGTTCATCGAAGTTGTAGTAATCATCCGTCATGTTCGTAATGTGAACTAGCCCTTCAACGGTATTCGGTAATTCCACGAAAATACCGAAGTTCGTAATCGAAGAAACAATCCCTTCAAACTCTTCACCGATTTTATCAGACATGTACTGTGCCTTTTTCAGTGCATCAGTATCACGTTCTGCATCGACTGCTCGGCGTTCACGCTCAGAAGTATGGTCTGCAATTTCATCCATCACTTGTCCCCATTTGAAAGTTGTTTCCTTCGACACATCCCCTTCAATTAAATACGTACGAATTAAACGGTGTACGATTAAGTCTGGGTAACGACGGATTGGTGATGTGAAGTGCGTATAGTAATCCGTTGATAAACCAAAGTGACCAATGGATTCAGGATAGTATTTCGCTTGTTGCATCGAGCGAAGTAACATCGTTGAAATCACCGGCTCTTCTGGCATCCCTTCAATGGCTTGAATAATCTCTTGCAATGCTTTCGGATGTACCGAGTTGCCTGTTCCTTTTACCACTAATCCAAAGTTTGTAACAAATTCAAAGAAGCGTTGTAGCTTTTCTGGTTTTGGATCTTCGTGAATACGGTAAATGAACGGCACTTGCATCCAGTGGAAATGTTCTGCCACTGTTTCGTTGGCCACTAACATGAACTCTTCAATTAAACGCTCTGAAACTGTACGTTCACGAAGCACGATATCTGTTGGCCAGCCATCTTCATCTACTAGCACTTTTGATTCTTTAAAGTCAAAGTCAATAGCACCGCGCTCCATACGCTTTTTACGTAAAATCGCAGCTAAATCCGCCATATCCTTAAACATTGGAACAAGCGGCTCATAACGCTTCATTAATTCTTCATCTTGTTCTTCCAAAATTTTATATACATCGCTATAAGTCATTCGCTCTGTTGTTTTAATGACACTTTGGAAGATTTCATGTTCAACGACTTGTCCATTTTGGTCAATTGTCATTTCACAAGATAACGTTAAACGATCGACTTGAGGATTTAATGAACAAATTCCGTTTGATAAACGATGAGGAATCATTGGAATTACTCGGTCTGTTAAATACACACTCGTTGCACGTTCATATGCTTCAGTATCAATGATTGAGCCTTCTTTTACATAGTAACTAACGTCAGCAATGTGAACACCTAGTTTATAGGTGCCATCCTCATTTTTCGTAACTGTTACAGCATCGTCCAAGTCTTTCGCATCGGCACCGTCAATTGTCACGATGACTTCATTTCGTAAATCACGGCGACCAATTAAATCTTGCTCTGTAATTTCATCTGGTACTTCCGCAGCAGCTTGTACGACTTCTGGTGGAAACTCAGGTGGAATGTCGTATTTATAAAGGATTGATAAAATATCAACACCTGGGTCATTCTTGTGGCCAAGGATTTTTGTAATAACCCCTGTTGCCGATTTAATATCATCCGGCCAGTTCACAATTTCAACCACAACTTTATGACCGTCTACTGCACCTAATGAATCCTCTTTCGTTACGAAGATATCCATATTCATTTTTTTATCATCAGGTACAACAAATCCAAATCCTCTATTTGCTTGGTATGTACCAACAAAAGTAGACTTGCCACGTTCAATAATCTTAATTACTGTACCTTCTCTGCGGTCACCGGATGTTTCTTTTAACACACGAATTAATACGATATCCCCATTCAGAGCACCGTTAATTTCATGTGGCGGGATAAATATGTCATCCATTCCCTCTTCATCTGGTGTTACAAATCCGAATCCTTTTGGGTGACCAATAAATTTACCTCTCAGTAAATTCATGCGCTCTGGTAGACCATAACGATTCGCCCGAGAACGAACTACTAACCCCTGATCTTCCATGCGTACTAACGTTTTAATGAGCTCTTTAAACTCTTCTGCATCTTCAAGCTGTAATTCTTGTTCTATTTCATCAACTTTTAACGGTTTATATTCATCAAGTTTCATTAAGTTTAATAACCGTTGTTGTAAATCTTGAGACATATAATTTCCCTCCTTCTACTCCCAATCTAATGATTCTAAAAAGTTTAGAATCAATTCGTGAAGTTGTTGCTTTTCTTTATCTAGCGTAATAACATGGCTAGATTCTTCAAACCATTTAATTTCTTTTTGTAAGGATTCCACTTCTGTGTATATAGTATGAGCAGAATTGGGATCAATAATTTCATCATTTTTTGATTGCACGACTAGAATCGGCGCGTAAATCATATCCAGTTCACTGCGCACATCGACAATCAGTTGTTGTAATTCCGGCAAAGAAGGCATTCCCTTTGCTCGAATCTCTTCTATTTCTTGTTCGATTTGATCCTCTTTTTTTCCTTCAAATCGTTTGTAATCATATGCATATTTAATAACGCCTTCGAACATTTTATCAGTAGTTCTCATCGTCATAGGTGAACACATCGTAACAATCCCTTTTAAAGGTTTGTGTAGCGCCAGCTTTAATGCAAACACACCACCAAGGGATAATCCAGCAACGGCGATTTTCTCGTACCCCGCATTTTTTAATGTTTCATATCCTTGTAATACATCTTTCCACCAATCATCTGGTGACGTCACAATTAAATTTTCAGGTGGTACACCATGACCTTTATAGTGTGGCGCATGACTTGTGTAGCCATTCTTTTCAAGGAAACGCCCAAGCATCCGAACATCTGATGAACTGCCAGTAAATCCATGCAATAACAATACCGCGCGTTCTCCAGCTTCGAAAAAGAATGGTTTTAATTCTGCATTTCGCATAGTTCCCTCCATTATCTTTCGTTCATCTCATTGGCACATAATATGTTTTGATTCGTGAATATTTATGCTGACCATTAATTAGTTATACAAGAAAATTATGGTACTATAAGGTTAAAATAAAACACCTAACCTGTACTTGGTTAGGCGTTGGAATCTTGTTATGTTGTTAAAATTTAACGATTGCTAACGCTAAAAGAAAGAACAAAACTGCAAGAACAATAGTTATTCTATGTAAAACTAACTCCATACCTCTTGCTTTCTGTTTACCGAAAAGTTGTTCAGCTCCACCTGAGATGGCACCTGATAGACCCGCACTTTTACCTGATTGTAGTAAAACAACAACGATTAAACCGATGCTTACAATAATCAGTAATGTCAATAATACTGTATGCAATTACTCCACCTCCTGATTAGAAACTTCACAACAAAGTACAGTATATCAAATATAACCTGAAGTTACAATAATATGGTTGTATAGTTGTAATAAATATTTACCATATATTTTCATCTCTTTTACTTCTACTTTATAACTCTCTAATTGAAAGAAGTTATAAAATTTGCGAAATAAGATAAATATCAGCTTTTTATTTCACCTCTTCAAATTGTAAAGTATTTCCATTAAAATACAGGTTGAGGAGGTGAAAATTTGATTCTACTTGAACGAAAAATGCCCAATAAATTATCATTTGCTAATGCGCTTGTCAGGCGATTGAACAACAAACATGAACATTTTGACTATTATGTAAAACTAGCAAATCGATTACAGGCTGGGTACAAAGGCGAATTGTTTGTTGATCGCCTATTAGTTGAATTGACTAAACCTGAGAAGCATTTTTTTATTTTTAACTACGAGTGTATCAATGAATTTGGCTTTCCCCACCAAATCGATACACTTTTACTCTCTCCGGAATTTCTGCTCATTATTGAAATTAAAAATATCTCTGGACGAGTTGACTATGAAGAGGACAAACATCAGTTAACACGGACATTAGAGAACACTATAGAAAGTTTTACAAATCCCTTTGCTCAAATTAGAAGACATGGACAATATTTTTTTCGTCTCTTAAAAAGATTAAAGATTCCATTGCCAATTGAGTATGCAATTGTTAGTTCCAATCCATCAACGATTATTGGAAAAATACCAAAACATCCTCCATTTTTTCATGCGAGTGGCTTACAATTTTATTTAAATAAATTGGAGGCAAAATACAAACCAGTTGTTACTAACGAACAGTTAGTGGAACTCGCAAACTATCTAAATTCGAACTTAAAACGTTCCGAAGCAAAAAATCATATCGAACTTTGCCATATTAAAAAGGGCGTTTTGTGTGAAATATGTAATTATGAGTTTCAAATGCACTATAAAGCGGGAACATGGTGCTGTCCAAAATGCAGAGTTCGAAATAAGAAGGCCATCCTACAAGCCTTGGACGACTATCGGTTATTAGTAAATAACTATATTACAAATCAAGAATTTCGAGAGTTTTTCGGCATCGACTCAATGCATGTAGCTTCCAAACTTCTAGCTCGACTTGGACTCACTTCTGAAGGTGAAAAGCGTGGGAGACGATACCTGATTCCTGAAGATATTGTTAATAAAGGACCATTCTAGTTTGGGATGGTTCTTTATGTGTTTGTGGGGGATTTCTATTTTCTATTATTAGGGTGGATTTTTCTATTATGTATCCAGTTTTTTCTATTATTAGGTCTATTTCTTCTATTAATCACTCTAATTTTTCTATAATCTGAAGAGTTTCTATTATCAAGAGGAAATTTTCTATTATCGAAGAAAAATTTTCTATTATTGCCCTGTTTTCTTCTAATAATCCCCCAAAACCCCCAATAAAAAAAGGCCCTCAAGTTTCCCTGAGAGCCCATTAATTATCTTATCGTAGGTTATAGAATGATTTTAAGCCTAAGTATTGGCTAGTAGCACCAAGTTGGTCTTCGATACGAAGAAGTTGGTTGTATTTCGCAACGCGGTCTGTACGAGATGGAGCACCTGTTTTAATTTGACCAGCGTTCGTTGCAACTGCGATGTCTGCGATTGTAGCGTCTTCTGATTCACCAGAACGGTGAGAGATGACAGCTGTATAACCAGCGCGTTTTGCCATTTCGATTGCATCAAATGTTTCAGTTAATGTACCGATTTGGTTAACTTTGATAAGGATTGCGTTACCTACACCTTGCTCGATACCTTGAGAAAGTTTAGATGTATTTGTAACGAATAAATCGTCACCTACTAATTGAACGCGGTTTCCGATACGTTCTGTAAGAAGTTTGTGACCTTCCCAGTCGTTTTCATCTAAACCGTCTTCGATTGAGATGATTGGGTATTTAGAAGTTAACTCTTCGTACCAGTCAACCATTTCAGCAGAAGTTTTTTCTACACCTTCACCAGCTAATACGTATTTACCTTTTGCATCATCGTAAAGTTCAGAAGATGCTACGTCTAGAGCTAAGCGAACTTCTTCACCTGGTTTGTAACCAGCGCGTTCAATTGCTTCTAAGATAACTGTAATTGCTTCTTCGTTTGAACCTAAGTTTGGTGCGAAACCACCTTCGTCACCTACTGCAGTGTTGTATCCTTTTTCTTTTAATACAGCTTTTAATGTATGGAAGATTTCAGCACCGATGCGTAATGCATGACGGAAAGATTCTGCGCCAACTGGCATTACCATGAATTCTTGGATGTCTACGTTGTTATCAGCGTGAGCACCACCGTTTAAGATGTTCATCATTGGTACTGGTAATTGTTTTGCGTTTACGCCACCAAGGTATTGGTATAAAGGAATATCTAAATAATCAGCTGCTGCATGAGCTACTGCTAAAGATACACCTAGGATTGCGTTAGCACCTAATTTACCTTTGTTTTCTGTACCATCAAGTTCGATTAATGCATTATCAATTACTACTTGGTCAAGAACTGAGTAGTTGCCTTCTAATTCTTCAGCGATAATTGTGTTTACGTTTTCTACAGCTTTTAAAACACCTTTACCTACGTAACGAGTTTTGTCTCCATCACGTAATTCAACTGCTTCATATTCACCAGTTGATGCACCAGATGGCACGATCGCGCGACCAAACGCACCTGATTCTGTGAATACTTCTACTTCTACTGTTGGGTTACCACGAGAGTCTAACACTTCGCGAGCATATACTTGAGTAATAAATGGCATAAATAATCTCCCCTAATCTATTTTTCAACCTTAAAATAATGGCTTACCTGTCATTTCTTCGGGTTGTTTTACATTTAGTAATTTTAACATAGTTGGCGCTAAATCTGCCAAAATTCCACCATCTCTGACAACAATATCATTTTTTGTCACAATTACCGGAACTGGATTTGTTGTATGGGCTGTCATTGGTTCACCTTCAATTGTGACAACCTCATCGGAATTTCCGTGATCGGCTGTAATAATTGCAGCCCCACCCTTAGCTAGTATAGCGTCTACAACTTTTCCTAAACATTCATCTACTGTTTCAATCGCTTTAATTGTCGGTTCAAGCATACCACTGTGACCAACCATATCTGGGTTAGCGAAATTTAAGATGATGGCGTCAAACTTATCTGCTTCAATTTCTTTTAGCAGTGCATCCGTTACCTCATATGCACTCATTTCAGGTTTTAAATCATATGTAGCTACTTTTGGTGAAGCGATTAAAATACGCTCTTCACCTGGGAATTTTGCTTCACGGCCACCACTCATAAAGAACGTTACATGAGGGTATTTTTCAGTTTCAGCAATTCGCAGTTGAGTTAAACCATTTCTTGCAATGACTTCACCAACAGTATTTACTAAATCTACATTTTCAAAAGCAACATCTGCATGAACATCTACACTATAGTGAGTAAATGATACAAATTTTAAGTTTTTAGGATGCTTTTCTGAAAGTTTAAAACCAATAAATTGGTCATTTGTAAATACCGTTGAAAGTTGAATTGCACGGTCTGGACGGAAGTTGAAGAAGATTACTGCATCATTCGTATCAATTGTAGCTACTGGTTTTCCTTCTTCTGTAATTACAAATGGTTTTACGAATTCATCATACACTTCATTTGCATATGAAGTTTCAACACCCATTTTCGCTGATGCTGCAGTATGTCCAATTCCATCCACTAACGCTTTATATGTTAATTCAACACGTTCCCAACGTTTGTCACGGTCCATTGCATAATAACGGCCATGAATCGATGCAAATTTCCCTACGCCGATTTCATTCATTTTCTTTTCTGTTTCTTCAATATAGCCAACTGCTGTTGATGGTCCAACATCACGGCCATCTAAGAAACCGTGTACGAATACATCGTCAAGGCCATTTTCTTTGGCTAATCGTAATAGGGCAAAAAGGTGCTCGTAATGACTATGAACACCACCGTCAGATAGTAACCCCATTAAGTGCAATTTAGAATTATTTGCTTTTACATGTTCAACCGCTTGTAAAAACTTATCGATTTTAAAGAATTCGCCATCACGAATGGATTTGTGAATTCGCGTTAAACTTTGGTACACAATTCGGCCAGCACCAATGTTTAAGTGACCTACTTCAGAGTTACCCATTTGACCATCTGGAAGACCTACCGCTTCTCCACATGCAGTTAATGTAGAGTGAGGGTATTGCGCCCAGTAACGATCAAAGTTTGGCTTTTTACTTTGCGCTACTGCATTTCCGAATACTTCATCGCGAAATGCAAAGCCGTCTAAAATAATTAATGCAACAGGTTGTTTAGGCATTTTGACTTGCCGCCTCCAGTAATTTTAAATACGATGACACTTCTAAGCTTGCACCGCCTACAAGGGCACCATCGATATGTTCTTTCGATAACAATTCTTCAATATTTTCAGGTTTTACGCTACCACCATATTGTATACGGATTTCGTTTGCAGCATCATGTCCAAATAATTGACCGACTGTTTTACGGATAAATCCACAAACGTGATTTGCATCTTCTGCTGTAGCTGTTTTTCCTGTGCCAATCGCCCAAATTGGTTCATAGGCAATGACCATATGTTTTACTTCTTCAGATTTGAAACCTTCTAAAGCTTTTGTTACTTGGTATACAACTTTTGCTTCTGTTTTCCCCGCTTCTTTTTCTTCTAACGTTTCACCACAACAAATAATTGGAACGATTCCATGAGAAAGGGCTGCTCCTACTTTTTTGTTAATAGCTTCATCCGTTTCATTGAAATATTCACGGCGTTCAGAATGACCTAGTATGACATAATCCACATAAATGGAGGCTAATTGTGATGGGCTCACTTCTCCAGTAAAGGCGCCTTCATTTTCATAGTGCATGTTTTGTGCACCAATCGCTAAATCTGTTTCAGTAGCAATATCAACTAATGTTGGTAAATAAATAGCTGGAGCACAAATAACTGAATCTACTTTATCAGCAGAAGGAATTTTGTCGCGTACTTCTTCTGCAAACTCCACTGCCTCATCAAAGTTTTTATACATTTTCCAGTTTCCTGCAATAATTGGTTTACGCATGAATTTGCCTCCTTATTTATCGTTTAACGCTACAATACCAGGAAGTTCTTTACCTTCCATAAGCTCTAGAGAAGCTCCTCCACCTGTTGAGATGTGGTCCATTTTATCTGCTACATCAAATTTTTCTACTGCTGCCGCTGAGTCGCCACCACCGATTACTGTGTAGCCTTCTGTTTCTGCCATGGCATTTGCAACAGTCTTCGTACCATTTGCAAATGGTTCCATTTCGAACACACCCATCGGACCATTCCAAATAATTAATTTGGATTGTTTTATGATGTCTGCATATTTTTCAGCAGTTTTTGGACCAATGTCTAGACCCATCCACTCTTCTGGGATTTCATTAATATCTACAACTTTTGTTTGTGCATCTTTTGAAAATTCGTTCGCTACAACCGCATCCACTGGCATATGTAATTGAACGCCTTTTTCTTTTGCTCTTTCAATAAAGCCGCGCGCTAATTCAATTTTATCTTCTTCTAATAAAGATTTTCCTATTGAATGTCCTTGCGCTTTTACAAATGTGAAGGAAAGGCCGCCGCCGATAATGAGATGATCTACTTTATCTAGCAAGCTTTCGATAACACCGATTTTATCTTTAACTTTTGCACCACCGATAATCGCTGTAAATGGACGTTCAGGATTTGATAAAGCTTTCCCTAATACATCTAGCTCTCTTTCCATTAAAAGACCAGAAACGGCTGGAACATATTTTGCAATACCTTCTGTAGTAGCATGAGCACGGTGAGCTGCACCAAATGCATCGTTTACATAGATATCTGCTAATTTCGCGAAAGCTTTTGCGAGTTCTTCGTCATTTTTTTCTTCGCCTTTATGGAAACGGACATTTTCTAATAATACGATGTCGCCATCTTTCATTTCGGCAACTGTTGCTTCAACTGTTTCACCAATTGATTCATCTAGCTTTGTAACTGGTTGTCCAATTAATTCACTTAAACGAACACCAACTGCCGTTAAACGCATTTCTTCTTTTACTTCGCCTTTTGGACGACCTAAATGGGAAGCTAAAATAACTTTCGCTCCTGCATTTACTAGTTCTTTAATTGTTGGAAGTGCAGCACGGATACGCGTATCGTCTGTAATCTCCCCGTTTTCCATTGGTACGTTGAAGTCCACACGAACAAATACACGTTTACCTTTTACATCTACATCTTTCATCGTCTTCTTTAAAAACATTGAAGAAAACCCTCCTTCAAAATTTGCGAGTTTATATTATTTTCTCATTTATGCAATAGTTTATTGTAAGCTTAAAGCGTCTCCTTTTATTCTTACAATATTAGAAAAGCGAAGCGCGTTCGTTTAGTTCCGAAAACAACTGGAAGAATCGGCAAAAGGGCGCTTTTTGCCCTTGCAGACGATTCTGAAGTTGTCGAGGAGCTAACGCACGAAGCTAGACCATCGAAAAGCGAAGGTGGCTCGTTCAGGCTCGACACGCGCTGGAGACTCCGAACAAGAAGGCGCTTTTTGCCTTCGTAGGAGGAGTTGAAGCGACGCGAGAGCCTAGCCACCATAGCTGGACAATCGAAAAGCGAAGCGCGTTCGTTCACTTTAGAATTCAATTACGCTCGCACATTCTAGCTGATTAAAAAGAAAGAAGCGATGGGTATTTTTATCCCACGCTTCTTTTACCCTTAACCATTATAAATGGTAATAAATATAAAGGCTATACTTTTTATGCTAAATTAATGATTAATGTGGCATATTCTTAATAAGTATGTCACATTATTCTCTTATTTCGAACGTTGTGTAATATATAGAGCAAGATCCATTAATCGATTAGAATAACCGATTTCATTATCGTACCAAGCTAATACTTTGATCATGTTATTATCTAATACCATTGTTGATAAACCATCAACTGTAGATGAATGTTTATCACCATTATAATCGATCGATACTAATGGTAATTCGTTATAACCAAGAATTCCTTCTAGCGAACCGTTTGCCGCTTCTTTTAAAGCATTGTTTACTTCTTCTACTGTTACTGTTGTATTTAATTCCGCTACTAAGTCAACACATGATACGTTTGGTGTTGGAACACGCATAGAGAAGCCATCCAGTTTACCTTTTAAATGTGGTAATACTTTCGCAACAGCAACGGCAGCCCCTGTTGTTGTAGGAATCATTGAAACTGCTCCTGCACGTGCACGTCTTGGGTCACTATGCGGGAAGTCTAAGATTCGTTGGTCATTTGTATAGGAATGGATTGTTGTCATTAATCCACGTTTAATACCGAACTTTTCATCAAGTACTTTCGCTACTGGTGCTAAACAGTTTGTAGTACAAGATGCATTTGAAATAACTGTTTCAGATGGATTGTATTCTGTATGGTTTACCCCCATTACGTATGTAGGCATCTCACCTTTAGCTGGTGCAGATAAAATCGCTTTTTTCGCACCTGCTTGAACATGTTTTGATACATCTTCCATCGATCTAAAACGACCAGTAGATTCGATCACTATATCAATATCAAGTTCTCCCCATGGTAAGTTTGCAGGGTCTTTTTCGGATAATACTTGAACGCGTTTGCCATTTACGATAAATGCATTATCTTCTGATTGTACTTCTCCATCAAAAATACCGTGAATTGAATCGTATTTTAATAAATGAGCTAATTGATGTGCATCTGTTAAATCATTAACAGCCACAACTTCAAACTCACTGTGATTGATTGCCTCGCGAAATACAAGTCTTCCGATACGTCCAAATCCGTTAATTGCGATTTTAATAGCCATAGTTATTTCCTCCAATTTATATATTTAAGATTTCAAAAGACCACCCAATACAGTTTAGCCTGATGAAAACTTTATTAACCATTTAGAATTGCATTTGCAGCACCTTCATCTGTAATTAATACAGTATGTTTTGCTGCAATATTAAAGTAAGCTTGAATCGCTTTCGCTTTATTCGCCCCACCTGCAACAGCAATGATGTTACGACTTTGCTTTACTTGCTCCAATTGAATGCCGATTGTATTAATTCGATGAATGATTTGACCGTTTTCATCAAAGTAGTATCCAAATGCCTCTCCTACCGCTTGTTTGTCACGCAATAGTGAAATAATTTCAGGATTTGATTGTCTTCTTTCAGCCATTTCTTTCGCATTCCCAATACCATGGATGACAATTCGAACTTCATCGTATAAGTCGATAATTTCCTTAATAATCGGTTCTTTCATCATCGTTTCATAGGCTGTTTGACTTAAATGTTCTGGCAAATAGAGCGTTTTACTGTTGGCATGACATTTTGATGCAAATTGTGATACCAACGTATTTGCTTGAAAATCTAATTCATCCCCAATACTTCCTCGGGCTGCAATGAATGTTAAGCTGTCTAAAGATTTTACTGGTTCTAAAAAATGAGTTAATGCTGCAACGGTACTGCCACCTGTTATCGCAACATAATCATCTTTTTTTGCATGTTCTGTTAATAATGAGGCTGCTTCTTTTCCAATGAGGTGTTTAATATTTGCATCCTCATCTAAGTTGCCTGGTACAATAATAACTTTTTGAATCCCTAGAACTTTTGCTAATAATTTTTCCTTTTGTAATAACCCTGAAAGTTCTTGGAATACGTCTTTTAATTGATCTAACATTTCATTTCCAAGGGAAGTACAAATCATTCCCTTTGAAGTGATTTCAATCAATTGTTGATTTTTCAGATTTTCTATTTCGTTCCTGATAAATCTTTCAGTCATCTTTAATGAATCAACAATCGCCCTTCTTCCTATTGGACCTGACATCGAAATCATTTGCAAAACGCGATATCGAAGTTGAAATGTTGAAATCACTTCAGGAACTAATATTTCGAACGCCTTTTGGGAAAAATATTTGTTCAAATGTATTACCTTCTTTTCTTATCAGGACTTTTTTGCCCCACATATATAAAAATGTCCCAGAAAGGGTAAAAAAATACCCGATACCAATATTATACAACTTCTATCTATATTATTGAAGTGATTCGAGTAATGTTACATAATCTAAATTTCCATATTGCACAATTTCTCCATCTTTTTCGACAACAGGAATCATGAGCATGTATTTTTCATGGATTTCATCATCATCTTCAATATTAACCATTTCGATTTCAAATTCTACATCTTCTTGCACCAATTTTAACATCATTAAACCGTCAGTACATAATGGACAGTTCGGTCGACTATAAAATGTAACTTTCATCTTAAATTCCTCCTTTTTTAAGAATGACAAATTTCCATTGAATAATCAAATAAAATCTACACAAACTATATCGTGTACGTTTGTACGACTATTGAATTTGGAGGAATAAATAATGGAAAACCAATTTATGAATCAATCTCAGGGAATGCAAGGAAACATGCCAATGTCGATGAATCATGGTGCACATGAAGTGTTAGACGTTCATGAGGTACTAAGTGCAGCAATTGGCGCAATGAACACATTTATCTTTTTCCGTCCCCATGTTCAAGATCCAGAGCTTTTAAATATTTTGGATAGACAATACGCATTTATGCTAGATGAATACAATATTACGGCTGAGTGCTTCAAAACTGGCCAAGATCCAAGCCACCCAACTCGTTCTTATAAAATGCAAATGGGCAATGATTCAAAATACGGCTTATCACCAGGTCAACCAAAACAACCGATGCAATCAGCAAACGAAATTAACGACGGCATTATTTCAGGCTTCTTGTTAAGCTGCCACAAAATGGGTGCAGCAGGTAAAACGCAAGCTGCCCTTGAAGCAACAAACCCGGTAGTACGCCGTGTTTTACAAGATTCCATTCCAAACTGTATCGAAATGGCATACGAGCTATCACTATGGCAAAACAAACAAGGCCTATACCAAATCCCTCAACTAGCTCCACAAGATATGCAAACTATGCTTAACATGTACGGCATGGCACAAAAAGCGAAAGATATGCCGAACTAATTTAGAAAAGCGAAGAACGCTCGTTCAGCTCTGAAGACAACTGGAGGAAACGACAAGAGGAGGAGTTTCTGAAGTTGTCGAAGAGCTAGCGTTCGTAGCTAGACAATGTTGAGAACAAAAACCGGGCAAATTTTTGCTCGGTTTTTTTGTGCACAAGTCACAGTTATATCCGCACAAAATGTGATGCTAAGCGCACAAGAGCATAGATAAATGCACTAGTTATATTGCCAAGTGCACAAGAAGCAAATATAAATGCACAAGAGTTCACGGTTTTGTCCACATACATTTAGTTTTCGTCCAGATAATCCATCGTTTAGTCCATTCAACCTAGATTCGTCCACTTAATCTAATGTTTCGTCCATATGCTTAGTTTTCGTCCGGATAACCCATCGTTTAGTCCGTTCATTCTAGATTCGTCCACTTATTCTAATGTTTCGTCCACATATGCTTAGTTTTCGTCCGGATAACTTACCGTTTCGTCCACTCATTCTAAATTCGACCGCTTAATTCTAATTTTCGTCCGCATACACTTAATTTTCGTCCAGATAACATATCGTTTCGTCCATTCACCCCCAATCAGACCATTACAAAATAAAAAATCCATTCAACGGTTGTTATTCACAACCATCAAATGGATTCTACTTTTATAAAACTTTTCCTAAAAAGGCTTTTGTTCGTTCATTTTGTGGGTTTCCGAATAGTTGTTCAGGATCGCCTTGTTCAACGATGAAACCGCCATCCATGAATACCACGCGATCTGCAACTTCTCGTGCGAAGCCCATTTCGTGTGTTACGACAACCATCGTCATCCCTTCAAGTGCTAACTGCTTCATAACGTCCAATACTTCATTTACCATTTCTGGATCAAGTGCTGAAGTTGGTTCGTCAAACAGCATGACTTTTGGCTTCATTGCTAAGGCACGTGCAATTGCTACACGTTGTTGTTGACCACCTGATAATTGCTGTGGATAATTATCAGCTTTTGCACGTAGTCCAACTTTATCTAATAATTCCAAAGCTAATTTCTCAGCTTCCGGTTTTGACAATTTACGAATCAGCATCGGTGCCATCGTAATATTATCTAATACGGTCATATGTGGGAATAAATTAAACTGTTGGAAAACCATTCCTACTTCTGTACGAATATCGTTAATATTTGTTTTCGGATCGTTTACCTTTACCCCATCAATATAAATAGCACCATTTGTGATTTCTTCTAAAAGATTAATACATCTTAAAAAAGTACTTTTACCTGAACCAGAGGGACCAATTACACAAACTACTTCTTTTTCTTTAATTTCGTAGTCTATGCCTTTTAATACTTCTAGCTTATCAAAATGTTTGTGTAAATTTTCTACTTTAATCATGATGCAACCCGCCCTTCTTTTTTCTTACGCGGATTGTAACTATTACTAAATCTTCGTTCGACATAAGCAACAACTTTAGTTACTAGGTACGTTAAGATTAAGTATAAAAGTGCAGCGACTAAATAAGGTTCCCAGAAACGGTTATACGCCCCTGCTACAACCTTTGCTGCATATAAAATATCGTTTGCCGCAATAACTGTTACTAATGATGAATCTTTTAATAATGCAATAAATTCGTTTCCTAATGGTGGAATCATTCGACGGAAGGCTTGTGGTAAGATGATTTTTCGCATCGCTTGAGAATGAGTTAAACCAAGTGAGCGTGCAGCTTCCATTTGTCCTTTATCGATTGATTGAATACCAGCACGGATAATCTCTGCGTTATATGCTGCACAGTTTAAAATCAATGCTGTAATACCTGAAACCATAAATCCATACGATTGTCCAAAAATTGCTGGGATAAACGCTAAGTGAATAATTAAAATCTGTACCAACATTGGAGTTCCGCGAAACAGGTCTACGTACAACTTAGATGGCCAATAAATCCATTTTTTCTTTGAAGTTTCACCTAATCCGATTAAAACCCCAAGAATAATACCACCTACATAACCACTAATTGTAAGTAAAATTGTAATCCATATCCCACGTAAAAAAAGCTCACGGTAGTTCCAGATTATGTCCCAGCGCAACTCTAAGAAGTCCATCTGAAACACCTCCAAATTTTCTATTCTAATTCTTGACCAGTAATTTCTGCTAATTTACCATTTTCTTTAATTTTTTGTAGACCTTCATTTAATAGATCTAACACTTCAGTATTTCCTTTTTTCACCATGAAACCATAGTATTCTTTAGCAAATGCATCGTCTTCGATCACTTTAAGTTTTGCATCTGGGTTATTTTTTAAGTACTCAAATACTACTGCGTTGTCACCAATAGCTGCTTCTGAAGTTCCGTTAATCACTTCTTGAATAGCGATTGGTAAATTTTCATATGCCATAATATCTGGGTTAGTTTCACCAAGTAAATCTTTGGCTGCGATGTGACCAGTAGAGTTAATTTGAACTGATACTTTTTTACCTTTTACATCTTCAGCAGAAGTAATTGGAGAATCTTCTTTTACAACTAGCACTTGTGTTGCTTCAAAATATGGTTCAGTAAAATCAAAAGTTTCTTTACGTTCATCAGTAATTGTAATACCTGAAGCTCCTAAATCTAGTTCACCATTTTTTACTTGTTGGAATACTGGCTCCCAACCAACATTACGAATTTCATATTCAATACCTAGTTCTTCTGTCATTGCATCTAGTATATCTACATCAATTCCTACTACATTACCTTTATCATCCATATATTCAAATGGTGCAAAAGTAGCTTCTGTTCCTGCTACTAGTTTAGTAATTTTTTCACCTTCACCTGCACTACCAGTTGATGAGTCTGAGTCACTAGATCCACATGCAGCTAACATAAGTGAAGATGCAGTTAGAAGCATTCCTAATTTAAACATTCCTTTTTTCTTTAACATAGTTAGTCCCCCTAAAGTTGTTATAATGTTTGCAATATTCTTAGTTTCAAACCTAGTAATATATATAACAATTATATAAACATCGGAATTATTATACAACAAAAAATTTTCGAAATATATGTACTATTATTGAAAATAATTCCTACTTATACGATAAAAATTATACTTATTCGAGAAGAAAATATATATTTCGAAAAAATTTCATATATTCTACAAATAAAAAAAATTTTGCATAAATAAAAAAACAACCGTATAAAAATACGGTTGTACTATGTAATAGTATTTATTTTTTTAAAAAATTAGGAAAAAAATGTTTAAATGAATGAAATAAGGATAAAATGAATTGGTACAGTAATACATTTTATCCTTTATCTTCATTCCCTTTTAAAATTTATTAGGCTGCTAAACTAATAAATTCATAAAAGGTTTGCTATTATAATATATATTTTGAAACAGTAAAATGGCGCCCTCGGAGGGAATCGAACCCCCAGCGGAAGAACCGGAATCTTCTGTGTTATCCATTACACCACGAGGACAAAAATAAAATAAGTCTTACTCGTAACGCTAAGAAAAAACATGTACCCATACGAAGGTCAAAACCATAAAATTACGACTTTTCTATTATACAAGCACCTACACGACAATTCAACTATAAAGTTTATGGAATATACATTTAATTAGACTATTCAACTTTACGAACTCTTAATCATAAAACATGTAAATTAAGGAGTTTATATTTGACCTTTATTGACTATTCTGTGTATGATTATGTTACAGCTGATACATTTCAGCACGTAGCAATTTTATAAAACACCTTTATTAAGGAGGATATAACAATGAATTTAATTCCTACAGTTATTGAACAAACAAACCGCGGTGAACGTGCATACGATATTTACTCTAGACTTTTAAAGGACCGCATCATTCTTTTAGGTAGTGCAATTGATGACAATGTTGCAAACTCAATTGTTGCCCAATTACTTTTCTTAGCAGCAGAAGATCCAGAGAAGGATATCTCATTATATATTAACTCACCAGGTGGTTCTATCACTGCAGGTATGGCGATCTATGATACAATGCAATATATTAAGCCACAAGTTTCTACAATTTGTATCGGTATGGCAGCATCGATGGGAGCATTCTTACTTGCTGCTGGTGAACCAGGTAAACGTTTTGCTTTACCAAACGCTGAAGTAATGATTCACCAACCTCTTGGTGGAGCTCAAGGTCAAGCTACAGAAATCGAAATCGCAGCTAAACGTATTTTATTCTTACGCGACAAGTTAAACGGAATTTTAGCTGAACGTACTGGTCAACCATTAGAAAAAATCGCTCAAGATACTGACCGCGATAACTTCATGACTGCACAAAACGCAAAAGAATATGGTTTAATTGACCATATCATTGAACGCAGCTCTGATAAAAAAGAATAATATCCTATCAATTGGTGAAGAAATGAATTTTTCTTCACCAATTTTTTGTTTCGGCGCAGAAAAAGGTGGTGTCTCTTTCAGTGCAAGACATATCCCTTACGACTTTTTGCGCCTGTCGCTATGCTTTCGGCGCAGAAAAAGGAGGTGTCTGTATCATTGCAAGACATCTCCGTACATTAGGGTTGTTCTTACCTTTTTTGCGCCTGTCGCTATGCTTTCGGCGCAGAAAAAAGTGGTGTCTGTATTAGACACCACTTTTTTTGCGAGCGTTTTCAAAATAAAATACATTATTCTTCTTTTTCGATTAGAGTTGCTAGGCCTTTAATGGCTTCTGACTCATCTTTGCCATCAGCAATTAAAGTGACAGCTGTGCCTCTAGCGATAGCTAAACTCATAATACCCATAATGGATTTTGCATTTACTTTTTTCTCTTCTTTTTGTAAATACACTTCTGATTTATAGCGATTTGCCTCTTGCACGAATAAGGCTGCTTGACGTGCCTGTAAACCAGTTTTTAATTTTACTTCCACTGTGGTCTCAACCATTTACGATACTCCCTTTCATACCGATCATCTGTATAATATAATCTTATCTAAAATGTATGAAAAGAACAATCTTAGATTCCTACAAATTTGAAATATATTATTTTATCATTTCTCCACGTCTTAGTGCATCAGCAATTTCATCAATTTTTCGTAAGCGATGATTTACACCTGACTTACTTACTGTACCAGTTGATACCATCTCACCAAGTTCTTTTAATGTTACGTCCTGATATTCCACTCGTAATCTTGCAATTTCACGCAATTTTTCTGGGAGTTGATCTAATCCAATAGCATTGTCAATAAAACGGATATTTTCAACTTGTCGTATTGCTGCACCTATTGTTTTGTTCAGGTTCGCTGTTTCACAGTTTACAATACGATTTACGCTGTTACGCATATCACGGACAATTCGAACATCTTCAAACTTTAACATTGCTGTTGTAGCGCCAACAATCCCTAAGAAATCGGATATCTTTTCTGCTTCCTTTAAATAGGTCACAAATCCTTTTTTCCGCTCGATTGTCTTAGCATTAAGATTAAATTGATTCATTAAGTCAGCTAATGCTTCACCATGTTCTTTATATAAAGAGTATATCTCTAAATGATATGATGATGTTTCAGGGTTGTTAACAGAGCCACCTGCCAAAAATGCTCCGCGCAAATAAGCACGTTTCTGGTTTTTATTCCCTAATATCGATTTTGATATTGTATGATTCAATTGAAAATCTATTGACAAGATATCTAAATCAGATAGGATTTCACGAGCACCTTCACGGATACGACAAATGTATACATTATTTTTCTTTAATCGCATCTTTTTACGAACCAATAGCTCGACATTATAAGGATATAACTTTTTAACGATTGTATATAAACGTCTTGCAATCGCAGCATTTTCCGTTTGAACGTCTAAACTCAGTTGTCGATTAGTAAATGATAATGTACCATTCATTCGAATGAGTGCAGAAACTTCAGATTTTAAACTGGAATCATCAGCTTCTATTTGAGTTAATTCTTTTTTTGTTTCGGAAGCAAATGACATCTCTTCCCCCCCCTTTCAATATGTCGTATTGTCAAAACTTATATATATAAATCGCTAATAATCGTTGGTTTTACAGTCTTTTATGCAAAAAAACTTGCCACCCCCTGAATTTTGATGTTAGTTGAGGTTACCACACCACACAAC